>CAIJKC010000083.1 GCA_903821145.1 uncultured Actinomycetes bacterium | reverse complement strand
TTTGCCTCAGGTAATTGATTCGCCTGTGCCAAGAGAATGGCAACACTCTCTTTTGCATGAGTATCTTGGAAGCCATACCCCAAAGGTTTGCGAACGATTTGAAGATAGGCTGAAAGATTTGCAGAGGTTGGCGTTGCATATCCTCGGCTCGTCTTGAGCGCGGCATCAGATAAGAACATTGGAATACAGATGGCAAAGGCGAGAGTAAAGAGGAGCCCAGAGACCAACGGTTGTGCAGCCGATCCAGATGAGATCTTTGTTGATTGCTTTATAGATTGCTTCTTTGATCGTAGCGGTTTGGCATTTACTGGTGCGAGAGTTTCTTCGATCTTTGTCGGCCGTGAAAGTGCAACAACTATGCCGCCAAGGATCCAACCCCAGATCGCGATACCTACGTTATCAATCGAGATGAACGATTGCGCTTCATAGGTAATCCAGGCGCCAAAGAAGGTAGCGATAACTATCTGATTAATCCCGGTCGCACTTCGAAGCGCAGTGATACCGCGCCAGGCAATAAAGAGTGTCAGGACTAAGAAAGCGATTAATACAAAGATGCCACCAGTGGCGGCTAATTGAATGGGTACATCGTGTGCGGCATTAGAGATGGTGCCAGGCCCACGGCGTAACGCCTGCGTCGCATCGCGATATTGGCGGAAGTATGCGCCATAACGATCAAGACCAACTCCAAAGAGTGGATGTGACTTAAACATCCGGATACCTGCGCGCCAATAATCACCGCGATAGGTCACTGAAGCTTTATAGAAGAGGCTCTTCAATGGTCCTTGGTTGAGCATTCCAACCAAACCGAGTGCGCCAACCAAGGCTCCAAATCCAGCAAAGCCATATGCCGCGATTTTTTTGCGTTGATGGAGCCAGATATAGACGATCACCGCGATACCGGCGGCGCCGGCAAGCAAGCCCTGACGGACTTGGCTAAAGAGGATTGTGACGAGCAAGAGCAGCACATTGAGCGCTGACCAGATTCGCACCATCTTACTCTTCGAGCTATTGATTACTAGACCGAAGGCCAAGACTAGGAAGATCGCCATTACAGCTGCAGCGAAATCGGGATTTCCAAGTGTGGAGAGCACACTGTTATAAGGGTTATTCCACTTAATGAAATCGACTTTAAAGTGTTGGATAAATCCATAGAAGCCCACAATGAAGCCAACTACTAATGTGACTCGATCAAAGAGTGCAATGGTGGAGAGTGAGAAGAGCATCGAGGCAGCAGTGAAGAAGAGGATGAGTGAAAGATAAGAGATCAATCCCGTCCGACGGGCGTAATCACCGAAGAGGCCTTGCAGTTTTACATCTGTGGCGAGAAACGCTGCAATAAATGTGAGCGCAAGAGATCCAGCAAGAATAAATACCTGGCGATCAATCTTCTGGGACCAACGGCGGCGAACCTGAAAGCCAACCCAACCAGCAAGCCAGAATCCGACGCAGTACAAGATCCAACTCTTTGGGGCATTGAAGGGATCTTCAAGTGTCGCCCACAAGAAGGTGGAGACGAGAGATCCGCCAATAAGCAGCCAATTCATCGCTTGGCGATCTGGGCTGGAGATTTTTTTAGCCATGGGCAAAGGTTACCTGAGCAAAATTAATTCACCGCGTTGTGAGCGATGATCTTGCGATATTCGTAGCCACTCGCCTTAATTGTCCGCCTCTGGGTCGCATATTCCACGTGGATAATTCCAAATCGTTGAGAGTAGCCCTCGGCCCATTCGTAGTTATCCAACAATGACCAGGCAAAATAACCCCTCACCGGCGCACCCTGCTTGATCGCCTTGCTTACTTCAGAGAGGTGAGCCCGAAGGTAGTCGACGCGGCGTTGATCATTCACAACTCCGTTGGCATCGGGTTCATCGCCATAAGCGCAGCCATTCTCGGTGATGTACATTGCCTTCACGCCAGGCCATTCCCGATGTATGCGTAGCACCAGGTCCTTTATGCCATGCGGTGTAACAGGCCATCCAATATCGGTGAGCTTGCCAGTGAACCGTTCTGGCAATGAGAGGTTCGCTCGTTGATCAAATGGCATATATGCACGATCACGCAGCGGCAAGTCTTCTGGACGAGCTGAAGCCACAAACTCATCCCGGTAATAATTCACACCGAGAAATTCATTCTCGCATCTCACAAGATCCATATCCCCTGGCAAAATCACGCCGTCTACGAGATCGCCATATGCCGCGAGTAGAGTCGCCGGATACTCCCCGTTCTGCACCCCTCCAACCCACCATCGGTTGTAATTGCCATCTAAGAGATCGATCACTTCATCAACGACGGGATCTCCTGGGCTCTCATTAATATAGTTCGTCATATTGACCGTCAGGCCAACCTTGAACGCAGGATTTACGGCCTTGAGGGATCGCGTAGCGAGTCCATGTGCCAAAGAGGTGTGGTGCGCGGCTGCAACAGCGGCACGATAATCTTTCTTACCCGGTGCGTGGATACCCATCGAATAACTCAGCCATGAGACACACCACGGTTCATTAAGTGTTATCCATGTTGAAACTCGATCACCAAAGGCGTTGGCACAGGCAGCCGCATAATCAGCAAACGCGTATGCAGTTTGGCGATTTGCCCAGCCGCCCCGATCTTCCAAAGCTTGCGGCAAGTCCCAGTGATACAGGGTCACCATCGGTTCGATACCCGCCGCAACCAAAGCATCAATCAAGCGGTTATAGAAATCAAAGCCGCGTTCTTCTCGCACGCTATCGCCCTGCGGAAATAGCCGGGGCCAAGCGATCGAGAAGCGATAAGCCTTTACGCCTAACCCTTTCATCAGAGCTATGTCTTCAGGGAAGCGGTGGTAGTGATCGCAGGCCACATCACCTGTATCGCCATTCTTTACCTTGCCTGGGGTCCGACTGAAGGTATCCCAGATGCTTACTCCCCGGCCATCCTCATGCGCAGCACCTTCAATCTGGTAGCTCGCAGTAGCCGTGCCCCAGAGGAAGTCAGAAGGGAATGAATGCGCCAAAGCGTCCGCCAATCTTGAAGTGATCTCAGAATCTTATTCCATTCGAATCATGAAAGGGCCAAATAACACCGACTCATGACTTATGAGGTGGACTCGATGGGCCAAGCCGAGATGAAGAAATTCTTCAGATCGACTCTTTCTGAAAGGAAAATA
>CAIJKC010000082.1 GCA_903821145.1 uncultured Actinomycetes bacterium | reverse complement strand
GCGAGATCATTGGACTTTCAGGTCAGTATGCAGCGGTCGATGAGACGCTCACTGGCTGGGATAACTTGGTCATGTTTGGCCGGCTCTACCACCTGAGTTCATCGTCAGCCAACGCTCGGGCGAAAGAGCTCCTTGAACAATTCTCCCTCAGCGATGCGGCAAAGCGTCCGATTAAAACCTTCTCGGGTGGAATGCGCCGTCGCCTTGATTTAGCAGCATCACTGATTATTCGCCCGAAGGTGCTCTTCCTCGATGAACCAACGACCGGGTTAGATCCACGAGGTCGGATGGAGATGTGGAAGGTGATCGAAGGTCTTGTTGATGATGGAGTCACTCTTCTTCTCACCACTCAGTATTTAGAAGAGGCCGACCAGCTCGCCGATGAGATCGCAGTGATTGATCGAGGAACAGTGATTGCTCGTGGCACATCAGATCATTTAAAGACTCAAGTGGGGGGAGAGCGACTCGAACTTATCGTTGCAGAAAGTGATCTCGCTGCAGCTCGCGAGATTGCTGATCGCGTTGGCAAGACGCAATCAACAATTGATGCTGGCCTGCGTAAAATCTCCACACCTGTCTCTACCGGCAGTGAGGCGCTCGTTGAACTCCTGCGCGAACTCGACACAGCGAAGATTCACCCCCTTGATATTGCC
Source organism: uncultured Actinomycetes bacterium (assembly GCA_903821145.1). Taxonomy (GTDB): domain Bacteria; phylum Actinomycetota; class Actinomycetes; order Nanopelagicales; family Nanopelagicaceae; genus PALSA-747. The sequence continues at coordinate 19,959 of CAIJKC010000082.1, read as the reverse complement.
TTAAAGCGCCCATCCCTGGACGACGTCTTTATGTCGCTCACAGGCCATGCAGCTGAAGAGGTTAAACCGGAATTGGAAGTAAAGGGCAAGAAGGGAGGCAGGCCATGAGAGCTGTGAGCGACTCACTCATCATTATGAAGCGACAACTCTTGCAGTTGGCCCGCGTTCCAGAAGTCCTCATCTTCAACACGATCCAGCCAGTTATGTTCGTGCTGCTCTTCCGCTACGTCTTTGCAGGGCTTGGTACTGGAATCAAAGGCGGATATGTCCAACTTTTGATGCCAGGAATCTTCGTTCAAACTGTCACATTTACCTTGGCAGCAACTGCTCAAGGCATGGCTCAAGATATGGAGAAGGGCCTCATCGATCGCTTTAGATCCTTGCCGATCTCACGTGCGGCAGTGGTCACCGGTCGCACCTTAGGTGATGGCCTTCTCAATATTGTTGTGATCGCCGTGATGGGAACTGCCGGCTATATCGTTGGCTGGCGCCCCACATCGGGTTTGCTAAAAATTGCGTTGGGCTTCTTGATGCTCTTGCTCTTTGGCTACGCTCTGAGTTGGGCTGGAATCTTTGCCGGGCTTGTCGCAAAGGATGCTCGAGTAGTGGCAAATATCAGCTTCCTCTTTACCTTCCCGCTGACCTTCCTCTCAAACGCCTTTGCATCGACGACTTCGATGCCACGGGTTCTTCAATATTTTGCAGAGTGGAATCCAGTATCAACAATGGTGGCAGCTGTTCGCCAACTCTTTGGCTTCCACAATATCTTTGGGGCGACGAAGAACTCATTTCCAAGCCAGCATCCAATTCAGACATCACTTCTTTATATGGTCTTGATCATGGCAATCTTTGTTCCACTTAGCGTACGCCGATATAAGAACACGGATAAGTAATGGAGCGGGTAGAAATTACAGGTACTCAGCTGCCTTAATCGTGACGGAGATCTGACGACCGTTTGGCGCCGTATAGGTAACTCTTGCACCGACGCTCTGGCCATGCACTGCCCCGCCAAGGGGTGACTTCTCAGAGTAAACATCGAGGTCATCGACGGCAATCTCGCGAGATCCAAGGAGGAATACGACTTCATTGCCCATGAGGTCAACTGTCACTTTCATGCCTTGACCAATGACGCCATCAGCAGATGCTGGAGGTTCGCCAATATGGGCATTCTCCAACATGTGCTTGAGTTGGCGAATGCGCGCCTCAATCTTTCCTTGTTCATCTTTGGCAGCGTGGTAGCCACCATTCTCTTTAAGGTCGCCTTCGGCGCGAGCAGCTTCAATCTTCTTCACAACATCAACCCGGCGGGGACCTTCTAGGTCTACGAGCTCAGCGCGTAGGCGATCGGCAGCTTCGTTGGTGAGCCAGGTCTGAGGTGATTCTGAAGGGGTCATAAGAGGATGAACTTTACTTCACCTTATCCAAGGGCACATCTAATAATTGCGGCATTGACCGCTGCCACACGCGTAGGAATGACACTGACAAGGGTCACGGGGGTAAATGTTCCGGCTGGGAAGTGGTCTGTAATCTCACCAACCGTGTTGGCTTCATAGTCGCGAGCGACCAGCTGGCAGAGATGGGCCTTCGACGAGGTTCTCACCGATATCGAGTATCGAACCTGCATATGCGATGAATCGAGAGCAGTGAATGAGATGAGGGTGGTGCGGACTTCCGGGCGGCTGAAGTGGTTGGCTGACCAGGCGAGCCAGCCTCCGCCAACTACGAGAACGATCAGGGCAGGGGTGAACCACTTCTTATAGCGAGTTGGCTCAGGGATCCCATAGCGCTTCCTGAGATAAGGATCATCCTCGCGCTTCATCTCTGAAGTGTATTCCACCAGCAAAGTTAGGGATGAAATAGGAGATACTTGAGCCATGAGCGACTCCACGCAGAACGTCAATGTCGGAATTGCAGGGTCTTTGACCATGATCTTCTTGACCCTTGCGGTTGCGGTGCTCTGCACAAGTTTCTATCGTCGTTATAAGCGGATGCAGAACCGTCAGGACGGTACCCAGGACGATCGCTCACAATGACCGGTAGTTCTCGCACTGCAGAAGTAGTCAAGAAGATCGCATCCCTGATCGTTGTTCTCATGCTTTGCGCGAGCTTTACCGAACTTGGAATATGGCAACTCCACCGTGCCCAGAATGTGCAGCGCCAATCACAGACTCCGCCAGAGCGAGCAACTATCAATCTGGAGAGCGTCGCTGCTGCTGGCCACAATCTGCGCGATGCCGCCTATAACCGACTCGTGACATTCACTGGTACCTACGTGAAGTACTTTGATGCACCACTTCAAGTGCTCACTCCAACAAAAACGGCAAATCTTCGTGTTGGTCTGATGGTGCTCTCACGCAACCGAGCGATCCTGGTTGTTCGAGGGCTCAATGATCACACTCTTGCAGATCGCACCGATCCGATAACTGTGGTGGGACGGCTCTACCCACATCAAAATGAGGATCATGCCAATGGCAGTGCAACAACTCTGTCGCGGCTGGACCCGGCACTCGTTGCAGGTGTGGGTACCTACCAACTCTTTGATGGCTATGTAAGTGCACTCAGTGAGAGCGATTCATCAGGAAGTACCATAGTGGGAAGTCGCATCCCAGCACCTCAATTAATCAACCCCATTGGCGGCTTCTACTGGCAACACATCGCCTATGTGATCACCTGGTGGTTTATGGCGATCTTGGTGCTCTTCGCTCCCTTTTATAACCGGTCACTTCGCAAGCGAGATGGCAATCAGGCTCAAAGCCCAGAAACAGCGATAGGGTAAATCTATGAACCTGCTCAAAGTAAATAAGGCTGGCGCTCTCGCTCGGTTTCGTCTCATGGCAAATGTGGCTGGCGTCATGTCGCTACTGCTCTGGTTGGTCTATCTGCCGATTAAGTTAACTGCCACACACGACAACGTTCCAACCCTTATTCGTTTGATCGCAGTTGTCCATGGCTTCGCCTATATGGTCTACGTTCTTGTCACCTTTAACTACTGCTTTGCGGTCCGCAAACCCTTAAAAATCGCTGTTTTCTATATGTTGGCCGGAACCTTCCCGATCGCATCCTTTGTGGCAGATCGTCGCGCTGTTGCAGAGTTCGCAGCTTTCACCGCCAAGCAGTAAGAGCTCATGGCTAGCCAGATCGCCTCAAGACTCCTTCGCGATCAGATAAAACCAGTGATCAAGTCGGTCATCTATCCGATCTATGAGAAGCGACTACTGCGCCAGCTCGACCGAAGCCAGACTCCTGACCATGTTGGCGTGATTCTTGATGGCAATCGCAGGTGGGCAAAGAACAATTTCGGTCGTCCCGAAGATGGCCACCGCAAAGGCGCTGAGAAGATCATCGAACTCTTGGATTGGTGTGAAGAGGCTGATGTATCGATCATTACCTTGTGGCTGCTGAGCACTGAGAATCTCAACCGGGAGGCGCAAGAGCTGGACTCTCTCCTGCAGATCATCGCTGGAGCCGTTGATTATTTAGTTGCTCAGAAGCGCTGGGAGATTCGCCCCCTTGGCGCACTCGACCTTCTCCCTGAATGGCTGCGCGAGCGATTGGCTAAGGCCCAAGAGGAGTCAAAGGGTTGCGCAAAGATCGTGGTGAATGTGGCAATTGGATATGGCGGCCGTCGTGAAATTGTTGATGCAGTCCGCGATTACATCAAGACTGGAATTAACGATCACAAGAGTGCTGATGAGATCGCAGATCACCTCACCATTGCTGAGATCGACAAACATCTCTATACCAAGGGGATGCCTGACCCAGAACTTGTCATCCGAACGTCGGGGGAGCAGCGCTTATCGGGATTCCTGCTCTGGCAATCAGCCCACTCCGAGTTCTACTTCTGTGAGGCCTATTGGCCTGACTTTCGTCGAGTCGATTTCCTGCGAGCCCTTCGAGCATATTCACAACGCCATCGTCGCTTTGGTCAGTAGTAGCCAGTAGTTCAGCCGTCATCAAAATTTAACTTTCCGGGGCTGCGTGTCGCCCACCCCCGCGCCCTGGCGAGTTCTACCTTTTGGGTTATAAGTCCGATTCCCCCGGAACCGAATACTGCGCCTGGAAATGCGAGATACCCATCTTGGCCCAAGCAAAAAGCCATAAAGGTCGCAAGACATATGTATTAGATACCAGTGTTCTCTTGGCAGACCCGGCGGCCTTAGCCCGCTTTGCTGAGCACGAAGTCATCGTCCCGATCGTCGTTATTGGCGAATTGGAGAGCAAGCGAGATCATCCAGAACTCGGTTATTTTGCTCGCTCTGCCCTTCGAATGCTCGACGATATCCGCATCAAACATGGTCGCCTGGATGAGTCAATCACCATCAATGATGAGGGTGGCTCGATGCGAGTGGAGCTCAATCACTCCGATGTCTCCTCGCTCCCATCTGGTTTTCTTCGAGATGGCTCCAATGACACTCGGATTCTGGCTATAGCTAAAAATCTTATGGCTGAAGGTCGCGATGTTGTTCTAGTGACAAAGGATCTCCCACTTCGCGTCAAGGCATCATCCTGCGGTGTTGAAGCTGAGGAGTATCGGGCAGAGTTGGCATCAAGTGCTGGGTGGACTGGGATCGTTGAAGCAAGTGTCGGTGGAAATGTGATCGATGCACTCTATGAAAATGATCGCACCGCTCATGACCTTGGCAAGGAACATCCTGTTCACACCGGACTTGTTCTCCACTCTGAAAAGGGAAGCGCACTAGCTCGAGTCACACCGGATAAGCGGATTCAATTAGTGCGAGGTGATCGATCAGCCTTTGGCCTTCATGGTCGCTCGGCTGAACAACGAGTCGCTCTCGATCTGCTCTTGGATAATGAGATTGGCATCGTCTCCCTCGGTGGCCGGGCCGGAACGGGAAAGTCTGCGCTCGCTCTCTGCGCTGGACTTGAAGCAGTCCTTGAGCGACGCCACCACAAGAAGGTTGTTATTTTCAGGCCACTCTATGCCGTGGGTGGCCAGGAGCTTGGCTACCTACCAGGGTCAGAGGGCGAGAAGATGTCGCCTTGGGCACAGGCAGTCTTTGACACTTTGGGGGCTCTCGTCAGCCAGAGCGTCATTGACGAGATCATCGACCGGGGGTTGATCGAAGTTCTACCCCTCACCCACATCCGTGGTCGCTCCCTCCATGACAGTTTTGTCATCGTAGATGAAGCCCAATCCTTGGAGCGAGGGGTTCTCTTAACCGTTCTCTCCCGAATCGGCCAAGGCTCGCGCGTCATCCTCACCCACGACATCGCCCAACGGGATAACTTGCGGGTTGGTCGCCACGATGGAATCGCAGCGGTCGTTGAGTCGCTCAAAGGTCATTCCCTCTTCGCCCATGTCACTCTCACCAGGTCAGAGCGGTCGGCCATCGCAGCCCTGGTCACTGAGATGTTGGAAGAGCCACTGAACTTCAGCGCCTAAGAACTCTCAGAGGACCGCTCTAGCCCCCCTTATAACCCTGTGGGGACAAATCGGACATTTGCCATTCTGCCCTGCCTGACCTGCACTTTTACCGACCCCCGAAACTGTGAGTAAAAACTTTATCCGCAACTATGCAGGGTTTAATTTGCCGATCATTCACATGGATGTAACTCTTTAACCTGTTCGGTCCAGAAGGAACCGAGCCGCAACGCCAACTATGGCGATGTGGCGAGCAGAAAGGAGAGCGATCGTGAGTAGCCGTTGGATTCCGCAGATGAGAAAACCTGCCATAGCTCTCGGAGCTGCCCTTGTAGTTTCTATGGTCACGATTACCGATTCCACCTTTGCCCAGGTAAGCCTTCACAGGGACCTCACCTTGAGCGACACCTCACCCGTTGCGGCTCCCAATGCCGGCGCTCCGCTCACTGGAGACCAGGCCTTAGCTCTCCCAACGACCAATCCACCGTTAAGCCCAGGTTTGATCGACCTCGGTTCAGTCCCGGCCGTCAGCGCCCACCAGATGTCTCTGGTTGCTCTGGCTTCGGCTCAAGTGGAATTAGCAAAGACGCCAACTGGCGCCCAAGCCGTTGCCCAAACTTTGATTGATGCCACCTATAAATGGAATTCATCTCAGATCAGCTGCCTCAATGCGCTCTGGAATGCCGAGAGCCACTGGAACTTCAAGGCTCATAACCGCAGAAGCGGCGCTCATGGAATTCCTCAAGCGCTCCCAGCTGACAAGATGGAAGTGATCGCCATGGATTGGCGCACCAATCCCATCACGCAGATTAAGTGGGGACTTCGCTATATCAGCGTCCGCTATGGAACGCCATGCGTTGCTCTTGCTACGCACCACCGAATTGGTAGCTACTAGAGTTTTTTTAAGTTTTTAGCCTTTCGGCCGACCTAGTTCGGTCTCTTTCCAATGGAGAGTGGCTTGCTCGTTTCGGCGAAGAAATCATTTCCCTTGTCATCGACCACGATGAAGGCAGGGAAGTTCTCGACCTCAATCTTCCAGACCGCCTCCATGCCCAGATCTGCAAAATCCAGGACCTCAACCTTTTTGATGCAATCTTGAGCTAATCGGGCAGCTGGTCCACCGATCGAGCCAAGGTAGAAGCCGCCATTTTTCTTGCAGGCATCAGTAACGGCCTGAGAGCGATTGCCTTTGGCGAGCATCACCATCGAGCCACCTGCGGCTTGGAATTGTTCAACATAGGAGTCCATACGACCTGCAGTTGTTGGGCCGAAGGAGCCAGAGGCATAGCCGACTGGAGTCTTAGCCGGGCCTGCGTAATAGACGGCATGATCCTTGAAGTATTGGGGGAGCTCTTTCCCAGAATCCAGAAGCTCCTTGAGCTTGGCATGGGCGATATCGCGAGCAACAATGAGCGTTCCAGTCAGTTCAAGGCGAGTCTTGATCGGGTACTGGCTCAGGATTTTCAGGAGATCAGGGATCGGCTGATTGAGATCGATCCTCACGAGGGCATCATCGAGATGGGCATCGGTGGTCTCAGGCAAGAATCTGGCTGGATCACGTTCTAACTTTTCAAGGAAGATGCCATCTTTTGTAATCTTCCCCTTTGCCTGGCGATCTGCTGAACACGAGACAGCGATTGCGATGGGAAGTGAGGCGCCATGGCGAGGAAGACGGACCACGCGGACATCGTGGCAGAAGTACTTGCCGCCAAATTGGGCACCAATGCCCAGATGTCGCGTGAGTTCTAGGACCTCTTTCTCAAGATCGAGATCTCGAAAGCCCCGGCCAGTTTGGGCGTTGCCAGTGGTGGGAAGTGAATCAAGGTAATGGGTGGAGGCAAGCTTTGCTGTCTTCACGGTCTGCTCAGCACTTGTTCCACCAATGACGATTGCTAAGTGATATGGCGGACACGCAGCCGTTCCAAGTGAACGAAGTTTCTCATCGAGCCAATTCATAAAAGAGGTTGGGTTGAGTACTGCCTTCGTCTCTTGATAGAGGAATGACTTATTGGCACTCCCGCCACCTTTGGCGATGAAGAGGAAGTTGTACTCATCTGCATGATCAGAGTCTGAATAGATCTCGATCTGGGCTGGCAGATTATTACCCGTGTTCTTCTCTTCCCAGGTGGTCACAGCAGCTAGCTGTGAGTAGCGAAGGTTGAGTTCGGTATAAGAGTTATAGACACCACGAGATATTGAGAGTTCATCCTTCTCGGAGGTGAGAACGTGCTGACCCTTCTTGCCCATGACCAAGGCGGTGCCAGTGTCTTGACACATCGGCAAGACTCCGCCGGCAGAGATATTGGCATTCTTGAGCAGATCTAATGCTACGAACCGATCATTGGGTGAGCTCTCGGGATCGGTCATGATCTTTGCCAGTTGCTCGAGGTGCTCATCGCGAAGGTAGTGGGAGATATCGTGGATCGCCTCTGATGTCAGGGTGGTAATCGCTTCCGGTGTTACCGTGAGAAATTGCCTACCTTCAGCGGTGAAGGTTGAGACGCCCTCGGTGGAGATCAGGCGATACTCCGTCGTATCTGGTCCGAGAGGTAGGAGATCTTCAAAGATAAAGTCAGGCATCTTTCCCACCGGGCTTTTCAGAGTTCATCGAGCGAGCGGTATCTAACTTCGCCTTCGCACCATCGAGCCACTCTTGGCAGATCTTGGCAAGGAGTTCACCGCGCTCCCAGAGTGTGAGTGAATCCTCCAATGAGGATTGACCCGACTCTAGTTCTGCGACAACCTCAGCTAGCTCATCACGAGCCTCTTCATAGGAAAGCTTCTTCTCGGCCATGGCGTTAAATCTACTCCTTCATTTCTCTTAGAGGGCTGCGTCGGTTGTGGCAGCAACCACACCCTCTGCCACCTTGATACTGATGTGATCTCCTGGCTTCAGGGCTGCTGCCGCGCGAACGATCTCGCCCTTATCTGTCAGGACCACGGCGTAACCACGATCCAGGGTTGATTGAGGGGAGAGGGTACGCAGTTGGGCTTTGAGGGAGTCAAGATCTTCGCTACCAAGAGCCAACGCGCTACCCATTCCTCGATGAGAGCGAGTGTGGAGATTGGCCACCGCCTCAGATCGAGTGGTGATGATTGTGTAGGGATCTTTAAAGATGGGGCGGCTCTTAATCTGGAGAATGCTATTGGTCTCACCTGAAATCATATTTGTGAGATAGCGCAGAGAGCGCCCCTGGAGAGTGGAAATCTTGGTGAGCTCTTCCACTAGATCTGGCACAACGCGTTTTCCGGCATCAGTGGGTGTTGATGCTCGCCAATCTGCAACAAGGTCGAGAAGTGGTGCATCCTTCTCATGTCCAATCGCACTCACAATCGGTGTAGTCGCTGACGCAACAAGTCTGACAAGACCCTCATCACTGAATGGGAGCAGATCTTCAAAGGAGCCACCACCACGGGTAATGATGATGACATCGACCTTGGGATCAGAATCTAATTCACGAAGGGCTGCGGACACTTCGGTGACAGCTGCAGCTCCTTGCACTGCAACCTCACGAATCTCAAATTGAACTGCAGGCCAACGACGCTTTGCATTTTCAACGACATCTTTCTCAGCATCAGAGTTACGACCGCAGATCAGGCCAACGACCTGAGGCAGGAAGGGCAGTGGCTGCTTGCGATCAGCGGCGAAGAGGCCTTCATTGGCAAGGGTCGTCTTTAACGCTTCTAACCGGGCGAGAAGTTCGCCAACACCGACTTGCCTAATCTCCTTCACACTCATTGTCAGTGAGCCGCTCTTGCCGTACCACGAGACCTTCGAATACATCACGACGCGAGCATTTGCTGGCAATGGATTGACGGATTCAAGAACCGACTTGTGACACATGATAGAAAGGCTCATATCGGCGCTGGTATCGCGCAAGCGCATAAAGACCATCTGGGCCCCGGGGCGCACAGAGACCTCTGAGAGTTCACCCTCGATCCAGACCGGACCTAATTTGCTGAGGTAATCACCGATCGCCTCTGAGATCACCCGGACGGGCAGGGGTTCTTCAGCTGAGTTCTCGAGCACGGCCTAACTCTATTAGGCTTGGGCCATGGGTAAGCGAGTTCTCTTAGCGGCACCGCGTGGTTATTGCGCTGGTGTTGACCGTGCCGTGATCGCAGTCGAGAAGGCTCTCGATCTTTATGGCGCCCCGGTCTATGTTCGTAAACAGATTGTTCATAATAAGCATGTCGTTGCAACCCTTGAGGCTCGCGGAGCAATCTTTGTCGAAGAGACCAATGAAGTCCCAGAAGGTGCAACCGTTGTCTTCTCCGCCCATGGTGTCTCACCGGCAGTTCATGAAGAGGCAGCCCAACGCAGCCTGAAGACGATTGATGCCACCTGTCCACTTGTGACAAAGGTCCATCACGAGGTGCGCCGCTTTGCAGAAGAAGATTTAGATATTTTGCTCATCGGCCATGAAGGCCATGAAGAGGTAGATGGAACAGCTGGTGAAGCCCCAGATCGTGTTCAACTCGTTGATGGTCTTGCTGGGATCGCAGATCTTAAAGTGCGCGATGAATCACGCGTTGCCTGGCTCTCCCAAACGACTCTCTCCGTGGATGAGACCCTGCAGACCGTTGCAGCGCTCAAGGAGCGCTTTCCTAATCTTATGGATCCACCATCAGATGACATCTGTTATGCAACCCAGAACCGCCAAGTTGCCATCAAACAGATCGCACCCGATGCCGATCTCGTCTTAGTTGTTGGTTCCACCAACTCCTCCAACTCTGTTCGCCTGGTAGAAGTGGCAAAAGAGTATGGCGCTCGCGCTGGCTACCTCATTGATTACGCCGCAGAGGTGAAAGATGAATGGTTTGAAGGAGTGGAGACGATTGGCGTCAGTAGTGGAGCATCAGTGCCAGAGATCTTGGTAACTGATCTTCTCAAAGAGTTGGCGCGCCGAGGATTTACTGATGTTGAGACTGTGACTGCGATGGAGGAGCATCTGCTCTTTGCCTTGCCACCTGAGCTACGAAAAGATCTTAAAGCAGCTGGCAAGTAATACGCAGAATTACTCTGCGGATGTCGAAGTCCGAGGCTTCGCTGCGCGAGTCTTCATTACGTAATTTCCCCAAGAGATCAGCGACCCAATGACGAGGTAGGGGGCGAGTGCTGCAAGGATGGTGACGAGATCAAGCCCTAATCGTGCAATATGAAGGCCAACACCGCCGAGTGAGCAGAGAACAATGATTGTTGCGCCAAAGAGAGCCAATGGGGGATTTACTGCAGTAACGAACTCAGTTCCCTTGCGTCCCAAATAGATGCCACCAGCAATTGCAAGGAGAAGTGCCACGCCAGTTATAGGACCGATCTTTCCCACTGCATACTCAAAGGTCTCGATGATCAGAATAAAGAGCGCCTGAAGCACAATAACGCCAGGGCCGGTAAGACCAGGGCCGCTTATGGGCTTCTTGATCTGCCCTACGGTAGGAAGTTTTCTTGGCGATGCCATATTCACATTACTCATTATCCTCTAAACCATCCTCTTCATCATCCAGATCGCCCTCATCTGATCCTGAGAGTTCCAGTTCTTTCTGAATATTCTTAATCGAGCGCACTTCATCCTCGATCTCATCATGGCCTGAGAGCTTGGCAGGGGTTGGAACGCCGAGTGCGACCATCTTGCGAGCCGGACGGAGCATATTCTCCTCCGCCGTTTGAACGAGTTCATTAAAGGCACGTTCAGAGCTTTTGATGCTCTTACCCAATGTGGCAATCTTTGTGTGAACACGGCTAATGCGTTTGAGGAGATCACCTGCAAGCTCGGTGATCTTTGAAGCATTGCGTGCCATATCGGATTGGCTAAAGACATAGGCGACGGTGCGAAGTAGAGCCATCATCGTTGTTGGGGTAGCAATGGTGATGCCCTTTTCAAAGGCTTTGTTGAGTAGTTGTGGATCGACTTCAAGTGCTTCACTCAGAATTGATTCAAAGGGAGCGAAGAGAACGACATAGTCAGGGGAGTTACCCTCATTCTGATACCCCTTCTTCGCCAAATCCGTGACGTGGCCCAAGAGATCCTTGGCATGGGCCTCCATGAGTGAGCGACGAAGTGCTGGATCTGATTCACCCACTGCTTCTAAGAAGCGATCGAAGGGAAATTTAGAGTCGATGAAGATTTCAGAGCCGCCGGGAATTGCGATCCGGATATCAGGTCTGGAAGAGGTGGCGACCGCCGATGTGCGGGTATCTTGTTTGAAGAAGTGAGTACCTTCCAGCAACCCTGAGGATTCCAGGATCATCTCCAGTTGAGCCTCACCATACTTACCTCGGCTCTGAGAGTTAGAGAGCGCGCCAGCAAGTTTTGTCGTTTCGCGAAGCAGGTGCTCATTGCCATTCTTCATCGTATCGATCGTGCTCTTGATCGATGCTTCAGCAGTGGCTCGCTTCACCTCAGCATCCTGTGCTTGTTGAGTCAGGGTGGCGATCGTCTGCTTGACCTCCTTCAGCGATTGATCCAGTCGAGTCTTATCCTCGCTCTCAGACCGGAAGGCCTCGAGCTGGGCTGTGAGCAGCTCTGACTTGCTCCGCTCCGTGGCTAGAAGCGGGGTGAGATCCCTTGAGGAGCGTCGGCCAAGGAGAAAGCCTGCGGCTACGCCACAGATCAGGGCGATTATGGCGAGAAGGATGGAGATCACTGTGCTCATAGCCTCATCTTGGCAGGGAAGACTGACAAAGCACCGTAGGCTCTACTCCTCGTGAGCCTCTCAATCGGAATCGTCGGACTGCCCAATGTGGGAAAGTCGACCCTTTTTAACGCCCTGACCAAGAACAACGTCCTGGCTGCCAATTACCCCTTTGCGACGATCGAGCCCAACGTGGGCGTTGTCGGTGTCCCAGATCCACGCCTTGCCAAGCTGGCCACCATCTTTGGTTCAGAGAAATTACTCCCAGCGGCAGTCTCCTTTGTTGATATCGCTGGAATTGTTAAGGGTGCATCTGAAGGTGCTGGCCTTGGCAATAAGTTCCTAGCAAATATCCGCGAAACCGATGCGATCTGCCAGGTCATCCGCGTCTTCACTGATGAGAACGTCACTCGTGAAGGAGAACGCACCGCGAAATTTGTTGATCCGGCATCTGATATCGAAGTGATCAATACCGAACTTGCGCTCGCTGATCTTCAGACGATCGAGAAGGCTCTTCCTCGTTTGGAGAAAGAGGCACGGATTCAGAAAGAGAAGGCTGCCGTTATCGAAGCAGTCAAGGAAGCTCAGAAAGTATTGAATGAAGGAAAGCTGCTCTTTGGATCGAAGGTCGATCTGGCTGCGATTTCTGAATTGCAACTCATGACTACCAAGCCATTTCTCTATGTCTTTAATGTTGATGCCTCAGAGCTAAGCGACGTGGCGTTGCGCGCAGAATTACAAGCACTCGTTTCACCAGCTGAAGCCATCTTCCTTGATGCAAAGACTGAGGCAGAGCTTGCTGAACTCGATGACGCTGATGCGCTCGAACTTTTGAAAGAGATCGGAATGGAAGAACCAGGCCTTGCCACACTGGCACGCGTTGGTTTTGAAACTCTCGGTCTTCAGACCTATCTCACCGCAGGCCCGAAAGAGGCTCGCGCGTGGACAATTCATAAGGGAGATACCGCACCAGCTGCGGCCGGTGTGATTCACACCGATTTCCAAAAAGGTTTCATCAAGGCTGAAATTGTGGCCTATGGTGATTTGCTAGAAGCAGGTTCAATGACAGAGGCCCGTGCTCGCGGAAAAGTCCGTATCGAAGGTAAAGAGTATGTAATGGCCGATGGTGATGTAGTGGAATTTAGGTTCAATGTCTAATATGTCTAACACGTCTAAGATCAAATACGAGAAGAGCCCATTTATTACTGGCGAACTCAAGAAGCGCGATGACCTACGAAATGTGGCGATTATCGCCCACGTGGATCATGGCAAGACAACACTTGTCGATGCGATGCTCACGCAATCTGGTGCATTCTCAGAACACCAGAAAGAGGGAGAGAACCGTGACCGTGTCATGGACTCCATGGACCTCGAGCGTGAAAAGGGAATTACCATCCTTGCCAAGAACACCTCGATCCGTCGCGGTGCTCAGACTGTCAACATCATTGACACACCAGGTCACGCAGACTTCGGTGGCGAAGTAGAGCGCGGTCTTGAGATGGTCGATGGAGTGATCCTGCTCGTCGATGCATCCGAAGGACCTCTACCTCAGACTCGCTTTGTACTTCGTAAAGCGCTGAGCAAGAATTTGCCTGTCATCTTGGTTATTAACAAGGTAGATCGCCCTGACTCTCGTATTCCAGAAGTAGTAGATGAGGCATATGGCCTCTTCTTAGATTTGGATGCAACGGAAGAGCAGATTGAATTTCCGATTGTTTATGCCTCTGCTAAGGCAGGCCGGGCATCACTGAATCGTCCTGAGAATGGCGTGATGCCAGATGAGCTCAACCTCGACACACTCTTTGAAGTGATCTTTAAGACAATTCCAGCTCCGGTCTATCACGAAGGTGCTCCGCTTCAAGCGCACGTCACCAACTTAGATAGTTCACCATACTTAGGTCGTCTTGCACTCTGCCGTATCCGCGAAGGTATCATCAAAAAGGGCGAGACCGTGATGTGGATGAAGACAAATGGAACTACTGAGCGAGTAAAGATCTCAGAACTTCTCATCACCAATGGTCTTGAGCGAGTATCAGCCCTGGAAGCAGGTCCTGGCGATATCGTCGCGATCGCTGGAATTGAGACTATTACTCTCGGTGAGACCCTTGCCGATCTCGAGCGAGCACATGCACTTCCTCCGATCATCGTGGATGAGCCATCGATCTCTATGACCATTGGTATCAACACATCTCCGCTGGCTGGCCAAGAAGGAAAGCTCCTCACTGCCCGCCAAGTTAAAAATCGCCTCGATGCAGAATTGATCGGTAACGTCTCACTTCGTGTCGTCAATACTGATCGCCCAGATACCTGGGAAGTCCAGGGGCGCGGTGAACTTCAGCTCGCCGTTCTCGTTGAAATCATGCGCCGCGAAGGTTTTGAACTGACCGTCGGTAAGCCACAAGTAGTCGTGAAGACTGTCGATGGCAAGTTGCAAGAGCCTATGGAACGCCTCACCATCGATATTCCAGATGAGTTCCTTGGAGTCGTCACCCAGCTCATGGCACTTCGTAAGGGCCGCATGGAGCAGATGGTCAATCACGGTACTGGCTGGATTCGTATGGACTACAAAGTTCCATCACGTGGTCTGATCGGATTCCGTACTGAGTTCCTTACTGAAACGCGCGGAACTGGACTTCTCCATCACGTCTTTGATGGCTATGAGAATTGGCACGGCGAGATTCGTACTCGTGTCAGCGGGTCACTTGTTGCCGATCGTCGTGGCGTCATTACGGCCTATGCCGTTGGCGGAATCCAAGAGCGCGGCACCATCTTCCTTGAAGTTGGTACCGAGGTCTATGAAGGCATGGTCTGCGGTGAGAACTCTCGCACCGAAGATATGGATGTCAATATTGTTCGCGAGAAGAAGCTGACGAATATGCGTTCATCTGGCGCCGATGATGCCGAGCGCATCATTCCACCGCGCCTACTCAATATGGAACAAGCACTTGAATTCTGTCGCGAAGATGAATGCGTGGAGGTAACTCCTAAGCACGTTCGTGTCCGTAAAGTGATCTTGGACCAGAACGAGCGCGGTCGTTCTACCGCTCGCACCAAGCGCACCAACCAGAACGTCGATAACTAGAGATAACTAGAGAGACCTAGTTATCACTGGGGATCACGAGGAATAACTCCATCGGAGTAATCCACACAGATCAGATGAAAAGTAGCCGAATTGGGCTGATATCCGCGCCGTAGAGCCTGGATGTCAGCCCAATTCGCTTAGATAGGGGCTATGAAACAAGGTAGCAAGGGCGGAGAGCGCGCACTCCACCTCGTTCGTCGACCTGTTTCACAACGCACGCTCCTTGCAGACCCTGCTCAAAGTTCTGTTCTCACCTCAACCGGAAGAACTACTATCTTTGGTGGACCTGGCACTGGCAAGACAACAACTCTCATTCGTTCGGCGATCTCACGCGTTGAAGGCGGTCTTGATCCCGCTTCACTTCTCATTCTTACCTATGGCAGGCAGCGTGCATCAGATCTTCGCGATGAGATTGCCCTGGCTGCTGGAACTACATCCTTTGAAGCACTCGCTCGAACCTTCCACTCTCTTGCATTCTCCATCCTCAATGAGAAGTTGCGCCCCGAAGATCCTTCCTACATTTTGATCTCTGGTGCAGAGCAAGATGCCTATATAAATGATCTCTTAAATAACAAAGAGGCTCCAATCACATGGCATGATGATTTGAAAGATGCGAAGGGGAGTAAAGGTTTCATTCGCGAGGTTCGTGACTTGATTTCGCGGGGTACAGAATTGGGCTTGACCGCAATGGAGCTGCAGAAGAAGGGTCTAGAACTAGAAGAGCCTTACTGGGATGGCGGAGCAAAGTTTTGGGCCTCGTATTTTAATTCCATGCAACTTCGCAATCGCACCGTTACCGATACTCCCATACGAATTGACCCCTCATCTGTCATCATTGAAGCGATAGATCGTTTAAAGAGTGATCCCGATCTGCTCACCTCCTCTCGTGCACGTTTTAAGGTAGTGATAATTGATGAATTCCAGGAGAGTGATCGATCACAGCGCGAACTCCTCGAACTCCTTGAGATTCCAGAGTCACTGATCTTCCTGGATCCAGACTCGGCAGTGGGGCGCTTTCGTGGCGCAGATCCAGATGGCGTGATGGAGTGGCTGCAGGCTTACGCACCTGCCCAGATCCACCTGCCCACGAGTTATCGCGGCACCGAAGCAATAACCAACCTTGGGCTAGATATTGCCTCTCGGTTCCGGTCACGAAACCCTGCCCGCAAGCGTGAAGTGACTCTCGTGCAGGGGCTTGGTGAGAGGCGAGATCGAGGCATTGATATTGGCAAGTTTGCCAACCAATCTGCTGCGGCCAATTACATTGCCTATCAATTGCGTAAAGCTCACCTTGAAGATCACCTTCCGTGGTCTGAGATGGCGATCATTGTGAGAACACCAGGGGAGCAGGTCAGTGCTATCCAACGTGCATGTGCTCTCACTGGCATTCCGCTGAGCATTGATGCTCAAGCTGCAGCGCTCGCTGAAAATCCTGCCGTAAGGCCGATACTGGAGATCGCTGAACTCATCATTAACCCGTCACTGCTCTCAACAGCGCATTGGCCAAAAATTGAGGAGTTGCTCCTCACTGAATTCGGTGGCGCCGACTCCATCAGCCTTCGCCATATTCGTTTGGCCTTGAGTAAAGCTCGCAAGGAGGGTGATCTTCGCTCGACCACTCAGATGATGCTTGATGCGATCGTTGATCCGATTGGGGAACTTGAGGATCATCAGATACTTCCACTTGTCAGATTGAGAGATCTCCTTCGTGCTGGTCGCAAAGTGCGTGGAGATCTTTCAGAGTTGCTCTGGGCGATCTGGTCGAACGCTAAAAATTATGAAGGGGAGTCGATTCCGACACTCTGGCGTGATCGTGCACTCGCTGGTGGATCCCGAGGGGCTGCCGCCGATAGAGACCTGGATTCGATTATCCAACTCTTTGAATCAGCACGACGTTTCTCAGAAAGATCGGCTCATGCAACACCCCAACTCTTTATCGATCAACTGAAGGAGGAGCGCATTCTCAGTGATGCAATCTCCTCACGTGCTCAGCGCGAGAATGTTGTGACATTAACAACCGTTCACTCTGCCAAGGGACTTGAATGGGAGCTCGTTGCTGTTGCCGGACTCCAAGAAGGAAGTTGGCCCAATCTAGCTGAGCGAGGATCACTGCTTGGCTCTGAACGATTGGTCGAGGCGGTCAGAACAGGACTTACCTCTCCAGACCAGATTGCAGCGAGCACGAATGCAGGTTTGATTGAAGATGAACGCAGATTGCTCCATGTAGCGCTCACACGGGCTAAAACCGGGCTTATTCTCACCGCCACGCAAGAGGAGGATTCATACCCCTCTCGCTACTTTGAAGAGATCTACGAATACGTTCATGGCCTACCTTCTGATGAAGCAACGATTACTGAACCCGAGAGAGCAATCACACAGCAAGCACTCGTCGCAACCCTTCGCCGAGATGTGATGAGTGATGCATCAGATGGCGGGCTTCGAGATTTTTCCGCAGCACTTCTGCGCACACTTGCCGAAGCTGGAGTGCGAAGTGCTGATCCAAGCTATTGGTTAGGTGTGCGAGGGCTAAGCACAGATCAGCCATTGAATTCTGCCGATGAAGATATCTATATCTCCCCAAGTAGCTTGCAGAATTTTGTCGATTGCGGCCTGAAATGGTTCCTGGAAAAGAGCGGTGCCAAAGATGGTGACTCCACCGCTCAACTCCTTGGGGTTGCCATTCATGCCCTTGCAGCTCTCGTGATGAAAGAGCCCGACCTTACTGTTGAGCAAGCTGTAGAGTCGTTGACGAATGCGTGGTCAATCGTTGATCAAAATGTTGGCTGGTATAAGAGTTCACAACTGAAGAGCGCTTCAAAGATGCTGGAGCGCTTCTTCCAGTGGAGTGAGAAGAATGACCGTACCTTGATTGCGGCAGAGAAAGATTTCTTTGTGCGAGTTGGCAGAGCCGTCATCAAGGGACAAGTTGATCGCCTTGAGCTAAGCGCCGATGGTACGAAGTTGCATATCGTCGACCTTAAGACAGGTAAGACCTTTGCCACAAAGCCCGAAACTGAGGAGCATCGCCAACTTAAGGCCTACCAACTGGCAGTCCTGCACGATGGTTTCTACCTACCTGAAGATAAAGAGCGCATCACTGATATCACCCAGACGGGAGGCGCCGAACTCCTCTTCCTCGCAAAGACGACAGCCAAGAATGAAGCTCAACCACAACTGCCAATTGACCGAGCCGAAGTGGAAGCTGACATCATCTCAATCGGTGAGGGGATGGCCGCCGCCACCTTTACCGCTCGGGCCAATAAACGCTGTGGCACATGCCCTGTAGCCTCCCTCTGCCCGATTCAAAGTGCGGGAAGGAGCGTTCTCGAATGAGTACCTTCCAGGCTCCGGCACACAATGCAGAGATCATCGATGGCATCATCCACCTCCAACGAGAGATCACACCTCTGACGATCGCGCAAGAGTTTGCAAAGGTGGGTGGCACTTTTATCCCTCCCACTCCAGAGCAGACCGCGATCATCGCCTCCAAGCATTGGGGGCCAGCAGTCGTGATTGCCGGTGCTGGTTCAGGTAAGACGGAGACGATGACACAGCGCGTGCTCTGGCTCGTTGCGAATGGAGTCGTAACCCCCAGTGAGATTCTGGGTCTTACCTTTACTCGCAAAGCGGCAGGGGAGTTAACGGCGAGAATTCGCAAACGGCTGCGTCAACTTCGTAAGGCAAACCTTCTACCCAGTGATTCCTTTGGACCGCTAGATATCGCCGTAGATATTTCGACCTATCACGCCTATGCAGGAAGAGTCTTGGCCCAGCATGGTATTCGGTTGGGCATCGATGCCGAGATTGAGCCGATCGGTGAAGCGGCAGCATGGCAGCTCTTTAGTGAGATTGTCGCAGAATGTGCAACAACTCTTCACCCCATTGATAAGAGCCCCAACACTGTTGTCGATGCGGTGATCTCACTCTCATCTCAAATTGCTGAACATGGTCAAACACCTGAGATCGTGAGAGAGGTAACAGAGGCGCTGCTAGAGAAATTTGCCACCATCGATCCAGTCAAGAAAAATACCGATGTAGCCGCGGCGATATCAGTTGCCCAAGAGCGACTCTCCATTCTTCCCATGGTTGAGGCGGCCAATCAGAAGAGAATTGATGGGGGCCTGCTCACCTTTGATGATCACATGAATTTTGCGGCGAATCTCGTCACAAGCATCGGTGATGTCGCAAGGATTGAGAGAGCGAAGTATAAAGTCGTCCTCTTGGATGAGTATCAAGATACTTCCGCCTCCCAGATCCGCTTCCTTTCGGCGATCTTCGCAAGTGCACCTGGGGATGCTTTTGCGATCACCGCCGTGGGTGATCCACAACAGGCGATTTATGGGTGGCGTGGCGCTTCTGCCGACACTCTTCAACGCTTCCCGATTGATTTCCTCAAAGGAGTAGATCGCTCCCACTGTCATCAGTTCACCTTGCTGACTTCTTGGCGAAACGATCGCGCTATTCTAGATTTTGCGAATCAGATCATCGATCAGATTGCGCTCTCCTCGACAGGGGTGGGAAGAGTCAGAAGTGTGGATCGGTTGGGGTTAAGTTCGAAAGCCGGAGAGGGTGAGGTAGTTGCAGGTCGATACCTCACAGCGAGAGAAGAAGCAGTTGCCATTGCTGAGCGTTTTGAAAGGCTGTGGAATGATCCGGCCCGCATCGCTCTCCCTGAAGATCAGCATTCTAGTTTTGCCGTGTTGATTCGCTCTAAGTCTTACATCCCCGAGATTGAGGCTGCCCTCTTGGAGAAGGAACTTCCTGTGGAGGTTGTTGGCCTAGGTGGGCTGATTCACGTTCCAGAAATTGCTGAGATTATTGCTCTCCTTCGTACCCTCACCTTCCCAGATGCTGGAACATC
>CAIJKC010000081.1 GCA_903821145.1 uncultured Actinomycetes bacterium | reverse complement strand
TCCATATTCAGGATTACTTCGGGAGCACAACAACATTCCAAGCCATTGATTTCGGATCGGCAATCACGGAAATCGGTCAAAATGCCTTCAATCAAAATGGCATTGGCGCAGGTTGGGTTCCGGTCTTCCCAACCACAATCAAAACTTTCGGTCCTGGCGCCTTCTCTCAGAGCCCAAACCTTAAGGTCATTCGATTTGGGTCATCATCCATGCTCGGCATCACTGCAATCAGTGCCACTGCATTTGATCAGGGATCACTCACAAGTGTCCAAGATTGTGAAGCTCCGAGTGCTACAACCATTCTTCATACATATTTACGAACATATCAACCACAAGCTTTGATCTGGTGTAACGCTGTGGTTCCAAACGCTCCAACTACTTTGGTAGCCACTGCTGGTAATGGACAAGTCGCGCTCTCCTGGGCTGCTGGAATTTCGCAGAATGAAGCGCCAACCTACGACTACACCATTCAATACTCATCTAATGGTGGAACTTCTTGGAGCACCTTTTCACATACTGCATCTACAGCCACATCTATTACCGTAAATGGTCTTGCAAATGGAACTACCTACCTCTTCAAGGTAGCCGTCGTAAATCTCATCGGAACCGGAAGTTTCACATCCACTGTTCAAGGCAAACCGTTAGGGCTCTCCTTTACGCCCCTGTTTGATACTCCGGTATCCACGGTGAATGGCTTCACGGTGAATGTATCTAACTATGACGGTGCCTATGTCTGGCAAAATGCAATCGTCACAGCAGGGTCAGGCACTGTCAGTATTGGCACAGCTGCCAATGGCAAACTCCCGCTCACCGTCACAGGTATGGCACCGGGTGATGTTTCTTCAATATCTATTACAGCTTCGAGACAGAATTTCTCGGATGGCATTGCCTATGCTTCTGGAAAGGCACTTGAAGCAGCACTCACTCCAGTTATAGGAAATGTTGTGGCTACCACGGGTGGCTTTAGAGCGACGATTACCAATTTTGACTCAACATTCCAATGGAGCGCACAATCTACGCTCGGCAATGCTGCGATTAGCGGTACGGGAGACATTGTTGTCACTGGAGTAAATCCTCAGACTCAAGTCACCCTAACAGTCGGCACCTCTCGCACTGGATATGCGCCAGGAAGTGCAAGCACAACCGTGACAACACTTCAGCTCCTCCAAGTTATTTATAACGGAAATGGCGCAACAGGTGGTTCGGCCCCGGTTGATTCAAATCAATATGCATCGAGTGCAACTGCGGTGGTCTTAGCGAACCCTGCTCAGGGCGGATTTAGCCTCAGTGGAAATAATCTTGTGGGCTGGACGCTCAACTCTGGCGGAACCGGACAGGTTTATCAGGCAGGAAATTCTCTTCAACTTGGCTCTGCAAGTGTCACGCTCTATGCAAAATGGTCGAAAATTCAGTACACCGTTACTTACTATCCAAATGGTGGAACAGGGTCTGTGCCAACCGATCTCACCACCTACACAATTGGTGAGAGTGTGCCGATTTATGGAAACACTGGACCTCTCTCTCGTATCGGTTACAGCTTTGCTGGATGGGGATATAACTCCACCGAGACCGATCAAATCTTCCAATCAGGTCAGGGCTACACCGTTGGCGCAAACAATGTCACCTTCTATGCGGTGTGGAGTGCAAATACTTATACGGTGACCTATGACAGCAATGGTGCAACAGGATCACCGAGCAAGGCGACAGATTCCTACACAACAGCCTCAACGGCCATCACTCTTGCAACAGTAGGATCAATGGCAAAAACTGGATACAACTTCGCTGGATGGGGATTGGCCGCTTCATCCACCCCGGTTGCAGATGGATACACCGTCGCTGCAAATACTCGACTCTATGCACAGTGGAATATTGCAAGCTTTGCTGTCACCTACCTCGCCGGCACAAATGGCAGCGGCAACGTACCTACCCAAAATGCAGTGAACTACGGTGCTAATTTCACGGTGGCACCATCAGCCGGGCTAAGTGCGACCGATGGCACATACACCTATGCATTTGTCTCATGGATGGATGGCGCAGGTGCTACTTATGCACCCGGTCAGAGTTACCTTATGGGTGCAGCCCCAGTAACACTCACTGCTCAGTGGACTCGTATCTATAACGTGAAGTACTCCTTCAATGGTGGAAGCGTCTCGACGCCTATCCCAGATCAGCAAAAGGTCTCTGGCGACATCATCACTGTTTCATCAGTGATCCCTACTCGCGCTGGTTACACCTTTACCACCTGGCAAGACCAGGGCGGTCGATCAGCGGCAGCTTCATCGAGTTACACCGTCTCTGATAACCACTACCTCCTCTATGCGCAATGGACACCTGTCTCATACACCGTCACGTACGACTCGAACGGTGGCGGAACTAATCCAACCGAACGCACACATGTGATCGGAGAGATCTTCACTCTTGCTTCAGCGCCAACCAAGACTGGTTACGACTTTGCATACTGGAGTGATGGCGGGTCCACCCATTACAACGCTGGTGGCACCTATCTCGTTGGCACTCAGAACATTGCACTGCAAGCGCAATGGACACCGCAGGTTTACGTTATTACTTATGACTTCAATGGCGGAACTGGAAATCCAATTTCTCCAACCAACTACACCTTTGGAACCCCCGCCGCGACACTGCCTTCAGCGGGTATTACTCGTCAGGATTACACATTCAGCGGTTGGTCATCGAGTGCTACGGCATCAACTGGCGTTCTCAACTTCACACCAAGTGGAAATATCCAACTCCATGCGGTGTGGGTGACATCGATCTATCGCCTCACCTTCGATGCCGGTAGCGGATTCAGTGATACCGCGACAGCCAAGGTCACAATTGGGCAGGCAATCGCTCTGCCATCAGCGACTCGAGCTAACTACACACTCCTTGGATGGTCCACGCAGCAATCTGGTGGTACCGCTCGTGCAGCGGGCTCATCATTCACGCCATCTGCAGAAGCGACTCTCTTTGCACAATGGACCTTGCAAATCTTCACGGTTACATTCGATGGCAACCATGGCACACCAAGCCAGACCTCGGCGACGATGACCTATGGCTCATCAACACCGATAGCGCTGCCTTCGGCGACGCGTTCGAACTATGTCTTCAATGGTTGGTATTCAGATCCGAGTGCCGGCTATCTCATTGGTGCAGCAAGTGCCAACTACTCGCCAACATCCTCCATGACAGCATTCGCCCACTGGATTCAAGGTTCACTTAATGGCATGGGCGCTGCAACGCAGATCGCTCAGGTAACAGTCCATGCTGGAATCGATTCCTCCTTCACCGCAGGCGGCAATGGTTCGACCGTGAGTGTTAATTATCTTGCAGATAGCTTGCCTGATGGCACAGTTATCACTGCTTACCTTGAGAACTCGACCGCTCGAGTAACACCACTACTCCCTTCAGCGGCAAATACGATTCTCTCACTCATCGTCGCGTGGGTAGCGCCAGATGGCACTGTTCCTCGCACGGCGGCCGGAAAGCCAATCAGTATGAGCGTTGCCAACTCGAGCATTACGGCTGGGTCAAAGGTCTATGGCCTATTAGGAAATAGTCCGACCTTGCTTGGAATAGCTACAGTTGATGGCATTGTCACGGTCGAGATCAACGAGGACCCGGCAGTTGTCGTAGCAATCGTTGTGCCAGATGCCCCTACAGCCGTGACTGCGGTGGCGATCGATCAAAGTTCGGCCACAATCTCTTGGACCGAGCCAGCCCACAACGGTGGTTCCCAGATCACCGGATACTCCGCAACATCAAGTGGCGGACAGGGTTGCACATCAGCAACAACCTCCTGTGTGATTTCTGGACTCACTGCGGGTACTGCTTACACATTTACCGTGACTGCGACGAATGCGATCAGTACCTCTGTAGCAAGTGCGCAAACTGCCTCATTCATTATCGCGGCTCCAACTCCACCAGCTCCAACGCCACCAGCGCCAACGCCACCAGCGCCAACCCCTTCAACCCCAACCCCAACGCCCACCCCTTCAACCCCTTCAACCCCTACGCCGGCCCCAATTACGGTGGCACCAGATAATTCCGCAGCTATTGCGGCGGCAAAAGAGAAGGAAGCTGCGCGAATAGCCGCAGAAGAGAAGTCAATCGCTGAAGCCAAGGCTTTAGCCGAAGCGAAGGCAGCAAGTGATGCAGCAGCTCTCTTAGCTGCTCAAGCACAGGCTGCGGCCGAACTCCAAGCTGCGAGAGATAAAGCCGAAGCGGATGCACAAGCGGCAAGTGATGCTGCAGCGAAAGCCCAAGCCGACGCTGATGCGAAGGTCGCCGCTGAAGCAAAAGCAGTAGCAGATGCCGCCATCGCGGCACAGCTAGCAGCAAAGAAGATCACGCCGGATGTGACGCTCTATTCGATTAAGGCGAACCTCACACTCAGCAATTTTGATATGTCGTACTTAAAGAAGTACCTATCAACCCTGAAGAGCAATGCATCAATCATCTGCATCGGTTACACATATACGCAAAGTGCATCACTTGCTAAGGCGACCGTACTAGCGAAGAAGCAGGCGAGTGCAGTATGCGCGATCATTAAGAAAGTTCGGCCATCGCTGAATACATCTATTCTGATTCGACCAGCTGTCTCTGCCCCGCCTGCAGCCGAAGGTGCAAAGTGGGTTGCGGTCAGCTATCGAGTAGATGGCTATCAACCACTACCAATTGCTGAGCAGTATCAGAATCTTCAATCAGGATTGACCTTTGGGATCTATCAACCTACATACACAGCAGGGCTCACTCTCAAGAGCCTGGCCATAACAAAGTGTGGAGGATCCGGAAGTTATGGAGTGACCGCTTCTTATCTCCTAGGGAAGAAATCAATTCTGCTCACTGAATATTCATCAACCACGCCTTGCCCTCTTACCCAAGCCCTCATTAAAGGCGCCAAGCGCACTGTAATAACTAAAGCTGGTGTAGGAGGAAGTCCAGGTACTCAGTTGGCTCTCATCACAGTTGGACTCACTTCAACAGAAATCTCAACAGTGATGAAGAAGTTCATCCGCGTCAGTATTAAATAAGTCGTTGACACTTCGGGCAGAAGTGCGAGGAACGATTAGCGAATTTGATTCGGCTAATCTGCTTGCCACATCGTGGGCAAGGCTCGCCCTCCTGCCCGTAGGCATTTAATGAGATATCGAAATATCCACTCTCACCATTGACGTTGATATAGAGCTCATCAAAGGATGTGCCACCAACTTTGAGAGCGCTGGTCATTACCTGCTTTGCAGCATCGAGCACCTTGGTAATCTCTGCCGACTTCATCTCATGGGCTCGTCGCTCTGGGTGAACTTTTGCCAACCACAATGACTCATCTGCGTAGATATTTCCAATGCCGGAGATGATGTTCTGATTTAAGATTGCGCTCTTGATCGAGATGTTGCGTCGTGAGATATCGGCGATGACATGAGAGAGATTGAAGAGCTCATCAAATGGGTCGGGTGCAATCTTCTGCACTGACGTTGGAAGGCCATTAACGCTCTCCTCCACTGAGACCCACCCGAATGTGCGCTGATCATTGAAGTGGAGCTGTGTGCTCTTCATCCCTTTCTTGAGCATGAAGAGCGCCCTCGTATGCCTGTGATCTGCAGGATCGATAAGAAACTGGCCAGACATTCCAAGGTGCGCTGCCAAGACATAGGGACGATCAAGGACAAGCCAGAGGAATTTTCCTCGGCGCCCAGTATCAAGCACCTTCGCTCCCGCGAGAACGTGGAGTGAGGAGAGACTTTTCGGATTGAGCCCTCGGGGATGGAGTTGCTCGGCCGAGATGATTCTGCGCCCCACGACATGGGCATGCAGACCCCGTCGGACGGTCTCAACTTCGGGCAATTCAGGCACGGGGTGATTTTATGAGCGATTCACTGGCCCCGCCCCCTCTCCGAGGTAGGGAACTGCGACGCTATTCTTGGCTGAAAAGCGTTACCTAAACGTTATTTTCGTTGCACATGGCACTCAGGTTTATTGCAGGATCTTCCATGTTTTGAGCGGTCACCATCTTGCAAGGGCTTCTCCTTTACCCAAGAATAGCGAGCACACCGGGCCCCTGGATACAGGATCAACCCATTACCCCCTAAGGAAACAATCAATGTCAATGAACAAGAAGGCTTTCCGCGCGGTTGTCGCAGCGGCAGCAATTTCTGTTCTTGCCACAGTTGTTGCCACCGTTTCACCAGCACAAGCTGCAGCTAATGCATGCGCAGGCGTTGGTACATACGCAAAGCAACCTGGCAAGACAGTTGAAATCATGAACTCAGTTACTGGTCAAGAGAATGCTCGCTACCAGGCAGCACTCATTGCTTTCCAGAACTGCACAGGAATCACAATTAACTGGAACGGTGCAAATGACTTCGAGTCACAACTCGGCGTTCGTGTTCAGGGCGGAACTGCTCCTGACATCGCAATGATCCCTCAGCCAGGCTTGCTCCAGAAGATGGTTGCAACTGGCAAGGTTGTTAAGGCTCCTGCTCAGACATTGGCTAACGTCAATAAGTATTGGTCTGCAGGTTGGAAGGGCTACGGCACCGTAAACGGTACCTTCTACGCTGCTCCAAACTCAGCAAATAACAAGTCACTCGTCTGGTACTCACCAGCACAGTTCAAGAAGTTCGGTTACACAGTCCCAACAACATGGGATCAGCTCATGGCGCTATCTGACAAGATGGCTGCTAAGGGTCAGATCGCATGGTGTGGCGGACTCGGTTCCGGTACAGCAACAGGTTGGCCAGGAACTGACTGGCTCGAAGAGATTGTTCTTCGTACCCAGGGTGCCCAGGTTTACGCTGACTGGATCTCACACAAGGTTAAGTTCTCAGATCCAAAGATCATCGCAGCATTCGACAAGGTTGCTTCATTCATGAAGAACGCTAAGTATGTTGGCGATGTCAAGGCAATTGCTACAACAACATTCCAGGCAGCGGGTCAAGGTATCCCTACCTCTAAGTGCATGATGTTGCAGCAGGCTTCTTTCTACGCTTCACAGTACCCAGCTAATGTAAAGGTATCTGCAACAGGAGATGTATGGGCGTTCTACCTCCCAGGCATCAACCCAGCTGTTAAGACACCTGTAGAAGGCGGCGGAGAGTTCTTCGCAGCATTCAACAGCAGCGCTGCTACTCAGGAAGTCCAGAACTACCTTTCTTCACCACAGTGGGCAATCGCTCGTATTGCAGCTGCAGGTCCTTCAGGTGGTTGGCTTTCAGCTAACAACGGTGTCCCAGCTTCTGCTTACACAAACGGTCTCGATGCATTGTCAGCAAAGTACTTGTCTGACAAGAATTCAACCTTCGTGTTCGACGCCTCTGATGCTATGCCTGCTGCTGTAGGTGCTGGCACAGAGTGGACAGAGCTCACCAACTGGTTCACAGGCAAGTCAACAGCTGATGTTGCGGCTGCAATTGACGCCTCATGGCCAACTGCATAATTACGCAAGTAATTAGCAACTCGTAGTAAATAGGTATTGGCGGGGATTGATTATCAATCCCCGCCAATATCCTTTAAAATGGATTTATCTCTTGAATAAAACTGGTAATAACCAAAAAAGTAAGAAGTGGAGTCATGGTTCATCTCTCGTTCTGGAGTACTAACCTCCCAAAGATTGAACAGACACTTGGCGCACTCGCCATCTTCTTCGCCGTTCTTGGCGCAATATTTTTCTTGGCAGGCCGAGTCAATGGTAGAGCTGCGAGGCCCATCGCTGGCTTTGTCTTTCTAGCTCCTGCTCTGCTCCTGCTCTTCGCTGGACTCGTTGTCCCTGCGATCAAGACGATTCTCTACTCTTTTAAAGACTCCTATGGCAACAAATATATTGGCCTGAAGAACTATCAGTGGCTGATCGATAATCCCGAATTTCGTAAAGTCTTCTTCAATACGCTCTTGTGGATTCTCATCACACCCTTTGCAACTACTGCGCTTGGCTTGCTTCTTGCGATCATGCTCAACCGGATGAAGCGTGAGTCTCTGCCTAAGTCACTTCTCTTTATGCC
Source organism: uncultured Actinomycetes bacterium (assembly GCA_903821145.1). GTDB lineage: Bacteria > Actinomycetota > Actinomycetes > Nanopelagicales > Nanopelagicaceae > PALSA-747. Next base: position 1,332 of record CAIJKC010000081.1, on the reverse strand, counting down.
GATGGCGATCTCTTTTGTGGGCGCATCGATTATCTGGCAGTTTGTCTATAACTTTGCCCCACCAACCCAGCCACAGACGGGCCTTTTGAGTGCTCTAGCCAGGCTTTTAGGCTTCACTCCACCGAACTGGATCCTGATCCAGCCACTCAATACCTTCCTATTAATGGTCATCTTCGTCTGGGTTGAGACCGGATTTGCCATGGTGATTCTCTCTGCCGCCATTAAAGGCGTGCCGGCGGACATCATGGAGGCATCTGCCCTTGATGGCGCAACTGGCTGGAAGCTCTTCAGGGATGTCACCTTCCCAATGGTTCGAAGCACCTTCATTGTCGTGCTCGCCACGATGGTCGTTACCTCACTCAAGCTCTTCGATATCGTGCGTACCGTCACGGGTGGAAACTTCAGCACCAGTGTCATCTCTAATGAGATGTATTCCGAGATCTTTGTCCGCTTTGATAATGGTCGAGGATCTGCGATGGCAGTTGTTCTCTTCGTCCTCGTCTTACCAATCCTGGTCTACAACATTCAAAATCTTCGCCGCGAAAGGTCGATTGCATAATGAGCATCCTCAGCAATAGAGCGAAGAAGAACGCCAAGATTAACAAGACCGCCAAGATCGCCGATCACAATCCTGGACGCAAGCTCTTCTCGAGCAAATTCGCCGCCGCCGTTGTTTGGACGATCACGATTCTCTGGACGATCCCAACCTTTGGACTCTTCGCCACATCTTTCCGACCAAAAAATGATGTCTTCCTAAGCGGTTGGTGGCATATCTTTACCAACCCGCACTTCACATTGAGCAATTACGATGCGGTGCTCTTTGGAAAAGGCGACGCTGGGAATGTCGGGGGAGTTCTTCCGTACTTCCTCAACTCACTTGCAATCACTATCCCAGCAGTGGTCTTCCCGGTTGTCATTGCAACTATGGCTGCATATAGCTTGGCGTGGATCAGATTCCGTGGCAGCGATGCATTGTTCTTTGGAATCTTTGCGTTGCAGATTGTTCCAATCCAGATGTCATTGATCCCACTACTTCAACTCTTTACAGGTGGTGCTCACCTTGGTCATTTCACCTTGATACCGAGGCTTGGTATTGCTGGAAAGCTCGCGGGAATTTGGCTGCCCCACACTATGTTTGCGCTTCCACTAGCAATTTATCTTCTCCATAACTTCATCTCATCACTTCCTCGCGATCTGATGGAGGCTGCTTATGTGGACGGAGCAAACCACTTCACTGTATTTCGTCGGATTGTTCTTCCATTGTCGATTCCGGCAATCGCTGCCTTTGGAATCTTCCAATTCCTTTGGGTATGGAACGATCTCTTGGTTGCG
>CAIJKC010000080.1 GCA_903821145.1 uncultured Actinomycetes bacterium | reverse complement strand
GTCTCTGCCCACTTCTTATGGGTAGGAGAGCGCACCCGCCAGATGGATGGCGCTCATATGGACTTTGCTTCAAAGATTCAGAATCCAATCGGCATTAAACTTGGACCAAAGACCACCCCGGAAGATGCCCTTGCAATGATTGCCAAGCTCAACCCGGATAATGAACCAGGTCGCCTTACCTTTATTACTCGCATGGGTGCTGGTCAGATCCGAGAGAAGTTGCCACCATTGCTCAAAGCGGTCAATGACTCTGGTGCAAAGGTGCTCTGGGTCTGCGATCCTATGCACGGCAATACCTTTGAAACCTCCACCGGCTACAAGACCCGTCGCTTTGATGATGTGATGGATGAGGTTCGTGGCTTCTTTGAGTCACATAAGGCTGTCGGAACACATCCAGGCGGTGTCCATATCGAGCTCACAGGCGATGATGTCACTGAATGTCTTGGTGGCGGAGAGCAGATCTCTGAAGCAGACTTGGCTGACCGTTATGAATCAGCATGCGATCCTCGCTTAAACCACACACAATCTCTCGAGCTAGCCTTCTTGGTCGCCGAGATGCTGCGTGATCGTTAAGAATTCTTATTCCCACTCAAGCCTTTCAGGGTTAATATCGGGGTGTGCTCTCACAAACTTCGATGAAGACTCCCGCCGGGACGCTCTATCTCGTTGCTAGGGAACATGTCTTGCTAGCGGCTGGTTTTCACAGCTTCGCTGATCTTCACCAACGCATGGATGACTCTGAATTTGCTGTTGGCTGCCAAGATGTGAAGAAAATTCCCGTGCTCAGTGAATTGATCGCTGATTATTTTGATGGCGATCTTGATGCTATCAATGCAATAACTGTGCGCCAACCAGGATCTGAGTTCTCTCAGAGCGTCTGGAAGGCAATGCGTAAGGTGCCAGCTGGAAAGACGTGGAGCTACTCTGACTTAGCCAAGAAGATCGGTTCACCTGCTGCAGTTCGAGCAGTAGGAACGGCATGCGGTAAGAATCTGATTGCCCCGATCATTCCCTGTCATCGCATTGTGAAGAGTGATGGTGCGATTGGTAATTATGGCTTTGGCGTTGAAACGAAAGAGATCTTGTTACGCCACGAGGGAGCGCTTGAGTAAGTCTGGCAATACCTTGAGCACCTGCTCGAGCTGAGCATCATCAAAGTCCATGTGAGTGACAAGGCGTAGCAACTTAGAACCCATCGCTCCTGCAAGAATCCCATGTTCTGCCAATTGCGCAACCAATTCACCGGCACTCTTCGATGTCTTGCTGACATCAATTGCGACGATATTGGTGTGAGCAAGGTTTGGGTCGATGAAGAGGGGGGAGACTTGTGCGCAGGCCTTCGCCAGGATCTGTGCCCGCTTGTGATCATCGGCAAGGCGCTCAATATTGTGAGTGAGTGCATAATCAACTGCTGCAGCCAAGATTCCAATCTGGCGCATGCCGGCCCCGTAACGTTTGCGCCAACGCCGTGCCTCAGAGATTCGCTCATGGGTGCTGAGCATCATTGATCCAACCGGTGCGCCAAGTCCTTTGGAGAAGCAGACACTCACGGTGTCAAAGTGTGAGCCAAATTCTGAGAAGGATGTCCCTGTAGCAACATGGGCATTCCAGATGCGAGCACCATCTAGGTGCATGGTGAGGCCGAGCTTGAGGGATTCTTTGCGAAGGAGCGCGATTTCACTCAGTGGCTGAACAGTTCCACCACCAAAATTGTGGGTGTTCTCCACTGCGATCGCGGTCGTAGAAACAAGGTAAGCGCCAGCATCCGGGGATGCGATCTCCAGCGGTGCAGATGCTTCAAGAATGCCGTGGCGCGCAGGCCAGGTGCGTGTAGTGATTCCACTGAAGACTGCACCCGCGCCAAGTTCAGCGCGAACGATATGAGATTGTGTTTCGGTGAGGAGCTCTTCACCGGGCTTTACAAGAGTGCGAATGGATAATTGATTACTGAGGGAGCCAGTGGGAGTGAAGAGACCTGCCTCTTTACCAAAGAGCTTTGCCACACGCTCCTGCAGGGCATTAACAGTGGGATCATCACCGTAGACATCATCACCAACTGGTGCATGCGCAATCGCATCACGCATACCTTCCGATGGTCTCGTAACGGTATCGGAACGTAGGTCAATCATGGTGTGACCTCTTTCGCAGGTTTTTCAGATCCAATGATGACAAGCATAGCGACAATGACAAGTGCGCCACCGATGAGGGTTCGCAAACCGAGGTGCTCGTGACCAAAGATCACACCAAAGATCGCGGCGAAGATATATTCCATGGTGAAGAGAATCCCGATGGCAGTCGGTGCCATAAAGGATTGGGTCCAGGTTTGGACAAGAAAGGCAAAGGCACTTGCAAAGAGGGCTGTGAAAAGGATCGCTTTCCATACGCCAGCATCATGTGGCATTTGCGTCTTTGTCGTGAGGGTTGCAAGAAAACTAATCGCGCTGACTGTTCCCATCTGAACAATCGTCAAGGCGTAGGTATCCATCCCTGAGCTCCACTCACCAAGGGCGATGATGTGACCGGCGAAGAGAAGAGCGGCTACGAGAACAAGAGATTCACCAACACCGAGTGAGAGCCCCTTGAAGGAGAGCATCGCAAGTCCTGCAAATGCCAGAGCCGTTGCCGCCCACTGAAGCGTGGAAACATGCTTTTTGAAGAGGCCGGCAGCCAGGAGCGGGGTGAAGATGGCATAGAGACCAGTGATAAAACCGGTCTTAGCCACAGATGTCTGAGTAAGGCCGAATGTTTGAAAAATATAGCCACTTCCAAGCAAGGAACCTACGAGCACACCTTTGAGAAGAAATCTCCCACGGATATGGGTGAGAGCCTTAGGTCTTATGGCAATCATGACGATGGTGGCGATGAGGAAGCGCCAACCTAAGAATGAGTTGACGTTGATCCGAGCGAGCGTATCTTTCATGACGACAAAGGATCCGCCCCAGATCGCTGTCACAGTCAGAACGAGAGAGATCACTACGTATTTATTGCGACTTCCGGTCATGCGAGCTTGGCTCTCATCTTCTTCAGGAGTGCAATCTCGGCGCCGTGTTCAGGCTCCATGCCAGGTGTCTCAAGTATCAAGGGTGCATGTGCAACAGCTGGATGGGCAAGCAGTTCCGCAAATGGCTTCTCACCGATCTCACCCTTACCAATATTCTGGTGGCGATCCTTGAGAGCGCCGCAGATATCCATGGAGTCATTGGCATGGATCAATTGAATGCGTTCGATGCCAACGAGTTCAACAAGGAGATCAAGTGTTGCCGTCATGCCGCCTTTGGTGGCAATGTCATGGCCAGCGGCAAAGACGTGACAGGTATCCAGGCAGACCCCAACTTTTGGATGCCATTCCAGCGCATCAAAATATTTTGTGAGATCTTCTAATTTTTTGACCAGAGATTGACCTTGCCCTGCAGTTGGTTCAAGGAGTAACCAAGGGTCCTCATCTGTGAGCGCATTAAGGACCGGCATCATCCCTTCATGAATTTGTTTCCATGCCGTGGGTAGGTGTTTCTCATCGACGGCAGAGCCAGTGTGAATGACGACTCCCTGTGCACCAATCTGGCGACCTCGAGTGAGTGAGTAAGCGGTAGAGGCGAGTGAGTTCTCGTATGTTCCAACTGTTGGAGATCCCAAGTTGATCAAGAAGGGAGCGTGAACATAGCTTTCGATATCAAGGTCCAGACACTTCTGGATAAAGAGTGCATCTGCATCAGGATTGGGATCGGGCATTGCCCAGCCGCGAGGATTGGAGGCAAAGACCTGGATCGCTTCAGCCTTGGTCTCTACTGCATACTCAATCGAGCGCTTGGCCATACCGCCGGAGGTGGGGGTATGTGCACCGATACGAGGTCTGGTGGCCTTTTGCGTCATTGCGCCACCTTATAGGAAGTTAACCCAGCGTGATGGTTACAGTGGAGCCGCGCTTCACCTTACTACCAACTTTAGGTGAAATATTGGTGACTGTTTTGACCTTCTTACTTCCGATCTTGCGGACCTTCACCTTGAGCTGAAGGTTTTCAAGGGCTTTGGTCGCAGCAGATTGAGTAAGGCTATAAAGATTTGGCACAAAGACTGTTGCTGATCCTTGTGAGACAACGATGGAAACAGAGGAGCCGATTGCGATTGGTTGGCCACCAGCAGGAGTTTGCGAGATGACATTGCCGGCAGGAACGCTGTCGCTATACCCGAAAGTGGAGTGAACTTTAAAGCCTGCAGTTGTCAGTTCATTCGTTGCTTGATCGCCAGAGAGTCCAAGATAAGCGTTCAGTGCAACTGTTTGTATACCTTTACTAATAACGATATTTACCAGCGAATTTCGTCGAACTGCAGATCCAGCAACTGGATCGCCATCGATCACCATGCCAGATGTGATGGTCGAACTGTAATTTTGTGTTGTACTGCCGACTCTCAAACCAGCTTGAGTAAGCGCAGTGGCTGCGGCATCAGGTGTCATACCGGCAATCTTTGGAACGCCAATACGTTCAGGTCCTTTAGAGAGGGTCACCGCAACGATGCCACCCTTACTTAAGTGGCCACCGCCACCGGGATTTGAAGAGATGATCTCCCCGGATGGAATATCTTCACTGTATGCCCTGCTCGTCACTGCGATCTTAATTCCAAGAGGGGTAAGGGTCGCGCGAGCATCTTTCTCACTCAGGCCAACGATGGATGGAATAGAGATCTTGGAGCCGATCAACTCATACCAGGTGCCACCGATTCCGATCGTAAATACGACTGCTAGTGCGACAAAACGATTGCGCAGAACACGTCGTGAGGTGCGGCGCCTTACTTCAGCGGTCGACTCACCCTTCTTGGGATTATTCACTGTGGACTCCGTTGTTGCGGTTTGTGTGGTGATATTGGTCAGTGTTCTCACACGCTCAATAACAGTATTTCCGATTCTTACCTCACCGCGTGGTCGACGTGAAGGCTTCTTCGCTGACATCACTGGAATATCTAGTTCTAGGCTGAGCTGGCGCTTTCGTGGGTCGATCTCAATCTGTGATGCGCTCATTTCAGCAAGCAAAACCGAGGCATCTTTCTGGCGTTGATCAGGGTTTGGTGACGTTGCCTTAAGGACTATTGCATCCAGTGATGGCGCGATATCTGGTTTCAGAGTTGATGGAGCAGGAATCCGCTCATTTACATGCTTATAGGCGATCTGAATGGGGGATTCACCATCGTAGGGTTTGCGACCGGTGAGTAGTTCGAAGAGCACAACACCCACGGAGTAGATATCACTTCGGGCATCGGAGATTCCACGTTGCACTTGTTCCGGAGAGAGATACGAGACGCTGCCAAGGACGACGCTGGATTCAACAGTCATCGTTGC
>CAIJKC010000079.1 GCA_903821145.1 uncultured Actinomycetes bacterium | reverse complement strand
CGGGAGACGAGCGCCGCCCATAAAGAGGCAGGTCGCGAGTTTAATGTCGGCTCACCTAAACAACTTCAGGTCATTCTCTTTGACGAACTAGGCCTTCCGAAGACCAAGAAGATCAAGACTGGATTTACCACGGATGCTGAATCACTTGAGACACTCTTTGCTAAAACATCGCATCCAATCCTTGCTCATCTCTTACGTATTCGTGAGACAACCAAACTCCTCACGACTATAGATGGCCTCCTCAATGCGATTGCCTCCGACGGTCGAATTCACACAACTTTCCAACAGACAATCACAGCCACTGGCCGTTTGTCCTCGACGGATCCAAATTTGCAGAACATTCCAGTTAGGACAGAGGAGGGCCGCCGGATTCGCGACTGCTTCGTTGCGGCCGACCCCTTCGTCGATCTCCTTACAGCTGACTACAGCCAGATCGAGATGCGCATCATGGCTCACCTTTCCAAAGATGCTGCGCTTATTGACGCATTCAAGAGCGGTGAGGATCTTCACACCACAGTCGGTGCACAAGTCTTTGGCGTCAAAGCAGCCGACGTTGATCCTGAAATGCGCAGACAGATTAAGGCGATGTCGTATGGATTGGCTTATGGATTATCTGCCTTTGGCCTGGCGCAGCAATTGAACCTTTCGCCGACCGAAGCCTCAGCCTTAATGGGAAGTTACTTTGATCGTTTCGGTGGAATCCGTGATTACTTAAAGAGCGTTGTTATCGAAGCACGTGAGCGTGGTTATACCGAGACGATCTTGGGTCGCAGACGTTACTTACCAGATCTGAACTCTGAGAACCGCCAACAACGTGAAGTGGCAGAACGGATGGCGCTGAACGCGCCTATTCAGGGCTCGGCAGCGGACATCATGAAGGTAGCCATGCTCAACGTCGCACGGCGCATGGCAAAAGAGAAGTTGAAATCACGGCTACTGCTCCAGGTTCACGATGAACTGATCTTTGAGATCGCGGCAGGGGAGAGCGAGAAGCTCTCTGCACTGGTTAAAGAGGAGATGGGTAACGCGGTAGAACTATCACTACCTCTGGACGTGAATATTGGTATTGGAAAGAGTTGGGATCTAGCTGCGCATTAATCGGTTCGACCACCAAAGGTGTCAGCAGCTTTGAGAAGTGCCTGACCTTTGTGAACGATGACCACGCCAATAACAACAGATGCGCTCGTCAATGCAAAACAGAACTGAGGTGAGAATGCCTGTGAGAGCGATCCACCAACCCAGGCACCAACTGACGCGGCGCTACCTTCAACAGTCCACATCCAACCCAGTGCAGATGCGGCCGTGCCCTTTGGTCTGACGGCCTCAATCACTTCGAGGTAGAAAACCTGTTGTGATCCAACTGTTAACCCAACCAATCCACCAATCAACATGAGCGACCAACCAGGTGTGGTGAAGCACAGCGGTAATCCAACAAGTGCCCAGAGATAGTAGTTGCGCACAAATGCCTTTAGGGGAGTTAATCGCTTTCCAATGAGTCCTGCTAGGAGTGCACCTATGATGCTGCAGACACTACTGACCGCAAAGATCGTCCCGGTGAGGTGCTCCACATGGCGAATGGAGGTGAAAGCAGGAACAGCAATCTGAAACATTCCAGCTCCAAGACCAATGATTATTCCCTCAATCATCAGAAGACGAATACCCGGGACACGGAAAATTCCGACTTCAGTACCGCTCTTCACCTCAGGCTTCCACTGTTTAGTAATAGCGAGCATCGATAACGAGATTCCACCGACAAAGATGAGCACAGAACAGGTGATAAGAGCAGAGGCTGGGTGCTTGGACAAGGAGAGATAGGTGACAAGAACTGGGCCAAGGATTGTTGCCGTTGTCATGACGGATGTGTCTATAGCAAGAGCTCGTCGCATATCTTCTTGCGGGACGATATTGCGCCAGAGCGGACGGATCGAGAGATTAATTGGTGGGGCGGCCATTCCCAAGAGGAGTGCTGCAAGTACTAAGAGCCCGCGGGAGTGGACGAAGTTGAGAACCAGAATTGATGAAGCGTAAGCAGGGACAAAGAATCGGAGGGGTGTTCGCATCCCAAATTTATCCAAGAGTTTTGAGCGAAGACTGGTGGTGATGGATCCGGAGATGCCATTGAGGCCGGCAACAAAACCGGCGAAGGCGATGGAGTGGACCGTGTGGTAGGTCTTGAAATAGAGACCCAGCCCGATCATCCCGTAGGCAAGACGGGCAGGGAAAGAGGCGAGAATCATCGATGGGGCGCCCGGATACCGGAATACCCTCACATACTCACGCATGAATCCATCGTATCTTGTGGTGGTGGCTCCTTTTGGCGGTTTGACCCAATTTTCCAGGATGCGTACCCTTAGCCGTTCACCCCTCATCCAGATGGGTAACTCTCCTATCCCTACTACTTCTATTCACCTACGGAGCAACTTGAGCACTCACGCTATTAACGACATCGGTTCAGCAGAAGATTTCCTCGCCGCAATCGAAGGCACAATTAAGAATTTTAACGATGGAGACTTGGTCTCAGGAATCGTTGTACAAATCGACCGCGAAGAAGTTCTTCTTGATATCGGTTACAAAACTGAAGGTGTTATCCCTTCACGTGAACTTTCAATCCGCCACGATGTGGCTCCATCTGAGCTCGTCAAGGTTGGCGATCGCATTGAAGCGCTCGTTCTCCAAAAGGAAGATAAAGAAGGCCGTCTCATCCTCTCCAAGAAGCGTGCTCAGTATGAGCGTGCCTGGGGCGAGATCGAAGGCAAGAAGGAGCGCGACGAAGTCGTCACCGGAACTGTCATCGAGGTTGTTAAGGGTGGACTTATCGTCGACATCGGATTGCGTGGCTTCTTGCCAGCATCTCTCGTCGAAATGCGCCGCGTCCGCGACCTTACGCCGTACATCGGCAAGGAAGTTGAATGCCGCATCATCGAACTTGATAAGAATCGCAACAACGTTGTTCTCTCACGTCGTGCCTACCTCGAGCAGACACAATCTGAGTCCCGCACAACATTCCTTAACCAGCTCACAAAGGGCCAGGTCCGCGAGGGCGTTGTCTCATCTATCGTGAACTTTGGTGCCTTCGTTGATCTCGGCGGCGTCGATGGACTTGTCCACGTCTCAGAGCTCTCATGGAAGCACATCGATCATCCAAGTGAAGTTGTCGAAGTCGGCGACGAAGTCACTGTTGAGGTCCTTGAAGTTGATTTCGAGCGCGAGCGCGTCTCCTTGTCACTCAAGGCAACTCAAGAAGATCCATGGCAGGCATTTGCTCGTACCCACACCATTAATCAGGTTGTTCCTGGTGAAGTCACCAAGCTCGTTCCATTTGGTGCATTCATCAAGGTATTCGAGGGTATTGAAGGACTTGTTCACATTTCAGAGTTGGCAGAACGCCACGTTGAGATCCCAGAGCAGGTTGTTCAGGTTGGTGACTCACTCTTCGTGAAGATCATCGATATCGATCTCGAGCGCCGTCGTATCTCACTTTCATTGAAGCAGGCTAATGAAGGCCACGAAGTTGAAGTCGAAGCATTCGATCCAACCCAGTATGGAATGGCTGCTCGCTACGATGCTGAAGGTAACTTCATCTACCCAGAAGGCTTTGATGCTGAGACCCAAGAGTGGCGTCCAGGCTTTGAATCACAGCGCGAAGAGTGGGAGCGCCAGTACTCAGAAGCGCAAGCACGCTTCATCGCTCACAAGAAGCAGAAGGATGAGGCTCGCGCCGCAGACGCTGCATCTGAGAGCGCCCCAGAAGCTGCTGCGACTAAGGTCCCAGCTGCTGAGTAATCTCTGACTAGCGTTAAAGGCCCTGACCACTTTGGTCGGGGCCTTTTTCTTTCTCCTGATTCCCTCCTCGCCCCTTCTCGGTAGGCTATCCACGTGTTACTTGTTGCGCTCACCGGGGGCATTGGCTCTGGTAAATCATTGGCAGGGGAGTACCTTGCTGCGCTCGGCGCAGTTGTCGTTGATTCAGATCAACTCGCTCGCCAGGTCGTAGAGCGTGGAACTCCAGCCTTCGATGAGATCCTCGCACGATTTGGTGATGAGATTTTAAGAGATGGCAATATTGATCGCAGCAAACTTGGTGAATTGGTATTTGCTGATCCCAAAGTTCGACAGGAGCTAGAGGCGATCACTCATCCGCGAATTCGTGAAGCCCTCGATGAGATCGTCAACAGTGCTGACCCAGGTGATGTGATTGTGAATCAGATACCGCTTTTGGTGGAAACGGGTGGCAAAGCACGCTTTGATTATGTTGTTGCCATTACGGCACCCATTGAGCTTCGTAGGCAACGCTGTATTGCACGTGGCATGAAAGAGTATGAATTCGATAAGCGAGTGAGCGCTCAGGCAAGTGATGAGGAGCGGGCGGCGATTGCCGACTACATCATTGACAATACAGGAGATGCCGATGCTCTCTTGCGCGCTGTTGAAGAGTTATGGGAGACAGAGTTGAGACGACGCGCATTGGCTAGCCAATGAGAGCGATCTCTGATCTTCAACGCAAACCTCATCCCTTTGAAGTAATCAGTGACTACATACCTTCTGGTGATCAGCCAACGGCGATCGCTGAGATCACCAAGCGAATCCTGCGCGGGGATCAAGATGTGGTTCTCCTTGGTGCAACAGGAACCGGAAAATCTGCAACCACGGCCTGGTTGATCGAGAAACTTCAACGACCAACGCTCGTGCTGGCACCTAATAAGACCTTGGCTGCTCAACTCGCTAATGAGTTCCGCGAACTTTTACCCAACAATGCAGTGGAGTATTTCGTCTCCTACTACGACTACTACCAGCCGGAGGCCTACGTCCCGCAATCTGATACTTTCATTGAGAAGGACTCCTCGGTAAATGCCGAGGTTGAGAGGTTGCGCCATAGCGCCACAAATTCGCTCTTAACGCGCCGTGATGTCATCGTGGTGGCTACCGTTTCCTGTATTTATGGTTTAGGCACGCCTCAAGAGTATGTCGATCGCATGATTCGACTTCGTGTGGGTGATTCGATGGAACGCAATGTTCTACTTCGTCGATTCGTAGATATCCAATACAAGCGCAATGACATGGCCTTTGAGCGCGGCACGTTTCGAGTTCGCGGTGACACCGTTGAGATCATCCCGATGTATGAAGAGTTGGCTGTGCGCATTGAGATGTTTGGCGATGAGATCGAGAAGATCATGACCTTGCATCCGCTCACGGGTGAGATCATCCGGGAAGAGAGTGAGATGTATGTCTTTCCGGCGAGCCACTACGCGGCCGGACCTGAAACGATGCAACGTGCCGTTGTTGCCATCGAGGAAGAGATGGAGAAGGCAGTTGATGCCTTTGAGCGCCAGAATAAACTCCTTGAGGCCCAGCGCATAAGGATGAGAACGACCTTTGATATCGAGATGATTCGCCAACTCGGATTCTGCTCTGGAATCGAAAACTACTCACGCCATATTGATGGCCGTGATGCTGGAAGCGCGCCAAACTGTCTTCTCGATTACTTCCCAGAGGACTTTCTTGTCGTTATTGATGAATCGCATGTGACGGTTCCGCAGATCGGTGCGATGCATGAAGGTGATGCATCCCGTAAGCGGACGTTAGTAGAGCATGGTTTCCGTCTGCCAAGTGCTATGGATAACCGACCACTTCGTTTTGATGAATTTCTTACACGCAAAGGCCAGACGATCTACCTCTCGGCAACTCCAGGTAAGTATGAAATGGAGAAGGTTCAGGGCGATGTCGTTGAACAGGTTATCCGCCCAACGGGTCTGATTGATCCAAAGATTATTGTGAAACCGATCAAAGGGCAGATTGACGATCTCGTCGCCTCTATCAATGAGCGAGCGGCGAAGAATGAGCGGGTACTTGTAACGACATTAACGAAGAAGATGTCAGAAGACCTTACTGATTACCTGCAGGGAGTGGGCATCAGGGTCCGTTACCTTCACTCTGAGGTCGATACCTTGCGCCGAGTGGAATTGCTTCGCGAGCTGCGCACTGGTGAGTATGACGTGCTTATCGGCATCAACCTCCTTCGAGAAGGTTTGGATCTGCCTGAAGTCTCACTTGTTGCAATCTTGGATGCCGATAAAGAGGGCTTCCTGCGATCTGCGACCTCACTTATTCAGACCATTGGCCGTGCTGCTCGAAACGTTTCGGGTGAAGTGCATATGTATGCAGATAATATGACCAAGTCCATGACGCAGGCGATCGATGAGACAAATCGCAGGCGAGAGAAGCAGGTCGCGTACAACACCGCTCACGGCATTGAGCCAACAGCGCTACGTAAAAAGATTGCCGATATCACCGACCTCATCACTCAAGAGGCCGAAGATACTGAGGAGCTCACTAAAAAGAAGGGGAAGAACCAGAAGGGGGGAGCCGCCAGCCTGCCTATCGGCATCACAATTCCAGCCCCTGGTTCGTTGCCGCGACAAGAGCTCGTTGCCCTCATAGAATCACTCACCGATCAGATGAAGATGTCAGCTGCTCAACTTCAATTTGAGGTGGCAGCAAGGCTTCGTGACGAAATTAGAGAGCTCAAGCGTGAGCTCCGAGGAATGGATGAGGCTGGCGGATGAGCGCGGATCGATTGATAGTACGTGGTGCCAGAGCCCACAATCTCAAGAATGTCTCACTTGATCTTCCACGTAATGCCCTCATTGTCTTTACTGGACTTTCGGGCTCCGGTAAGTCTTCCCTCGCCTTTGACACCATCTTCGCCGAAGGCCAGCGTCGCTATGTTGAGTCACTCTCAGCTTACGCCAGACAATTTCTTGGTCAGATGGATAAGCCAGATGTCGACTTCATTGAAGGACTTTCTCCTGCAGTCTCGATTGATCAGAAATCAACAAACCGCAACCCTCGATCAACCGTTGGAACGATCACAGAAGTTTATGATTACTTACGGCTTCTCTTTGCTCGTGCTGGACGGCCTCACTGTCCTAATTGCGGCAAGGCAATTGCCAAGCAGACCCCGCAAAATATTGTTGATCAAATCCTTGCCCTCGACTCTGGCATCAAATTCCAGGTCCTTGCCCCTATCGTGCGCGGGCGTAAGGGTGAGTTCCTAGATCTCTTCAAAGATCTCACAGTCCAAGGTTTCTCGCGTGCACGTGTTGATGGCACTGTCTACGCTCTTGCGGATGCGCCAAAACTTAAGAAGCAAGAGAAACATACGATTGAAGTTGTCGTTGATCGTTTGGCAGTAAAAGCTGATGCAAAATCTCGCCTGACTGACTCTATTGAAACGGCGCTCAAACTCGCCGGAGGACTCGTTGTCCTAGATTTCGTCGATCTTAAAGATGGCGATCCCGAGAAAGAGAAGACCTTTAGTGAGCATATGGCGTGCCATGACTGCGAGCTATCCTTCGGTGAGCTAGAACCTCGCTCCTTCTCCTTTAACTCTCCCTTCGGAGCATGTCCCGAGTGCACAGGTATCGGCATCAAGCTTGAAGTGGATGAGGAACTTCTTATCCCTGACGACTCGATATCCATTAGTGAAGGCGCCATTGCGCCATGGCAGAACTCAGAGTATTTCGATCGCCTGTTAGAGGGCCTTGCGAAAGAGCTTAAGTTCTCACTAGATAAGCCTTGGAAAGCCCTTCCTATCAAGGCGAAGAGTGCGATCCTCAATGGCTGGGATTATGAAGTCCATGTGAAGTATAAGAACCGTTATGGTCGCGAGCGCGCCTATACGACTGGCTTTGAGGGCGTCATTCCATTCATTACCCGCCGCCACGCGGAACAAGAGGGTGAATGGGGCATTGCAAAGTTTGAGGCCTATATGCGTGAGACGCCTTGTCCAGCATGTAAGGGAACTCGCTTAAAGCCTGAGGTGTTAGCCGTGACAATCGGGGGCAAGAGCATCGCTCAAATATGTGAGCTCTCCATCGCCGATTGCGCTGTTTTCCTCAAGAAGATTTCACTCAATGCCCGCGAGAAGAAGATTGCTGAGCGAGTTCTCAAAGAGGTGCATGCACGTCTTGGCTTCCTTCTCGATGTTGGTCTTGACTATCTCTCACTTGAGCGCGCCGCTGGCACTCTCTCTGGTGGAGAAGCCCAGCGCATCAGACTTGCAACACAAATCGGATCTGGCTTGGTTGGCGTTCTCTATGTGCTTGATGAACCAAGTATTGGATTGCATCAACGCGATAATCACCGATTGATCGAGACTCTCACTCGATTGCGCGATATGGGTAATACTCTCATTGTTGTTGAACACGATGAGGACACCATCCGCGCTGCAGATTGGATTGTTGATATTGGTCCAGGCGCTGGTGAACATGGTGGAGAGGTCGTTTCATCCGGCACCTACGCCGACCTCATTGCGGCACCCAAATCTGTAACGGGTGCATATATGGCAGGTCGCTCCAAGATTGATGTCCCAGCTGCGCGCCGTCCCTACGATAAGAGTCGCATCATTACTGTTAAAGATGCGAAGGAGAATAACCTCAAGAATATTTCGGTCTCCTTTCCACTTGGTAGCTTTGTTGCGGTCACTGGTGTAAGTGGTTCTGGAAAGTCGACGCTCGTCAATGACATTCTCTACTCTGTCCTTGCCAATAAACTCAACGGCGCCCGCATCGTTCCAGGTCGTCATCGCTCGGTCACCGGTCTTGATAATCTGGATAAGGTTGTTCACGTAGATCAATCACCGATTGGCCGAACTCCTCGTTCCAACCCTGCTACGTACACAGGAGTCTTTGACAAGATCCGTGCCCTCTTTGCGGAGACAAGTGAAGCGAAGGTGCGCGGTTACCTCCAAGGACGCTTCTCTTTCAACGTCAAGGGTGGCCGCTGCGAGAATTGTGCCGGCGATGGCACCATCACAATCGAGATGAACTTCCTTCCCGATGTCTATGTTCCATGCGAGGTCTGCCATGGGGCCAGATATAACCGCGAAACCCTTGAAGTCCACTACAAGGGCAAGACCATTGCTCAGGTTCTTGATATGCCGATCGAGGAGGCCCATGGCTTCTTTGAATCGGTTCCGGCAATCGCTCGCTTCCTGAAGACCCTTAACGATGTGGGCCTTGGATATGTTCGCCTTGGGCAATCTGCTCCCACCCTTTCTGGTGGCGAAGCCCAGCGCGTGAAGCTAGCAACCGAATTGCAGAAGCGTTCCACAGGTCGCACTATCTATGTGCTCGAT
The DNA here is from genome assembly GCA_903821145.1 of uncultured Actinomycetes bacterium. Classification (GTDB taxonomy): domain Bacteria; phylum Actinomycetota; class Actinomycetes; order Nanopelagicales; family Nanopelagicaceae; genus PALSA-747. The sequence continues at coordinate 38,589 of CAIJKC010000079.1, read as the reverse complement.
GAACCAACGACCGGACTTCACTTTGAAGATACACGTAAGTTATTGATAGTACTCAACCGTCTAGTTGAGTCAGGTAACACTGTGGTCGTCATTGAACATAACCTTGATGTCATTAAGTGCGCAGATTGGGTGATCGACATGGGTCCTGAGGGTGGAGCTGGTGGTGGCCAGGTTATTGCTGAAGGAACGCCAGAAGAGGTCGCGAAGATGAAGCAGAGCTACACAGGTCAATTCCTAGCAACCGTCCTTAAGTAATCACTATGGCAGATCCGCAGAGCTATCGACCATCGAACATCCCAACTGACCCTGGGGTATATCGGTTTTATGATGCAAAGGGAGTCGTCATCTATGTGGGTAAGGCTCTCAACCTTAAGAATCGCCTGAACTCTTACTTCGGTAGCAACCTCACCGAGAAGACCTATCGGATGGTTCACAAGGCAGTTCATGTCGACTGGACGATCGTCAATACCGAGGTCGAAGCGCTGCAATTAGAGTTCACATGGATTAAGAGCTATGACCCAGAGTTCAATGTGCAGTTCAAGGATGACAAGTCTTATCCGTATCTAGCGATTTCGATCAATGAAGAGTTTCCCAAGGTCTATGTCTCTCGACAGAAGAAGATCAAAGGAACAAAGTACTTTGGCCCCTTTGCTCACACCTGGGCGCTACGCAGTACCTTCGATACCCTCCAGCGCATTTACCCAGTGCGCAGTTGCAGCAACGGCACCTTTGAGCGCGCAGTCAAGAGCAAGAGGCAGTGCCTCTTAGGTGATATCGGTAAGTGCTCGGCGCCATGCGTCGGCTGGATTAGCCCAGAGGAACATAAGGATTTAACAAGGAAGCTAGTGAAGTACTTAGAGTCCAATCCTTCCGATATTGAAGCCCAGATCGAGAGTGAGATGGAGATTGCAGCAGCTCACGAGGAGTATGAGCGGGCGGCAAAATTGCGCGATCAGCTCAATGCGATAACTAAGTCCAACGAGATTATGGGAAGTTCACTGAGCCCCAATTTTAGCGCCGATGTCATCGGTATCCACGAAGAGGTAACTCACTGCGCGGCCTCACTCTTCACCGTTCGCAATGGACGCATCGTTGGTTCGCGTTCGTGGATCATCGATATGGCCAATGTCTTGGAGGAAGAGGAGCTAGTTGGAGCAACTCTGAGCAAGATCTACCTTGATAATGAGATACCCCGAGAGATTCTGATTGATCGCCCTTGTAATGATGTGAGTGAGTTTGAAAATTGGCTGGGTGGACTTTCCGGTCATAAGGTGGAGATCTCCCAACCTCAGCGGGGCGAGAAAGCGGAGATGATTGATGTCGTGAAGCGCAATGCCCATCAAGCGCTTATTCAATATTTGAGTAAACGCTCCAATGATGCTGCGGTGAGCGGGCAGGCGCTAGAGGAGATCGCATCAGCTTTGGACCTAGCAGAACTCCCACTTCGAATTGAGTGCTTCGATATTTCAAATATTCAAGGCAACCATATGGTCGCCTCCATGGTCGTCTTTGAGGATGGTCAGGCGAAGAAGAGTGAGTATCGTCGCTTTGCAATCGATGATGATGCGAACTTTGATGACACTCGAGCGATGCACCACGTCATCACGCGTCGCCTGAAGCGCTATCTGGCAGAGAAAGATATTGACATGACCGAAGTGACGCAGAGCGGGGGAGCACGCCCTAAGTTTGCTTACCCACCTCAGTTGATCGTTGTCGACGGTGGGCAGCCACAAGTAGCGGTTGCAGCTCAAGCACTGGCAGATCTTGGAATAACAAGCATCGCTTTGGTGGGTCTAGCTAAGAGATTAGAAGAGGTCTGGATGCCAGGAAATCCAGATCCAGTGATCTTCCCGCGCCACAGTGAGGCGCTCTACCTGCTCCAGAGAATTCGCGATGAGGCGCATCGCTTCGCGATCACCTTCCATAGAAGCAAGCGTTCAAAGGTGATGTTGGAATCCCTCTTGGATGGAATCCCATCACTAGGTGAAGTCCGCCGCCGCGCAATCCTTGAGCACTTTGGTTCGGTGACGGCGCTACGAAAGGCCACCACAGCGCAGATCGCAGAGATTCCGGGGATCGGTGAGCGTACTGCCGAGATCATTGTGGCAAACCTTGCCCCTGGTACCCAGTCAGTCGATATGGCTACTGGTGAGATCCTCGAGAGTTAAGGCAAGATAGAGCCATGTCTACAGAAGTAGTCCTCGTCACTGGCATGAGTGGTGCCGGTCGCTCCACGATCGCTCACGCCATGGAAGATCTGGGCTGGTATGTCGTCGATAATCTTCCACCAGCACTCCTCTTAAACCTCTGTGAATTAGCTGGGCCAACAGTGAGCCAGATTGCTGTGGTTATCGATGTTCGCGGCCGCCAATTCTTTGATGATCTCAATGGTGCATTGGCGGAATTAGGGGAGCGCGGTATTGCCCGAAGAATTCTCTTTGTCGATGCCGCCGATGAAGCGCTCGTCAGACGCTTTGAATCAACACGTAGACCACATCCTTTACAAGGCTCTGATCGGATCGTCGATGGAATTGCCAAGGAACGTGAGCTGCTGCGAGAGGTTCGATCACTAGCAGACCTTGTTATTGATTCCTCAGCACTCAATATTCATCAGCTGGAGCAAAAGGTCGAGGCAATCTTTCAAACGCAGGGTGATGCCGACCTTCGAGTCAATGTGCTCTCCTTTGGATACAAGTATGGAATTCCAGTTGATGCCGACCTTGTGATGGATTGCCGTTTCATCGCCAATCCACACTGGATTCCAGAGCTTCGCCCACTCACCGGGCTCGATGCTGCAGTCAGCGCAAATGTCTTGGGAAGTGCGAATACGCAGGAGTTCTTGGAGCGCTATCAAGCACTCTTCGAAACGATGGCGGCAGGATTTTTTAATGAGGGAAGAAAATATCTGACTCTTGCAATCGGCTGCACGGGTGGAAAGCATCGAAGCGTTGCGATAGCCGAAGAGCTCTCCAAGCGACTCAATGCCAAGGCGGCAGGAACTTCTGGCAGTGATCGAAAGATTATTGCCCATCCCATCCATCGTGATCTGGGACGCGAACTTTGAGTGATGCTCCCAAGGTTGTAGCACTGGGTGGTGGACATGGACTTGCTGCAACTCTCACCGCACTTCGCACGCTAACAGATGAAGTAACAGCGATCGTCACAGTCGCCGACAATGGCGGATCAAGTGGGCGCCTTCGTGATGAGTTTGGAACACTCCCGCCTGGCGATCTTCGCATGGCTCTCGCCGCTCTCTGCTCTGCAGATGAGTGGGGCAGGGGATGGGCTGATATTTTGCAATATCGTTTCACAAGCGAAGGCCCACTCAATGGCCATGCCTTAGGCAATTTATTATTGACTGCGTTGTGGGATCGCGATGGCGATCAGGTATCTGGTATTGCTCGAGTGGGAGAGTTGCTGCGCATCACAGGACGCGTACTCCCGATGGCACTCGATGCTCTTGATATTGAAGGTACGTTCGCTACCGCCTATGGGCGCAAGATTGTCACAGGCCAAGTTGAGGTGGCATCAACCAAGGGGCGTTTGGAATCCCTTCGCCTCATTCCAGAGAGGCCCCGATCAACACCAGAAGCTCTAGCAGCAATCGCCAGCGCCGAATGGATCACGATTGGGCCAGGCTCGTGGTTCTCCAGTGTGATGCCGCACTTCTTACTCAGAGAACAGGCGGAGGCAATCGGTACCTCACCTGCAAAGAAGATTGTGATCTTTAATTTGCCCGAGCCAGAGAGTGAAGATGAATTTGCAGGGTATTCGGCGCAAGAACATCTGGCTCTCATCATCAAACATTTGCCAAATTTTCGCTGCGATTTTGCTATCGCCGATCGTACATCTATCGCTGATTCTGACGGCCTTCAAGAGATGGTTGAGGGTTGCGGTGGCACATTGGTGCGTGCTGATCTCTCCAAGAGCCCAGGTAGTTTCCATCACGATCATCAAAAATTGGCTTCGGTTTTGAGCCACATTTTCAATTGAACCCTGCTTAGATACTCACATGGCAATGACGGCGAGTGTGAAGGATGAGCTCAGTAGGCTCTCGATCACTAAGCCGTGCTGTCGCAAGGCCGAGGTTTCAGCGCTTCTGCGCTTCGCCGGTGGCCTCCACATTGCAGCAGGTCACATTGTTATTGAGGTAGAGCTCGATACCGCGCAGAGTGCGCGCAGATTACGCAAAGACATCTCGGAAATCTTTGGACATGACTCTGAATTAGCGGTGCTCTCTGCAGGTGGGTTGCGTAAGGGTTCTCGTTACCTCGTTCGAGTGATCTCCGATGGCGATGCACTCGCCCGTCAGACTGGCTTGATTGATTCTCATAATCGCCCGATACGTGGTCTTCCACCCCAAGTTGTCTCGGCTGGAATATGTGATGCAGAAGCGGCCTGGCGTGGAGCCTTCCTCGCTCATGGTTCATTGACTGAACCAGGTAGATCCTCTGCTCTTGAAATTACCTGTCCAGGACCGGAAGCCGCCCTTGCCCTCGTTGGCTCAGCACGTCGCCTGGGCATCACCGCAAAGGCGCGAGAAGTCCGAAATGTTGATCGCGTTGTCATTCGCGATGGCGATGCAATAGGAGCGCTCCTGACTCGCCTTGGAGCACATGAATCTGTCTTGGCATGGGAAGAACGGCGTATGCGCCGAGAGGTCCGGGCCACTGCCAATCGTCTTGCAAACTTTGATGATGCCAACCTTCGCCGATCAGCTCGAGCAGCTGTTGCAGCTTCGGCTCGTGTTGCCCGCGCAATGGAGATACTCGGGGAGGAGATCCCTGATCATCTCAAAGAGGCGGGGGAGCTTCGCATCACTCACGGACAGGCAAGCCTGGAAGAGCTCGGCTCACTGGCCAGTCCACCGATGACGAAGGATGCGATTGCTGGCCGGATCCGCCGCCTACTTGCGATGGCCGATAAGCGTGCGCATGACCTTGGAATTCCCGATACTGAGGCTGGACTGAGCCCAGAGATGTTAGAGAACGACTGACCCCCACTGATAGGCTTAGGCCATCACAATGTTGTGGATTGCGGCCATTGCCTCGGATCATTTTCTCAGAACTTTGAAATTCGCCTCCGACAGTCAACTGGCCCACTATCTGATCAAAACTGAGGATAGGCCCCATCTCTTTTAGAAGGCAGGATAATCGTGGTTCGTGTTGGAATTAATGGCTTTGGCCGTATTGGACGTAACTTCTTCCGTGCAGCGCTGACATCAGATGCACAATTTGAGATCGTTGGAATCAATGACCTCACAGATAACGCCACCTTGGCACACCTTTTGAAGTATGACTCAATTCTTGGACCATTAGGTCTTCCAGTCTCATTCGACGATGAGTCAATCACTGTCAATGGCAAGAAGATTCGCGTCTTTGCAGAGCGTGATCCAGGAGCCCTTCCATGGGCCGAGGTCAAGGCAGATATCGTGATTGAGTCAACAGGTTTCTTCACCAAGGCTGCAGATGCGCAGAAGCACATCTCAGCAGGTGCAAAGAAGGTCATCATCTCAGCACCAGCAACCGATGAAGATATCACCATCGTGATGGGCGTCAATGAAGATAAGTATGACGCTGCTTCTCACACAATCATTTCAAACGCATCGTGCACAACGAACTGCCTCGCACCAATGGCAAAGGTTCTCGAAGATAGCTTTGGGATCGTCAAGGGTCTGATGACCACAATCCATGCTTACACCAATGATCAATCACTCCAGGATCAGCCTCACAAGGATCTGCGCCGTGCACGTGCTGGCGCGCTCTCAATGATTCCAACATCAACGGGTGCTGCGAAGGCAATCAGCCTGGTCTTGCCATCATTGAAGGGCAAGCTTGATGGTTATGCAATGCGCGTACCAGTCCCAACTGGTTCTGCAACTGATCTCACAGTTGAATTAGCCCGAGAAGTTTCTGCTGCCGAGATCAATGCCGCGATGAAGGCTGCCGCCGAAGGTCCACTCAAGGGCTACCTTGAGTACACAGAAGATCCAATCGTCTCTGCAGATATCGTTACTAATCCATCATCATGTATCTTCGATTCTGGCCTCACAAAGGTCATCGGAAATCAGGTGAAGATTGTTGGTTGGTATGACAATGAGTGGGGTTATTCAAACCGCCTCGTAGATCTCGTCGGCTTCGTAGGAGCAAAGCTCTAACGAGCTGATCTATGAACTCTCTGGAATCATTTGATTATGTAGGTAAGCGGGTACTTCTGCGCTGTGATCTCAATGTCCCGATCAAGGATGGCGTCATTGCAGATGATGGTCGTATTCGCGCATCTCTTCCAACGATCCAGTATTTGATCGCGCAAGGTGCAGCGGTGATCGTTACCGCTCACCTTGGTCGACCAAAAGGGGAGCGAAAGCCAGAACTTTCACTCGCTCCAGTCGCCGCAAGACTCTCAGACCTGTTAGGTCAGGCCGTCACCTTCTCATCTGAGATCGTGGGATCAGAAGCCGCCAAAAGCGCAGTAGCCGGTGAGGTCGTTCTCCTTGAGAATATTCGCTATGAAGCAGCCGAGACGAGTAAAGAGGAGTCAGAGCGCCTCTCTCTTGCAAAAGAATTAGCCACCTACGCTGATATCTTTATCTCAGATGGTTTTGGTGCCGTGCACCGCAAACATGCCTCTGTTTATGATGTTGCCAAACTTCTCCCGCATGCTCCCGGATATCTCGTTGCAGCCGAGATTGAAGTATTGAAGAAATTAACACAGAACCCAGAGCGCCCCTATGGCGTCGTCCTGGGAGGATCAAAGGTTTCTGACAAGATTGGTGTGATAACTAATCTGCTCGACAAGGTTAATCTCATGGCTATTGGTGGGGGAATGCTCTTCACCTTCCTTGCCGCGCAAGGTCACGAGATTGGAAAATCTCTGGTTGAGGTAGATCTGATCCCAACCGTTAAAGAGTTGATGACGAGAGCGCAGACACTTGGCGTCAAACTTCTCTTGCCAACAGATATCGTCGTAGCACCAGAGTTTGCTGCATCGGCAACCCCAACGATCGTTGCAGCTGATGCAATCCCAGCCGATCAGATGGGTCTTGATATCGGCCCGGAGAGCGCAGCGGCATTTGCCGCCGCGATTGGTGAATGCAAGACCCTCTTCTGGAATGGCCCTATGGGTGTCTTTGAATTCCCTAACTTTGCTGCTGGCACCAAGGTGGTTGCGCAAGCGCTCACCGAAGTCGTTGGTATCTCAGTAGTTGGCGGAGGAGATTCTGCCGCGGCAGTCCGCGCCCTTGGCTTTGCCGATTCAGCCTTTGGCTATATTTCAACTGGTGGCGGAGCATCCCTCGAATATCTCGAAGGTAAAGAACTTCCAGGAATCTCAGTACTCGAATAGCTAGTAAGCAGGAGTCCAGCAAGATCAATTGTGTGAGAAGGAGTAAAGATGCGTAAGCCGCTTATTGCAGGAAACTGGAAGATGAATCTCAATCATCTCGAGGCGATCGCCGTGACTCAAAAACTCTCATACTCTCTTGAAGAGAAAGATTACGATGCGGTAGACATCACGATTCTGCCGCCATTCACAGATATTCGTTCGGTCCAAACGCTCGTAGATGGCGATCGTCTTCGTCTGACCTATGGCGCCCAAGATCTTTCACCTGATGTCTCAGGTGCTTTCACCGGCGATATCTCAGGCTCGATGCTTGCAAAGCTTGGCTGCACCTATGTAGCAGTTGGACACTCAGAACGCCGCGCCATCCATGGGGAGAGTGATGAGCTTCTCAACCGCAAGTTAAAGGCGGCCCTCACCAATGAGATCATTCCAATTTTCTGTATCGGAGAAGAGCTAGCTATTCGAGAGGCTGGGACACACGTTGCTCACGTCCTCACACAATTGCGTAATGGCCTCAAGGGTCTACACAAGCCAGATTTGAAGAAGATCGTCTTCGCCTACGAACCAGTTTGGGCGATTGGAACAGGAAAGACAGCGACTCCTGAGGATGCCCAAGAGGTCTGTGAGCAGATCCGCATCGAGCTTGCCAAGATCGGCAGTGATGAGATCGCAGCCGCTGCTCGAATCCTCTACGGAGGTTCTGTGAAGTCAGCCAATATCGTGGAAATCATGCGCCAGGCTGATGTTGATGGGGTCCTTGTAGGCGGAGCGAGCCTGGATCCTGAGGAATTCGCCCGAATCGCCAAGTTCTACCGAGTCGCATAAGGCCGGGCAGCTTCGCGCTATCCTTAGCCCTTGTAATCCCTAGTAATTCCTAGTAATCCTTGCAGTAACCAGGTCAGCAGTTTAGGTAGTCAGACTTTATAAAGGAGCTCTTCTGTGGTTTTGGCACTTTCCATCCTTCTCGTGGTGACAAGCATTCTCATGGTTCTCCTCGTCCTGCTTCACAAGGGCAAGGGTTCTGGACTCTCTGACCTCTTCGGTGGTGGCGTCTCCTCAAATTACGGCGGGTCATCCGTTGTCGAGAAGAACCTGGATCGGATCACAATCGTCGTTGGCGGACTCTGGTTCGCAGGCGTTGTCGCACTCTCACTCCTACTTAAGAAGTAGTTCTCCAAAGTTTTTTTCCCGCAATAAACAGATAGTAATTAAGGGGTATATCAATGGCAGGTAGCGCAATCCGTGGAAGTCGCGTCGGTGCTGGCCCAATGGGTGAGGCTGAGCGTGGCGAGGCGATCGGTCGTTTCCGCGTCTCATACTGGTGCGCAAATGGCCACGAGACTCGTCCATCCTTTGCCGATGATGGCACTGTTCAGATCCCAGCAGAATGGGATTGTCCACGTTGTGGTTATCCAGCTGGGCTAGATCAGAACAAGCCACCACTTCCTGTGAAGAATGAGCCATATAAGACGCACCTTGCATATGTGAAAGAGCGTCGCAGCGAAGTAGAGGCTGTAAAGATTTTAGGCGATGCACTTGCCAAGCTACGCGGAGAAGATGAGTAATCTAAGATAAAAAATTAGAAGAGCCCCACTTCGATGAAGTGGGGCTCTTGCTTTTATACGATTTTATTAAATGCTACTAAGTGCTATTGAGTGAGGGCTGCCAAGATTGCCGCAATGCCGCGGCTTCTATTTTTGAGATGGATGCGCATGAGTGGGAAGCTGCGATCTGCCAGTGCCTGACCATCGCCGAGCGCTTGCGCCATCAATAAGGTGTGGAAAGAGAAATCCTTCTGTGGGATTGCAAGATCGGTGGCGTTCTCACCGGTGATCTGAATAAATGCACCATTGTGTTGGCCACCCTTATGGAACTGCCCCGTTGAATGCAGGAAGCGGGGACCCCAGCCAAAGGTTGTTCCACGGCCACTCTTTGATGCAATCAGCGCCCGACTCTTGGTGATCTCATCATCGATGCCTCGTGCGAGATAAGCCATGATTGCCACGTAGTGGCTCTTAGGGGCGAGGAAATCATCAAATTGTCCACGCAGGGATTGGGCTTGGGATGTGGAGAAGACTTGAAGGTCATCGTTCTCAAAGGATGGTGACGAAGAGGTGATATCACCATTGGCCCACTTCTCAAGTAGAGCGTTGGTGCGCTCCTTCGCTTCAGTGACATTGGGTTGATTAAATGGGTCAACCTCTAAGGCGATACTCAAGAGCGCAGTTACCCACTCCCACAAGATAAACTGCTCACCAAGTTCTCCGGTCACAATTGCATCAACGGTGGAATTATCTGTCGGGGCAAGAGAGATCAGATATCCAGGCCCACCAAGTGGCGCGGTGATCGACTCCATAACGATGGGTAGACGACCGGTCTGATTCTTCCCTGTTGATTCTGCAACGAGTTGCTCGATCCAATCTGAAAGGCCCGGTGTCTGAGAAAGGGCATCGGAAAAGCCAACGTTCTGCTCTCCGGCTTCAAAGATCGCGGTGGCAAGAGCGACAGCAGGGGAGCCAGGTAAAACAAAGGTAGCTGCCGCATCACGAGCCTGCTGCAAGAGTGCTCGAACATCGACACCGATGAGGGCTGCAGGAACGAGCCCAAAGGCGCTTAAGGCGCTGAAACGCCCACCGACATTGGGATCTGCATTAATGGTGCGCAATCCTTGAGTACGTGATGCCTGATCAAGCGGTGAGCCCGGATCGGTCACGATCACCATGTGATCTGCTGGCGAAAGTCCTGCATCGGCAAAGAGTTTCTCAAAGAGCGCCTTCTGGGAGGCAGTCTCAATCGTTGAGCCAGATTTAGATCCGACAACGACCACTGTGGAAGTGAGAGAGGAAGGAATAGCCTTCATCAATTGATCAGGATCAGTGGTATCAAGAACTGTGAGGGCCTTCTTATAGGTCTTGCTAATCACTTCTGGCGCGAGGGAAGAGCCTCCCATCCCGGCCAAGATAACGTTGGTGAGGTTATTGCTCCTTGCCCATTGCACAAGATCATCGATTTGGGGAAGCAGTGCCTGCGATGTGACCGGCAGGTCGATCCAATTTAATCTCACGGCTGCTTCTGCTTCGGCTTCTCGTCCCCAGAGCGTCGCATCTTTTGCGGCAAGTAATGGAGCTTTTGCTAGTAGTCGTGCGTAGAGCGGCGAAGCCTCATTCTGCAGAGATGCGCCAGAGAGTGAAATAGTCATTAGCCAACCGCCTCAACGTTAGTTAGGAGTTCAATCCATGCCTTCTCAAATTTTGCGACGCCATCATCTTCAAGGTAGGTAACAACCTGCTTGAAATCAATTCCTTCTCCAGGTAGAGCTTGGAATAATTTCTTGGCATCAGCAATCTTGGAAGTGATGGTGTCATGTCGAACCACTCCATGTTCACGCACTTCATTGAGTGTTCCCTCAGGCATGGTGTTCACACAATGAGGTGCAACGAGCTCAATGACATAACGAGTCGAATCGTAGGACTTGTCTTTCACCCCAGTGGACGCCCACAGTGGGCGCTGAAGATTGGCTCCTGCTTCTGCAAGTTTCTTCCATCGCGCCGATGAGGTGACAGTGAGAAATGCATCGTAAGCCAGGTGGGCATTGGCGATTGCTGCTTGGCCCCGCACTGGTGATCCTGGGCCGCGAGCATCAAGTTGCTTGTCGATTTCAGTATCGATGCGGCTGACAAAGAAGGAAGCAACACCGTGAATATTTGAGAGAGTGTCACCTTTTCCGAGGCGGCGTTCAAGTCCACGAAGATAGGCGTCCATGACACCGAGATAGCGATCGACGGAGAAAATTAATGTGACATTGACGCTTATTCCCTGCGCCGTCAGTTCTTCAATTGCGGGCAATCCTTCAATGGTTGCAGGAACCTTAATGAGAAGATTGGGACGGTTCACAAGAGATGCGAGATAGAGACCACGTTCGATAGTTGCGCTCGTGTCGTATGCCAGTTGGGGATCAACTTCGATGGATACCCGGCCATCAACATGACCTGACTCCAAGAAGGTTGGCATAAAGAGATCACATGCTGCTCGGACATCTGATGTAGTCAGCTCGGTAACGATCTCAGAGGCAGAGCGACCTTCGGCTTTGAGTGCCAAGATATCTTCGCGATAGAGCGTTGAACCTGAAATCGCTGCCGAGAAGATGCTTGGGTTAGTCGTTACTCCCACAACCGATGAATCATCGATCAACTTCTGGAGTGAGCCAGATTGCAATCTATCTCGCGAGAGATCATCTAGCCAGATAGATACGCCAGCCTCGGAGAGTTGACTGAGGTTGCTCATTCTATTTTCCTACCTTCGCGATGGAGGCGAGTGCGGCGGCAGCAACATTCTCAGCTGTGAAGCCATACTCCTTGAAGAGCACAGCGGCTGAAGCGGATGCGCCGTAGTGCTCAAGTGAAACGCTTACTCCTGCATCACCAATAAGCTCACGCCAACCAAGAGCGATGCCAGCTTCGACACTCACACGGGCCTTGATTGAAGATGGAAGTACTGACTCCTTATAGGAATCGCTCTGTTCATTGAACCATTCAACACATGGGGCACTCACAACGCGGGCTTTCACACCTTGCGAAGCAAGCAGTGTTTGGGCACCGAGGGCATACTGAACCTCAGATCCAGTAGCGATAAGAATGACATCGGCTGATCCGTCACCATCTTTGAGGATGTAAGCACCCTTTGCGACACCTTCAGCCGATTGGTGAGAGCTTCGATCGACGACTGGCAAGTTCTGGCGAGAGAGGATCAATCCTGCTGGCTTACGGCGAGCGATGACTTCACGCCATGCGATGGCTGTTTCGTTGGCATCTGCTGGGCGGATGACCGCAAGGTTTGGAATCGCACGTAAGGCGGCCACATGTTCAACTGGTTGGTGAGTTGGACCATCTTCACCGACACCGATGGAGTCGTGAGTCCAGACAAAGGTAGATGGAATATCCATCAGAGCAGCAAGACGTACCGATCCACGCATGTAGTCAGAGAAGACGAGGAATGTTCCGCCAAAGGCTTTTGTTAGGCCGTGGAGAGCGATTCCATTGAGGACTGCGCCCATCGCATGCTCGCGAATTCCGAAGTGAATGATGCGGCCATAGGGATCAGCATCCTTCATTGCAGAAGTTGCTGGGAGGAAGGAGTGACCTTCTTCGATAGTGGTGTTGTTTGATTCACCAAGGTCCGCCGAACCACCCCAGAACTCAGGAAGGACTGCAGCGATAGCGTTGATGATTTTGCCAGAGGCCGCACGTGTTGCAACCTCTTTATCGCTACCAAAGGTTGGTATGGCATCTGCCCAGTTGGAAGGAAGTTCCTTCTTCTGCAAGCGAGAGAGCAGTGAAGCCGCTTCCGGATGAGCTGCCTTCCATGTGACAAATTCTGCTTCCCACGCAGCTCGTGCTGCTTGGCCGCGTTCGATCACTTTGCGGGTGTGAGCGATGAGATCATCTGGGGCGATGAAGCTTTCTTCTGGATTGAGTCCGAGTGCGAGCTTTGTCGCAGCGACTTCATCTGCACCCAGTGCTGATCCGTGGGATTTAGAGGTTCCTCGCGCCTTAGGTGCAGGCCATGCAATGACAGTCTTGAGGCGAATAAGCGTTGGTGCATTGGTGATCGCTTCAGCGGCAACCATCGCAGCTTCTAAAGCGCTTCGATCGACATTGCCATCAGGTAGCGCTGCTACTTCAATAACGTGCCAACCGTAGGAACGGTATCGAGCAGAGACATCTTCTGTGAAGGAGACGTGGGTGTCTCCTTCAATTGAGATTCGGTTATCGTCATAAATGACAATGAGATTGGAGAGTTCTTGAGTTCCAGCAAGTGAAGATGCTTCGGCGCTTAATCCTTCTTGCAGATCACCATCTGATGCGATGACCCAGATGTTGTGATCAAAGAGTGTGGTGCTTGATTGGGGATCAAAGAGCCCCTTCTCAAAGCGAGCTGCCATCGCCATTCCAACAGCAGATGCGATTCCTGATCCCAGTGGACCTGTTGTTATTTCAACGCCCTTGGTGTGTCCGTACTCAGGGTGGGCTGGAGTTAATGAACCTGAGGTGCGGAAGGCCTTGAGATCATCGAGTGAGAGACCGTAGCCGGAGAGGAATAGTTGAATATAGAGAGTAAGAGAGGAGTGTCCGCAGGAGAGGACGAAACGGTCGCGGCCAAGCCATTCTGGGGCTGTTGGATCGTGGCGCAGGAAGCGTTGGAAGAGTGTGTAGGCAACTGGCGCCAGAGACATTGCCGTTCCTGGATGGCCATTGCCAACCTTCTGTACAGCATCTGCAGCGAGAGCGCGAGCAACCGCAACCGCCTTCTCATCATTATCTGTCCAGGCCGGGCGATTTACTGCAGTCATTTTCTCTCCTGTTATGGTCTTGTCGATCGTCTACAAAGTATTGCGATGAAAAAATTCTAGATTCGCTTAGATAGAACCTTCCCGGTAAAGGTGAGATTCCAGATTCCGAGCCACACTAAATCAGCACCGAGTAAGTGGGCGGCAACGAGAGCTTCAGGCAATCCAGTGAAATACTGGATATATCCGATCAATGCCTGGGCTAAGCATATAAAGAGAAAGAGCGTCGCTCTGCGCATGAGGAGTGAACGGGCGCTTTCATTTTCGCTAACTTTTATCAGCAAGATGAGAGCAAAGGTCAGGGCGATAAGTGCGATCACGGTATCTGCATGCAACCACGAGATAGTGCGCGGATCTAGGTGGTAGCGATGGGCTTGGATATCGCCTGCATGTGGCCCACTACCTGTGACAACGGTGCCAAGGGTGAGCACAAGGGTTGTGAGCCCGAGTAATACCCTGATGAGAACTGTTGATGTAGGACTGGCCTGTACGCGAGTTGTCTGCAACATTCGTTGTCTTAGGGAGAGTGATGCCGCGAGCAAGATGATGGAGAGCAAGAAGTGGGCACCGACCGTTGCCGGATTGAGGTGAGTCAGGACGGTGATGCCACCAAGAACGATTTGGGCTATTACGCCAAGAAGCTGCGCGCCAGCAAGCCAGAGAAGTGCTTTCTGCTCGCGATACTCACGTCGCCAGCGAATCACTCCGATGACGGCTGCGATAATCGAGATGATTAAGACAAAGGTGAGCAGGCGGTTGCCGAATTCAATCCATGAATGGAGTCGACCTTGGGCCTGGTGGGGGACTGGGGTATAGGAGCCGGGGGTGCATTGCGGCCAGGTTGGGCAGCCAAGGCCAGAACCGGTCAATCGGACTGCGCCCCCGGTCACGACGATCCCTGCCTGAAAAGCAACAAGTGCGGTGTAAATGACCTTTTTAAGGGAGCCCATAGCCCCAGCCTACTCAAGACGGGGGCAGGCGCTGGGCTGGGGGCCCGCGTCGAGTGGCGATATTGGGTGAATTACGCAACACTTCTGTTGTGAAAAAGACCGAGCCAGATGCCCGTACGCGGGATCAAGTCGCTCGTGCAATTCTGGAGACGGGTCCTGCGACAGCCGCTGACCTCGCCTCTCGCCTAGAGATGACCCCGGCAGGTATTAGACGCCACCTTGATGCACTGGTCGAGGATGGAGTCCTCACTTCACGTGAGCCATACCAAAGCACTGCAGTGCGCGGTCGCGGACGACCAGCTCGTGTCTTTCTCATGACAGATCAGGGTCGTGAAAATTTCGAGCACTCTTACGATGACCTCGCGGTCTCTGCCCTTAAATTTATTGCATCAGGGGCTAGCAATCTTTCGATTCAATCTTTTGCAGATCAGCGTGCACAGGAAATGGAAGCCCGCGCACGTACCAAGATGGGGAAGACCATGACAAGCCAATCTCTGGCCGAGAAGAGTCTTGCTCTCGCTGAGTTTCTCACTGAAGAAGGTTTTGCTTCTGATGTGACGGCCGGTCCTATCGGAGATCAGATCTGCCAGCATCACTGTCCTGTTGCCCACGTTGCCACGCAATTTCCTGAATTGTGTGAAGCGGAGACGCAAGCAATTTCGCGCATACTGGGTACGCACGTTCAGCGATTGGCCACGATCGCCCATGGCGATGGTGTGTGCACCACTTTCATTCCAAAACTTTCATCAGAAAAAACAACCACAGGAGCAAATACATGAGCAGCGACCTCACCGCACGTATCGAGTTGGCAAACCCAGAACTCGAAGGTATTGGAACGTATGAGTACGGCTGGTCAGATAAAGATGATGCGGGTACTACTGCTAAGCGTGGTCTTAATGAGGATGTAGTGCGCGATATCTCTTCAAAGAAGAGTGAGCCACAGTGGATGCTTGACCTTCGCCTTAAGGGCCTTGACCTTTTTGCTAAGAAGCCAATGCCAACATGGGGATCTGACCTCAGTGGCATCTTCTTTGACACTATCAAGTACTTCGTTCGTTCCACTGAGAAGCAAGCAACCTCATGGGAAGAGCTTCCTGAAGATATTCGCAATACCTACGACCGCCTTGGCATCCCTGATGCAGAGAAGAACCGTCTTGTTGCGGGAGTTGCTGCCCAATATGAATCAGAAGTTGTTTACCACTCGATTCGTGAAGATTTAGAGAAGCTCGGCGTTATCTTCGTAGATACCGATTCTGGCCTGCGCGAGCATGAGGAGCTTTTCAAGGAGTACTTCGGAACTGTTATCCCTGTGGGAGACAACAAGTTTGCAGCGTTGAATACTTCGGTCTGGTCTGGTGGATCCTTTATCTACGTTCCAAAGGGTGTTCACGTCGATATCCCATTACAGGCGTACTTCCGTATTAACACCGAGAATATGGGTCAGTTTGAACGCACTCTGATCATCGCTGATGAGGGATCTTACGTTCACTATGTTGAAGGTTGCACAGCGCCCATCTACTCATCTGACTCACTCCACTCAGCTGTTGTTGAAATTATTGTCAAGAAGAATGCACGTGTTCGTTACACAACGATCCAGAACTGGTCAAACAACGTATACAACTTAGTGACCAAGCGCGCTACGTGTGCTGAAGGTGCAACCATGGAATGGATTGATGGCAACATCGGTTCTAAGGTCACCATGAAGTACCCAGCGGTTTTCCTTATGGGTGAGCATGCAAAAGGTGAAACTCTTTCAATTGCATTTGCTGGCGAAGGCCAACATCAAGATGCTGGATCGAAGATGGTCCACGCAGCTCCTTACACATCATCAACGATCATCTCAAAGTCAGTCGCACGTGGTGGTGGCCGTACCTCTTACCGCGGCTTAGTCCAGGTTCTTGAAGGTGCTCATCACTCCAAATCTACTGTGAAGTGCGATGCGCTCCTCGTTGACACCATCTCTCGTTCAGATACCTACCCATATGTGGATATCCGTGAAGATGATGTGTCGATGGGACATGAGGCAACAGTCTCAAAGATCTCTGATGATCAGCTCTTCTACTTGATGTCACGTGGCTTATCCGAAGATGAAGCGATGGCAATGATCGTCCGCGGATTCATTGAGCCAATCGCACGCGAACTACCTATGGAATATGCGCTCGAGCTTAACCGTTTGATCGAAATGCAGATGGAAGGGGCAGTTGGTTAATGTCGACCCTTACTACCAACTTTCTGACTCCAACTGGCCGGGAAGAGGCTTGGCGTTTCACACCGCTCAAGCGTCTTAAAGGTCTTCATGATGCGAGCACATCCCTTGCTGACCATCCGTCGCTGACGGCTACGCAGCTAAGTGCTGGTGTCACCATTTCGACGCAACCATCGGTGGAAACTGGCCCATCATCAACAACTGATGATGTTGTGGTTCAGCGGGTACGCGATACGGCAAAGTCTGTGACTGTTGTGGCGATTGCCGCAGATGCTGTCATCACAGAGCCAATCATTCTCACACGCAGTTCACTGGGTGGAGCCGCTGAGGCCTCTCGTACTGTGATCCGCGCCGGTATCCACTCCCAGTCAACGATTGTTATTGAAAACGTCGGAACTGGCCTCTTCGCTGAAGAGATCGAAATAATTCTCGAGCCAGGTTCAACACTGCGCTTCATTACATTGCAAGAGTGGGAGAACGATGCGGTCCACCTTGGTCGCCATCATGCGATCATCGGCAAGGACGCTTCCTTTACCTCAGTTGTTGTGACCGTAGGTGGTTCACTTGTTCGCCTCTGCCCAACTGTTGAATATGCCGGTCCTGGCGCTTCAGCAGATATGTATGGGCTGTATTTTGCTGGAAACGGTCAGCACTTAGAGCACCGCATCCATGTTGATCACAACGTGGGTTATGCAAAGTCTCGAGTCAATTACAAGGGCGCACTCTCCGGTGATGGTGCTCGCACTGTCTGGATCGGTGATGTCTTCATCCGCGCCGCAGCCGACGGAACAGATACCTATGAACTTAACCGCAATCTCTTACTCACAGATGGGGCTCGCGCCGATTCTGTTCCCAATCTTGAGATTGAAACTGGCGACATCGTGGGTGCGGGGCACGCCTCAACCACGGGTCGTTTTGATGATGAACAGCTCTTCTACCTAGAGTCTCGCGGAATTCCAGAAGGTGAAGCGAAGCGATTAGTTATTCGTGGCTTCTTCCTGGAGATCCTCTCCAAGATTGCCATTGAGGCGATAGAAGAGCGCATCATGGATCGCATCGATGTTGAGCTCTCTAAGGTGGAGATCGCATGACCACCATCGCCTTAGATGAGCTCACCCCGGGTAAGCCAAAGCGCATTGAAGTTAATGGCGAATCTGTCTGCGTTGCCCGCATCGGAGATGAAGTCTTTGCGATTTCAGATACGTGCTCGCATTCAGATGCTTCGCTCTCAGAGGGAGACATCACAGGCTACAAAATTGAGTGTTGGCTTCATGGAGCAGAGTTTGATCTGCGAAGTGGCGCAGCTCTTACCCCACCAGCTGTTGAAGCAGTGGAAAGTTATGAAGTAATTCAAGATGGTCAATCAGTCACTATTCAGAGCAAAAAGTAGAGGGAGCGAAAAATGAGCACACTAGAGATCAAGAACCTGCATGTCAGTGTCACCACAGATGAGGGTGCCAAGGAGATTCTTCGCGGAGTAGATCTGACGATCAAATCTGGCGAAACGCACGCGATCATGGGACCTAATGGTTCAGGCAAGTCAACCCTTGCGTATTCAATCGCTGGTCATCCGAAATACACCGTCACCGCTGGAACTGTCACACTCGATGGCGTAGATGTCCTAGCGATGAGCGTTGATGAGCGAGCAAAGGCTGGCCTCTTCCTGGCGATGCAGTATCCCGTAGAAGTCCCTGGTGTCTCAGTCTCGAACTTCTTACGTACATCAGTAACGGCTATTCGTGGCGAAGCACCAAAGGTTCGCACATGGGTGGGAGAAGTAAAGGCTGCTATGACTGCCTTGAGTATGGACCCAGCATTTTCTGAGCGTAATGTGAATGAAGGATTCTCAGGTGGCGAGAAGAAGCGTCATGAAATCTTGCAGATGGAACTTCTCAAGCCAAAGATTGCGATCCTTGACGAGACCGACTCTGGTCTTGATGTGGATGCATTGCGTATCGTCTCTGAAGGTGTGAACCGCATCAAGGAGAGCAATGACCTTGGAATTATGCTGATCACTCACTACACGCGCATCCTTCGCTATATCAAGCCTGATTTTGTGCACGTCTTCGCAGCTGGCCGTATTGTTGAAGAGGGTGGCCCAGAGCTTGCCAATAAGCTTGAAGAGAATGGTTACGCAGAGTACGTCACTGCCTAATCTATGAGCCTTCTCGATGTAGCTGCAATCAAAGCTGACTTTCCTATCTTTGATAAGAAGATGCGAAACGATGCTCGATTGGTCTATCTCGATTCAGGGGCGACCAGCCATAAGCCTCAGCAGGTTCTCGACGCAGAGCGAACTTTCTATACTCAGCACAATGCCGCTGTCCACCGAGGATCTCACTTGCTGGCAGAGGAGGCGTCGGCTGCTTATGAAGGCGCACGCGAGATAGTTTCTCATTTTATTGGCGCAGATGTTGATGAAATCATCTTCACCAAGAGTGCAACAGAATCTCTCAATCTTCTGGCATATTCATTCTCCAATACGAATAGGGGAGTATTTGCGCTGAAGCCTGGTGATGAGATTCTCGTCTCTGAGATGGAGCATCATGCCAACCTCATTCCTTGGCAACAGCTGGCTAAGCGCACGGGTGCAACTCTCACATGGTTTGGCACAACCGATGAGGGAAGGCTGGATATCTCAAAGATCGATAGCCTGATCTCGACTCGAACAAAGATCGTTGCAATCACTCATCAGTCCAATGTCCTGGGATCTATCAACCCCATTCATATGATTGCGGAGAAGGCGCACACCGTAGGGGCGTTGGTTGTAGTAGATGCATGCCAATCAGCTCCGCACTTTGCTCTGGATGTCTCAACTCTTGACGCAGATTTCATCGCTTTCTCTGGGCACAAGATGCTTGGGCCAACAGGAATAGGCGTCTTGTGGGGAAGAGCTGCACTTCTCGCTCAGATGGAGCCATTTCTTTATGGTGGGTCGATGATTGAGAGTGTGACAATGGAGAGTGCGACGTGGGCACCAGCTCCGCGAAAGTTTGAAGCCGGCGTTCCAAATATGGCACAGGCTGTGGGCCTCGGTGCCGCCATCAATTACTTGCAAGCAATAGGGATGGAAAAGATTCACGACCACGAAGTGGCACTTACCAATTACGCGCTCTCTGGATTGCAGACCATCAAAGGACTTCGCATCTTCGGACCATTAGATACTGTGGATCGCGGGGGAGTGATCTCCTTTGCACTGGATGAGATTCACCCACACGATGCTGGGCAAGTTCTGGATCAGTATGGAATCGCAGTTCGCACCGGCCATCACTGTGCCTGGCCATTGATGCGAAAGTTCGGTGTCGCCGGCACAACGCGCGCATCTTTCTATCTGTATAACGATCTCAGCGATATTGACGTCTTGATTGATGGCATCGCGGCAACCCAAAAATACTTTAAGGTCTCCTAATGGAACTTGACTCCCTCTACCAAGAAGTGATCCTTGATCATTACAAGCACCCTCTCCACAAAGGTCTATCAACTGAGAAGACCGTGCAGGTTCACCATGTGAATCCGAGCTGCGGTGATGAGATCACCCTTAATATCCTCTTGCAGGATGGGGTAGTGAGCGATGTGACATGGGATGGCGTCGGATGCTCGATCTCACAAGCAAGCGTCTCCATGATGAGTGATCTAGTGCATGGCAAGAGCCTTGATGAGGCCTTCGTCATCGTCGACTCGTTCTCAGAACTTATGAGCAGCAAAGGTTCATTACAAGGTGATGAGAGCCTGCTTGAGGATGCCGTTGCCCTCGCTGGTGTCTCAAAGTTCCCAGCACGAGTAAAGTGTGCCCTCTTAGGGTGGATGGCTTTTAAAGATGCAGCAATTCAAGGCAGAGATGGAGAGAAGATATGAGCAAATTGGCTTCTATAGATGATGTTACAGAGGCGATGAAAGATGTCATCGATCCTGAATTAGGTATCAATGTCGTGGACCTCGGCCTCGTGTATGACATGCAGGTCGATGAGAGCAACATCGCCATATTGGATATGACCCTTACATCCGCTGCCTGCCCCCTCCAAGATGTCATTGAAGATCAGACACGTTCTGTCCTTCAAGATCTCACTGCAGATGTGAAGATCAATTGGGTTTGGATGCCACCTTGGGGTCCTAATCGCATTACTGACGATGGCCGCGAGCAACTCCGGGCGATTGGCTTTACCGTCTAATTTAAGGGGCGCTCCACCTTGTCAATGAATGCCAACCATGGCGCTTTACGTTCTCTTACCAAGGACCAATCCGTTAAGGACATGAAGCTCAAAGCTGGAACGGTCTCTCGTATCCTCACCTTTGCAAAGCCCTATAGCTTTGAGTTGTCGATTTTCCTCATCGTTGTGATCATAGATTCGGGACTGGTCGTGGCAACTCCGCTATTGCTTCGCACCTTGATCGACAAAGGCGTCGTGCCTCATAACAGCGCGCTTGTTCTCAGGCTTGCAATTACGGTCGGCATCATCGCGGTGGGGGATGCTCTCCTTAATCTGGGAAGTCGATGGTTCTCTTCTCGTATCGGTGAAGGCTTGATCTACGACTTACGGACACAGGTTTTTGCGCATGTTCAACGGCAATCGATCGCGTTCTTCACACGGACCCAAACCGGTGCGCTCATCTCCCGCATCAACTCTGATGTGATTGGCGCCCAACAAGCGTTCACTTCAACACTCTCAGGTGTAGTGAGCAACGTGATCAGTTTGGTTCTTGTCACCGTAGCGATGATGACCCTTTCATGGCAGATCACCATCTTCTCGCTTTGCTTGCTACCAATATTCCTTATTCCCACTAAGTGGCTGGGCAAGCGCCTACAGGAATACACGCGAAAATCTTTCAACCTCAATGCCGAGATGTCTTCGACGATGACCGAGCGCTTTAATGTTTCTGGAGCGCTTCTGGTAACTCTTTATGGAGAGCCCCAGAATGAACTCCATACCTTCTCCTCAAAAGCTGGCCGAGTCAGAGATATGGGAATTCAGATTGCAGTTCTTAACCGAATCTTCTTCATCTCTCTCACATCCGTTGCAGCGATTGCTACCGCCTTCGCCTATGGCATCGGGGGAGACCTTGCTATCAAGGGCACGATCACTGTCGGAACTCTCCTGGCAATCACCGCGCTGCTGGCACGCCTTTACGGTCCACTTACGGGGCTCTCAAATATCCGCGTTGATGTGATGACAGCACTGGTCTCTTTTGAACGCGTCTTTGAAGTATTAGACCTACAGCCTATGGTTCAAGATCAAAAGGATGCTAAGGAACTGTCGAGTGAGAATCCTGAGATCCGATTCAACAATATCTCCTTCTCCTACCCCAAAGCTGAAGATATCTCACTCGCCTCACTTGAAAGCGTCGCGAAGGCTGAGCTCGTTGACTCTGGTGAAGTGATTCATGATCTCTCCTTTGTTGCAAAACCGGGAAGTTTCACTGCGATAGTTGGACCATCAGGGGCTGGCAAAAGCACAATCTCAGGACTGTTGCCCAGACTGTATGACGTGTCACGCGGCTCGATCACTATCAATGGTGTTGATATTCGCGAATTGACCCTCAGTTCACTTCGCTCTCATATTGGCGTTGTGACTCAAGATTCTCATATGTTCCACGATTCAATTGAAGCCAATCTTCGATATGCCAAAATTGATGCTAGTGAGAGTGAGATTCAGCGAGCTTGTGAAGCCGCACAGATTTGGGAGTTCATCCAGACTCTTCCCAACGGTCTCAATACCGTGGTTGGAGAGCGTGGTCACCGTCTCTCAGGCGGAGAGAGGCAGCGTCTGGCTATCGCTCGACTCCTATTGAAGGCGCCTTCCATTGTCATTCTCGATGAAGCGACTGCTCACTTGGATTCAGAGAATGAGGCACTGGTTCAAGAGGCGCTCAAGAGCGCTCTTACAGGCCGAACCAGTATTGTGATTGCCCATCGCTTGTCAACGATTGCTCATGCCGATCAGATCTTGGTTCTTGATAAAGGAACACTCGTTGAAGTGGGAACACACGAAGAGCTAGTGGCTAAGCAGGGTCTTTACTTTGATCTTTACCAGCGTCAATCGCTCGTGAATTAAAGATGGTGGATTGACCAACGATTGATTCACGGCCGGCATTGGCAACAACAACGGCAACATATGGGAGCACGACCGCCCCAAAGAGGGCTATCCAGCGATATGGACTTGGCAATATCACGGTCAAAATAAAGCAGGCGGTGCGAATCATCATGCTGATGAAATACCGGCGCGCTCTACCAGATTGATCCTGCGTGAGCGGAAGCTGAGCAGAGGTGATCGATTGAAGAACTGGAACACTCTTCTTGCCTCGCTTGAATAACATAGCCCAATGGTATGGCACGCGAGTATTTCACGCCTCTCGAGCGTCAATTCTGGGAGTACGCATCAGTAACGAGTACGTTAAGAACCTATGAGCGCTGATAACGATCCCCGCACAGAACGCCTCGTCCTTGTGACAGGTGGCAACCGAGGTATTGGTCTGGCAATCGCACGGGCTTTCCAAGTCTCAGGTGATCGAGTCGTAGTCACACATCGCTCGGGAATGGCACCGGAGGGTCTAGAGGGCGTCATCATGGATGTCACGGATCGCGAGAGTGTTGAGAGCGCCTTCAGAAGCATTGAAGAAAAGTTTGGAACAGTTGATGTTCTGATAGCGAATGCCGGCATCACCAAAGATGGGCTGGCAGTTCGAATGAGTGAAACTGACTTCCAAGATGTCGTTGATACAAATCTCACAGGCTCATTCCGTGTCATACAGCGCGCCCTACCTGGGATGATGAAGAAGCGTGCTGGACGAGTTGTCCTTATTGGCTCAGTTGTTGGGTTACTCGGATCTGCCGGTCAAGTGAACTACGCTGCAACCAAATCAGCCCTCGTTGGTATGGCCCGCTCGTTTGCACGCGAGTACGGCAGCAGGGGTATCACCTTCAACGTTGTTGCACCCGGATTTGTTGATTCCGACATGACTGCGGTTCTGTCAGAGAGCCTGAAGGAGAAATATTTGGCTCAGATTCCGTTAGCACGCTTTGCCACGACTGAAGAAGTTGCTACGGCAGTTCAATTTATTGCATCCCAGGGTGCTGGTTATATAACAGGTGCTGTCATACCAATTGACGGTGGATTAGGAATGGGTAACTAATGTCACTTCTTACAGGTAAGAATATTCTTGTTACAGGTGTTCTCACGGAGTCATCAATCGCTTTTCATATTGCACGGCTCGCTCAAGAAGAGGGAGCAACCGTCATCCTCAGCTCCTTTGGCAGGGCCATGAGCATCACCCAGCGCATCTCGAACCGTCTTCCGACCCCCGCACCAGTTATCGCCCTTGATGTCACAAGCGAAGAGGATCTAGCCCAGTTAGCTGACCGACTTCGTGAGCACGTTCCACATATTGACGGTCTCGTCCATTCGATTGGCTTTGCACCTGAGGCCGCCCTTGGTGGTAACTTCCTCAATACTGAATGGAATGATGTTGCTACTGCTGTTCATGTCTCTGCTTACTCGCTTAAGTCACTCACGATGGCAGTGCGCCCACTCTTTGATCAAGAGAAAGGGGCAAGCGTTGTTGGACTCACCTTTGATGCCCGTGTTGCCTGGCCAAAGTATGACTGGATGGGTGTTGCTAAGGCAGCGCTGGAGTCGTGCTCACGGTATCTGGCACGCGACCTTGGTAAAGAGAATGTTCGGGTAAATCTCATCGCTGCCGGCCCCATCAAGACGATGGCCGCAAAATCGATCCCTGGTTTTGAAGATTTTGAGCAGGTCTGGAATTTACGAGCACCTCTGAGTTGGGATACCGCAGATCCAGTACCGGCGGCAAAAGGTGCAGTTGCCCTCCTCTCGGATTGGTTCCCCAAGACAACAGGGGAGATGGTCCACGTCGATGGCGGCGTCCACGCCATAGGCGGCTAAGACCCTCATAGGCTCGGATTTCCGCTTTTCCCACCCCTCAGATACCCTTAAGCCATCAAGTGGAGCTAGCCGCTCCCACCTCACTGACTTCGGTTAGTTGGTCAAGATTGAATATTCCCTAGGGAATCTTCTGATCGCCTCCTTGAGGCGTTCTCCTTGTGCGGCCTGCCCTGTTTGCTAACCACTATCAGGTTCCCTCACGGGAATTGCCGTAAGGAAAGGAACTACTTATCAGCGCCGATCTACGAATCAATGATCGAATTCGCGTTCCACAAGTGCGTCTAATCGGACATGAAGGTGATCAAGTTGGCATTGTCGATATCGACACTGCGCTTGCGATGGCAGATGAGGTCGGACTCGATCTCGTTGAAATCTCACCAGATGCCCAACCACCTGTGTGCAAAGTGATGGATTTCGGAAAATATAAGTACGAAATTGCACAGAAGGCACGTGAAGCTCGTCAGAACCAGACCCACATCGTGGTGAAGGAGATGAGACTTGGTTTAAAGATTGAACCGCACGATTACGAGACGAAGCGAAATCACATCGAAAAGTTTCTTCGTGCCGGTGACAAGGTGAAGGTAACTGTTCAGTTCCGCGGTCGTGAACAGACGAGACCAGAGATGGGTTATCGCTTGTTGATGAAGTTAGCTGAAGAGCTGGTTTCGGTGGCATTGGTTGAGTTCGCCCCTAAAAAAGAGGGTCGTTCGATGACGATGGTACTAGGACCACTAGTGAAGAAGGGTTCGATAAAGAAGGTTGCTCCTGCAAAGGCGGCACCGGTTGCACCAGAAGCTGTTCCTGCTACAGAAGCAGTACTGGAAGCGACACCCACCGAATAGATTTTTAGAGCGTTAAGAACAGTACAAGGAAACGAGGAAGCAATGCCAAAGATGAAGACTCACAGTGGGGCGAAGAAGACCTTCCGCCTAACTGGTACCGGCAAGGTCATGCACGAGCGTGCAGGTAAGCGCCACCTTTTGGAGCACAAATCCTCACGTGTCACACGACGCCTGAGCAATGATGCAACAGCGAAGAAGACAGTCACAATCACTGCCAAGCGCATGCTCGGTTTGAAGTAGAGGGGGAATAGACAATGGCAAGAGTAAAACGCGGTGTCCACGCTGCAAAGAAGCGTCGTACCACCCTCGAACGTGCTGCTGGCTATCGCGGGCAACGTTCACGTCTTTTCAGCAAGGCGAAGGAGCAGGTAACTCACTCTCTCGTCTATGCATTCAACGATCGCAAGGATAAGAAGGGTGACTTCCGTCGCCTTTGGATCCAGCGCATCAATGCTGGTGCTCGTGCAAACGGTCTCACCTACAACCGCTTTATCCAGGGTCTTAATGGTGCTGGTATTGCTGTAGATCGTCGCGTTCTAGCAGAGCTTGCAACCAATGACCCAGCTGCTTTTGCAGCACTCGTTGAAGTTGCTCGCAAGCATGTCGTTACTGCGTAATAAGTAATTACAAAGCAGTAAGGATGACCCACCAAGTAATTACGAGCCTTCACTCGCCACATGTTGAGCGAGTGAAGGCTCTTTTGGGTTCCCGGGGCAAAAAACTGCGTCGAGAAGAGTCACTCTTCATCGCAGATGGTCTCCAGTCTCTTCGAAGCGCTCTGGATCCCCAGATCAAAAGTGCTCCGCGCATTGAGAAGTTGTATCTGACTCCTTCTGGCGAAGGTAAATTGCGGGATGAATTTTCATCCGAGATGATCGATGTTCACGAGATTATTCCTGTCACCGATGCGGTCATGGCCGCTATGGCTGACACAGAGTCTCCACAAGGCATATTGGCACTCTGTCGCTATCGCCCACTCACGCTAGAAGATATTGTGAATGGTTCTCCGGCCAGACTCGCTTTTTTCTGGCAGATCCAAGATCCCGGGAATGCTGGCACAGCAATTCGCACAGCAGATGCATGTGGCTTTGATGCTGTCCTCTTTTCGGAAGGAAGCGTGGATCTCTACTCACCTAAAGTTGTGCGCTCCACTGCCGGTTCGCTATGGAATATTCCGGTTGTTGAGGACCTGCCATTGGCAGCCATCGTGGATCTCGCAGATTCTGGCGCCTTCTCTGTCCTAGCCTTTGATGGTTCAGGATCTCGTCAGCTACAAGAGATCACTCCTGTAAAGCCCACTATTGCCATCTTCGGAAATGAAGCACGAGGCTTGCCATCACTTCCAGATTCAATTGAGAAGGTACGCATCCCCATGAAGGGCCATGCTGAAAGCCTTAATGTTGCAAGTGCTGCCGCAATCGCGTTATTCCACTTAGGAATCGCTGGCAGTCGCTAGAATAACGACCCTTATGAGCCTTACATCCGAGCAGATTGATGCCATGGTGGCGACGGCTCTTACAGCAATTGCTGGGGCCTCAAATCTTGACGAGCTCAAAGAGGTTCGCATTGAGCATGTGGGCGATCGTTCACCCATCGCCAAGGCGAACCAATCGCTGGGACAGATGGAAGTGGCTGCGCGAGCCGAGTTTGGCAAGGTAGTTGGTAAAGGACGTGGATTGGTTGCAAGCGCCTTTGAAGCCAGACAAAGTGTCTTAGAAGCCGAGCGCGATGCACGGGTGCTCATTGAAGAGCGAGTGGATGTTTCCATCACTGCTAAACGCACTCCACAAGGCGGGCTTCATCCACTTACGATTTTAACAAACGAGATTTGTGACCTTTTCTTGGGACTTGGCTACCGAGTCGCAGAGGGACCAGAGCTAGAGGCTGAGTGGCTAAATTTTGATGCGCTCAATATCCCTGCGGATCATCCAGCGCGGACCATGCAAGACACTTTCTTCATCGAACCACTTGAGTCCCATTTGGTACTTCGCACTCACACATCTCCTGTGCAGATGCGCACCATGCTCGAGGAGAAGCCACCGATCTATGTGATCTGTCCAGGACGTACCTATCGTGCAGATGAACTTGATGCGACACATACCCCAGTCTTTAGTCAGGTTGAAGGATTAGTGATTGATCGTGGAATCACGATGGCAGACCTCAAAGGCACCTTGGATTACTTTGCACGTTCCATCTTTGGACCTGATGTGAAGACTCGTCTTCGCCCATCTTTCTTCCCATTCACTGAACCAAGCGCAGAGGTTGATTTTTTCTTCAATGGGCGCTGGGTGGAGTGGGGAGGCTGCGGCATGGTTAATCCCAAGGTCCTTCGGGCAGCAGGTATTGATCCTGATGAATTTTCTGGCTTTGCCTTTGGTATGGGTCTTGAGCGAACTCTTATGGTGCGCCACGGCATCACCGATATGCACGATATTGTCGAAGGAGATATTCGTTTCACTCAGAATTTTGGAAGTGGGCTTCGATGAAGATCCCATTGTCCTGGCTTCGTGAATTTGCTGAACTACCGAAAGATTGCACCCCAGAGCTAGTTGAGTCCGCCTTTGTGAAAGTCGGTTTCGAAGTTGAGGATATTCAGATCCAAGGTGCGGGACTTACCGGTCCACTCGTTGTTGCCAAAGTGATAAGTATTGAAGAACTTGCCGACCTTAAGAAGCCAATTCGCTACGTGGGGTTGGACTGCGGGGAAGGGGCAACGCGTTTTGTCATCTGCGGTGCCCGCAACTTTGCAGAGGGCGATCTCGTAGTCGCCGCGCTTCCAGGGGCGGTACTTCCAGGAGAGTTTGCAATCTCTGCTCGTGAGACGTACGGCAAGACGAGCAACGGCATGATCTGTTCTGCCCGTGAACTGGGCATCAGTGATGACCATCAAGGAATTATCGTGCTAGCTCCCAATTCGGCCGCCATTGGCGAAGACGCCATCGCACTTCTTGAGATACATGAAATGGTTATCGATGTCGCGGTAAATCCAGACCGTGGCTACGCGCTATCTGCTCGAGGTCTCGCTCGTGAGTTAGCACTCTCACTTGGTGTGGCTTACAAGGATCCCGCGACGATTGATTATCTGGCAAAGATCGATGCCTCTCACGGCAAAGTCGTGAATGTGAAGATTTCAGATCCAACGGGCGCCGATTACATCATTATTCGCACACTTGAGAATGTAGATGTGAAGGCCCCAACTCCGTTATGGATGAGTCGTCGCATTGAGAAGTGTGGAATGCGCTCAATCTCACTTGCTGTGGATATTACGAATTATGTGATGCTCGAACTCGGCCAACCATTACACGCCTTTGACGCGGACCAAGTTGATGGGACATTACACGTCCAACGCGCTGGCAACCTCAAGGAATTTGTCACATTGGATGGACAAAAACGCACCCTTACTGCAGAGTCACTCTTGATCGCCGATGATAAGAAGCCACTTGCTTTGGCAGGAACTATGGGTGGATTGGATTCAGAAGTCACTGATTCAACCAAGCGAATTGCGTTAGAAGCGGCACATTTTGATCCAATCTCCATTGCGAAGAATTCGCGCTCCCAGCGACTCTCTTCAGAGGCGTCACGTCGTCTCGAGCGAAATGTTGATCCTGCTATCGCAACCGTTGCTTCGGCTCGGGCAACTGCGCTGCTTGTCGAACTGGCTGGTGCTAGCTTTGTGGGAGAGAGCGTTGATGGAGCGGTTCACGATAACCGGCTTATCACCTTCGATCCCAAGGCGATCTGCAATCTGATTGGTTTCTCCTATTCCGATGATCAGATGGCTCATGCCCTCACCGCCATTGGAGGAGAGATTGAACGGGCGAGTGCAGGCAAGTGGCTCTTCAAAGTCCCAACCTGGCGTCCTGACCTAGAAGTTCTCTCAGACCTAGCAGAAGAAGTTGCGAGAGTTCATGGCTATGACCTGATCCCATCTCGCCTTCCGACTGGTAAAGAGGGAGCGACGCTCTCACCAATGCAGTACCGCAAAAGAGGTGTTTCTGCTCTTCTTGCCAACCTCGGATTTTCAGAGATTTACTCCTATCCATTCGTCTCGCCAGAGATGGTTGCGACGCTTGGCTTCGTCGGACCGCGTGCTGCGTCATTTAAGATTGCAAATCCCATGTCGGATGAGGCACCACTTCTTCGCACTCACTTGCTTCCAGGATTACTTCAGGCGCTCCAGCGCAACCTCTCGCGAGGCGCCAAAGATGTTGCTCTCTTTGAAATTGGTTCAGTCTTCAGAGATACCTCTGCACTTGCTCGGATCGGTTTGGTTCCAACGACAGAGCGGCCATCAGAGAGTGTGATTAAAGAGATCTATGGAAGCGTTCCAGCTCAGCCGCTCTTTGTCGGAGCTGTCGTTTCTGGCTCTCTCGATCGCAAGGGTTGGTGGGGAAGTGGACGAACCTTTGATTGGAGTGATGCCGTTTCACTTGCTGAACGCATCGTTCTCGAAACAGGTAATCAGGTTGAGATCCTGCAATCAGACCTTGCCCCGTGGCACCCAGGTCGATGCGCCGAGATCCGTATTAATGGGAAGCCCATCGCTCATGCTGGCGAACTTCACCCTCGAGTTCTTGAAGAGTTAGGACTCCCATCGCGTACGTGTGCATTTGCTGTCATTCTCTCCGAACTTCCGTTTGCCACTCAGACAAAGGCAACTCCGGTTCTGACTATGCCTGCTGCAATTCAAGATATCTCACTCTTTGTGCCAGCAAATGTTGCATCGGCGCAGGTGGAGCAGGCGCTGCGTGAGGGGGCTGGCGATCTATTGGAGTCCATCACCCTCTTTGACCGCTATGACCAAGCAGGGGAAGGGCAGATCTCCCTCGCATTCTCGATGGTCTTTCGTGCGGCCGATCGCACGCTCACGGCAGATGAAGTGTCAGGATTCCGGCTTGCCGCAGGCGCCTTAGCCGTAGAGCGATGCGGGGCAACGCTGCGCGACTAGGACCCTAGGGTCCCTGCATATTTATGCACGATTGAGCATATTTATGCAAAATGCTGTACTCTGAGGCTATGAAAATCGGAGTCATTGGGGCAAGTGGATACGCCGGCGGGGAACTGCTCAGGCTCTTGCTTGGCCATCCAGAATTTGTACCGACCTATATTTCTGCGGGCTCAAATGCTGGTGAGGAGATCACCGCCGTTCATCAGCACTTAACCAGCTACGCAGGTCAGAAATTTGAGAAGACTGAGATCTCACGTATGAATGAGTGCGATCTGCTCTTTGTGGCGCTGCCACATGGTGAGTCAGCAAAGTTAGTTTCACAGATCAACCCTGCGGTCAAAATAGTGGATCTGGGCGCTGATTATCGTTTGAACTCTGCAGAAAGTTGGAGTCGCTATTACGGTGGCGCTCATGCCGGTACCTGGGTATATGGCCTGCCTGAAATGCCAGGACAGCGTTCCAAGATCTCGACAAGCACTCGCGTTGCCAATCCTGGCTGTTACGCAACAGCCATTGCCTTAGCAAGCGCACCTGCCATCGCCCAAAATCTGATCGACTCAACCGATATCGTTGTTGTTGCCTCATCAGGGACTACAGGTGCGGGTCGTTCTGCAAAGGTAAACCTTCTTGGCAGCGAAGTCATGAATTCACTCACTTCGTACAAATTCGGGGGAGTTCATCAACACACCCCGGAGATAGAAGAGACGTTAAGTTCTCTGGGCAAAGGTGAGGCGAAAATTTCATTTACCCCAATTTTGGCGCCTATGCCCCGAGGCATTCTTGCAACGGTCACGGCAAAACTCGCTGCGGGTGTGACATATGAAAAGGTTCGCGACGCATACCTCAATCACTATGCACAGGAACCATGCGTCATTCTTCTGCCAGAGGGTCAACTTCCAAAGACATCTTCAGTTCTCGGATCCAATGCAGTGCACTTACAAGTTGCCGTGGACTCCCATACCAATCGTCTTATCGTCAGTTCTGCGATTGACAATCTTGGTAAGGGCGCAGCTTCTCAAGCGATCCAGAATGCAAACATCCTCTGCGGTCTACCTGAATTAAGCTCACTCAGCACCGTTGGGACACCATCATGACGGCGCTGCCACGCGGCTTTGTAGGGGCGGGAATAGCCGCAGGGATCAAGTCATCGGGAAATCTGGACTTGGCTTTGATCGTAAACCAAGGTCCACTCAACTTTGGAGCAGCAGTGTTTACCTCCAATCGTGTTGTTGCAGCGCCTGTTACATGGTCTAAACAAGTTGTAGCCGATCGCCAGGTGGCAGCGGTACTTCTCAATAGCGGTGGCGCAAATGCCTGCACAGGGCCAGATGGCTTTCTCGATACACACAAGAGTGCGGAGAAGGTCGCAGAACTACTCAATATTTCGGCCTCTGATGTAGTGGTCTGCTCAACTGGCTTGATCGGGGAGCGCTTGCCGCTGACGAAACTTCTCTCTGGAATAAAAGAAGCCTCTAGTCAACTGGACTCTAACGCGGGCTTGAATTGCGCCACAGCGATTATGACAACAGATTCCCATCCGAAGGTCTTCTCACGCGAATCCAATGGCGTCCAAATCTTTGGCATGGCCAAGGGTGCCGGAATGCTCGCTCCCTCTCTTGCAACGATGTTGAGTGTGATCGCGATCGATGCCGTACTTAGCCCCAACGCAACTAAGGTATTTGAAACAGTAGTGGCGCGCACTTTCAATCGAATCGACTCGGATGGTTGCACATCAACCAATGACACTGTTCTCTTGATGAGTTCGGGAGCATCTGGAGTTACCATCGATGACATGCAACTGGAGGAGCTGTTGCTGGAGTGCGCTGGCTACCTCGCCAGGGAATTGATTGCTGATGCTGAAGGCCATTCCAAGGTCGTGAAGATTACAACGATCAATGCTCTCTCAGAAGATGATGCGGTAGAGGTTGCTCGTTCATGCGCTCGTAATAACCTCTTGAAATGTGCACTGCATGGCGAGGACCCAAACTGGGGAAGGGTTCTGGCGGCAATCGGCACTACCAAAGCCGTATTCGACCCACATACTATTGATGTATCACTTAATGGGGTCATGGTCTGCAAGAACAGTGCGCCAGGTGAAAGTCGAGAGCTGGTTTCGATGAAGGAGATCGAGATCGAGATTCTCATTGATCTGAAAGCAGGAAGTGAGTCCGCGACCGTCTGGACCAATGATTTGACGGCAATGTATGTCCACGAGAACAGCGCGTATTCATCATGATCGTCGTCAAGTATGGAGGACATGCACTCCCAGAAGCGGGGGTTCCAGATGGAATCCTTCAAGTGATCGCTAGTTACCACAAGAGCGGCAAAGAGATCGTGCTTATCCATGGAGGTGGGCCACAGGTTGATGCCGAGTTAGCCATCCATCAGATTACAAGTGAGATGGTCTCGGGGTATCGCAAGACGACGCCAGAGATATTCGAGGTTGTCCAGAGCACTTTGGCTGGCAAAGTTTGTCGAACATTGGTCAACCAACTGATTGGTTTTGGCGTTAACGCAGTGGGACTCTCCGCATCAGATGGTGAGACGATCCGCGCAGGAATCATGCAACCGTTAGTTGATGGTGAGCCTGTCGATATCGGTTTAGTCGGAGATATTGCCGCAACCAATCCTGCATTCCTCCAACTTCTTTTGGAATCTCGCTATTTGCCTGTGATCTCACCGGTGGCGGTAACGTCATCTGGTCAAGGGTTAAATCTAAATGGAGATTTAGCAGCTGGTGCGATCGGAGGTTGCCTCAAAGCTGATCAAGTGATTTTTATGACGGATGTTGAGGGGATTTATCGCAACTATCCAGATAAGAGTTCAATCATTGCAGAGTGCACAGTCGAGGAATTGCGGGTTCTCGCGCCAACATTCGCAGCAGGAATGATCCCGAAAGCGAAGGCCGCGCTCTATGCATTAGATAACGGAGCAAAGATCGCTCGCGTTATCGACGGCAGAGATCCAGCGAATCTGATTGCTGCCCTTGATGGGCTAGGCGGAACGAAGGTGGCAGGGTGAAATCTAGAAATATAGAAGCACAAGAGCGATGGCAGAAGAACATCCAACTCAACTACGGGACGCCACAACTTTCGTTGGCCAAGGGAAGTGGCTCTGTCGTCTGGGATGTCGATGGGAATCGCTATCTCGACCTCCTGGGTGGAATCGCAACTACTGTCGTAGGTCATGCAAACCCAACTGTCGTCTCCGCCGTATCTAAGCAAATTCGCGAGTTATCGCATGTGAGCAATTTCTATATGCATGAACCAGCTTTGAAGTTAGCGCAGAAATTGACGGGTTTCACGGGCTCAGATAAGGCGCGGGTCTTTTTCTGTAATTCAGGGGCTGAGGCGAATGAGGCGGCACTCAAGATTTCACGTCTTACGGGCAGAACGCAGATCATCTCAATGGAAGGTAGCTTCCACGGTAGAACGACCGGAGCGCTCTCAATGACAGGGCAGAGCGCTAAGCGCATTCCTTTTTTGCCACTCCTGAAAGATGTGAAATTCGCTCCATTCGGTGATATCGACTCGTTACGTAGGTTGATCTCTCGCCGGGTCGCAATGGTGATCCTCGAACCGATACAGGGTGAGATAGGCGTTGTCGTACCACCGTCTGACTATCTGAAGAACGTTCGTGAACTCTGTGATCGCTATGGCGTTCTCCTCTGCATCGATGCAGTCCAGACCGGTATGGGTCGCACTGGTGAGTGGTTTGGATATGAATATTCTGGGATCACTCCAGACATCATCACTCTTGCTAAGGGATTGGGCGGCGGTCTACCACTGGGAGCGATGATCACCGTCACTGAGAATGCACCGGCTTTCAAACCAGGGGAGCACGGAACCACCTTTGGTGGAAATCCAGTCTCTTGCGCTGCAGGGCTTGCAGCTATTTCCGTAATAGAAAAGAAGGAGTTGTTGGTCAGATCCAAGAAGGTTGGAGGCCTCATCAAATCTGAGATCTCAAAACTTCCTGGTGTCGTTGAAGTGAGGGGAGCAGGATTGCTTCGTGGAGTTGTACTTGACCAAGACGTGGCAAATAAGGTTGTAGATCTAGCCCGTGCACATGGTCTCCTTCTCAATGCGCCAAGTCCGCGAGTCATACGCCTTGCACCGGCCCTCACTATTACAGATGCTCAGGTTCGAGAATTTATCAAGAAATTTGCCTTCGCCTTGAAATCTGTCAGAGAAGAGAAAATCGCATGAATCCTGCAGCTCGCAAACAATTAGTGGCCGATTTGGTCAAAAGCATCAAGATTGAATCTCAGGAAGAGTTAGTGAAGGCACTGCGCAAGAAAGGTGTTGAGGTCACGCAGACAACGGCAAGCCGTGATCTGCTTGAGATCGGCGCCCTGCGCGGCAAGGATTCAGAAGGTCGTTTTCGCTATATCTTGGGTGGCACGGTCTCCTCGATTTCATCACGCTCTCGCAATCTTCTCCTTAGCGTCACCGCCAGTGGCAACCTTGTGGTGGCAAAGACTCCTCCAGGTGGCGCCCAGTTATTGGCCGGCCAGATTGATGAGGCAATCGCTTCTGGCGATATTCGCCTAGGCATTGGATCTATCGCAGGCGATGACACGGTCATTGTTGTTGCCAAGAGTGCGACAGGTGGCAATGGCCTTGCAAGGGAATTAACAGCATTACTTGATGGTGAGGCAGTAAAATCAGGAAGTACATCAAAGAGCCGGAAGAGTCAGAACACTACGAAGATGAAGCGGAGCAAGTAGATGGCCTTATGGGGCGGCAGGTTTAGTGCGGGGCCTGCGCAATCTGCAGCGATTCTCTCTCGTAGCATCCACTTTGACTGGGTTCTTGCACCCTATGACATTCGGGTGAATATCGCTCATGTCAGAGGACTGGAAAGCACAGGGGTTCTCTCACACGCTGACTCCGAGAAGATTATGGTGGCCTTGCTTGCACTGGGGGAGGAGATTGCCGCAGGATCCTTCCATCCCATTGCAGCCGATGAGGATGTTCATTCTGCGATAGAACGTGGGCTGATAGCCAAGCTCGGAGAACTCGGAGGCGCCTTCAGGGCTGGCCGCTCGCGCAATGATCTCGTTGTGACCGACTTTAAACTGTATTTAATTGACCACATGATTGCTCTTGGGGCATCCCTCACGGAACTGATTGAGGAATTCACCAACAAAGCCGATGAATATAAGAGCGCCATTGCGCCAGGTTTTACCCATTTGCAACATGCACAACCTATTAATTTTGGCCACGAGTTGGCCAAACACTCCCAAGCGTTGCTTCGTGATGCCAGTCGGATCCACGATTGGCTAGCACGAAATTCTCTCTCACCACTGGGCGCTGGTGCACTCGCTGGATCTGCCTTAGTGCCACATCCAGAACGCAGCGCAGACGAACTTGGTTTTTCAGGCGCCCATCAGAACAGCATCGATGCCGTAAGTGATCGGGACTTCGTCTCTGAAGCTCTCTTTGTCATGGCCGGCATTGGCACACACCTGTCGCGAATTGGTGAGGAGTACACACTGTGGAGCACTACCGAATTCGGTTGGGCCAAGCTCGATGATGCCTTTTCAACTGGCTCCTCCATCATGCCTCAGAAGAAGAACCCTGATATCGCTGAGCTTGCTCGCGGTAAGAGTGGAAGGCTTGTTGGAAATCTCATGACAGTGTTGACAATGTTAAAGGGCTTGCCGTTTGCCTATAACCGCGACCTGCAAGAGGATAAAGAACCCACCTTTGATTCAATGAATACACTTTTAACTTTACTACCAGCACTTACCGGCATGGTGGGGACAACTTCATTTGATACCCAACGGATGGCAGCGGGAGCTGTAAGTTCCCACGCACTTGCCACAGAGATTGCTGACTTCCTCGCCAAGGCCGGAGTGCCGTTCGCAACAGCGCATGAGATCTCAGGTCGTTGCGTTCAAGTAGCGGAAGAGAGATCACTCGATGTTCACGAGCTTTCCGACGCCGATCTTCTAGCAATCGATTCCCGATTGACTTCAGAGCTGCGGGCAAATCTCTCAGCAGTAGGGGCTATCTCATCTCGAACATCTATTGGGGCGACCTCAACAACGAGCTTGATCAAGCAGATCCATGATCTGAACGCTCGCAATCAGAAGTTCATTCAATACTTTGATAGTAAACGGTCTGACTTTTTGGAGATGATCACCCTATGACAAAAGCTCTATTTGAAGACCTTGAGTGGCGTGGATTAATTGCCCAGAGCACTGATCGCGAAGCCCTCTTAAAGGACCTAGAGGCAGGTCCACTCGCGTTCTATATTGGCTTTGACCCCACGGCTCCAAGTTTGCATGTGGGCAATCTGGTTGTCCTTCTCGTCATGCGCAGGTTCCAACAAGCAGGTCATAAGCCTTTGCCGCTAGTAGGGGGAGCGACCGGACTCGTTGGGGATCCAAGCGGCCGCAATGAAGAGCGCACCCTCAATAGCGATGAGGTAGTTGCCGAGTGGGTATCACGTATTCGTCTCCAGCTTGAGCGCTTCCTCTCTTTCACAGGAGAGAATGCCGCCCACCTTGTGAACAACCTAGATTGGACGAAAGACGTTACTGCGATTGAGTTCCTCCGAGATGTTGGAAAGTATTTCAGTGTCAATCAGATGTTGACAAAGGATTCTGTCTCATCACGACTTGAAGGTGGTGGTATTTCATACACCGAGTTCTCATACCAAGTGCTGCAATCTTTTGATTATCTAGAACTCTATCGACGCCACAATTGCATCTTGCAACTCGGCGGAAGTGATCAATGGGGAAATATTACGGCAGGTCTTGATTTGATTCGCAAAGCAGACGGTGGATCTGCACATGCCTTAACCATTCCTCTCTTGCAGAAAGCTGACGGAACAAAGTTTGGTAAGACAGCTAGCGGAAGCGTCTGGCTCGATCCTGAGATGACTTCTCCCTATGCTTTCTATCAATACTGGATTGGTACTGATGATGCTGATGTAGAGCGTTTCTTAAAAACATTCTCCTTCAAATCACACGAAGAATTAGAAAGTCTCTTTGTAGAACTACGAGAAAATCCCGGCGCTCGTGTTGCACACCGTGCCCTTGCAGAGGAATTGACCACGCTTGTTCACGGAGAAACCGAATGTGCGAATGCACAAGCTGCAGCTAAGGCACTTTTTGGACAAGGAGATATCCAAGAACTTGATCCAAAGACTTTAGAGTCGGCGCTATCGCAATTGCCGCGGACCACGATTGCACGAGGTGATGCATTTCCAACGTGGGTAGATCTTCTGGCTGCTACGGGCGTTGTTGATTCTAAATCTGCTGCACGACGTATCGTGAAAGAGGGTGGGGCCTACCTCAATAACGAGAAAGTGACGGGGGAGGAGTTCACTCCATCTGAAAGTGACCTAATTCATTCGCGCTTCCTGCTGCTACGTAAGGGCAAACGCGATCTGGCGGCGGTCGAGGTGATCTGAAACCGACCCAAATAACAGCCTTGTAGTTCACCTACAAACCTCTAAAACCAGCGTTTTATAATGGTTTTAGAGGTTTTTGGCTTTTTCCCACGAATCCATGCCCGAGTCTGAAAACCAGTTTTTGGGTGAAAATCGCCCGAAAGCGTCTGATTTGCCCGATTTGACCCTTAGCCCCTTCTCGGGTTATCTTTCTCCCTCGCTTGCGAAACGGACTTTATCGGCCGTGCAGCGACACCTGAGTAACCCAAGCAGTATCTGATCTGGTTAACGCAAGTTGACCGGGAGATGATCACTGCACTAAGTTACGCAGTCTGCCCTAGTAACGGTCTGAGAAGATCGAAGCTGGTGCGCGTACGTACCTTGAGAACTCAACAATGTGCACAATCAATGCCAATCGGCTTGTTTTACGCTGCTTTCATGCAAATGCAAGCAACGTGATTCAGGCCAAAATTCCTTTGTATTTTCTCTTTTTGAGATCATTACAAAACAGAAACAATTGGTAAAACAAAAAATAGCAATAGCTAGTTTTGTTTTTTGCCAGATCACAACTTTCTATGGAGAGTTTGATCCTGGCTCAGGACGAACGCTGGCGGCGTGCTTAACACATGCAAGTCGAACGATGAAGTTCCT
>CAIJKC010000078.1 GCA_903821145.1 uncultured Actinomycetes bacterium | reverse complement strand
GGATCAGTCACCCTTCCGGCAAGTTTTAAGAAGTCCTATCGCACCTTCATCGATAACGAGTGGTGGCGTATTGATGCCCCCGTTGAACTCGGTGGAACTCTTATTCCTTTCTCGGTTCGCTGGGCGATCGCCGAGATGGTCCTTGGTTCAAACCCCGCCGTTCACCTCTACACAACAGGTGCATCGATGGCCAATGTCTCCTACCAGCTCGGTAGTGAAGAACAGAAGAAGTGGTCAAAGTTTATTGTTGATCGCGAATGGGGAGCGACGATGGTCCTCACTGAACCTGAAGCAGGTTCTGATGTTGGCGCCGGTCGCAGTAAGGCTGTGAAACAAGCGGATGGTTCATGGCATCTGACTGGAACAAAGCGCTTCATCACATCTGGTGATTCAGATCTTCAAGAAAATATTCTTCATTACGTTCTCGCACGACCTGAAGGTGCTGGTCCTGGAACAAAGGGGCTCTCACTCTTCTTAGTACCTAAGTTCCATTTTGATAAAGAGAGTGGCGCACCACTTGAACGCAATGGAGTTTATGTCACCAATGTTGAACACAAGATGGGACTCAACGTCTCTGCCACATGCGAACTCAGCATGGGTGAGAAGGAGCCATGTGTTGGCTATCTCCTTGGAGAAGTTCACAACGGTATCTTCCAGATGTTTAAAGTCATTGAATTTGCCCGCATGATGGTGGGAACAAAGGCGATTGCAACTCTCTCCACTGGCTACCAGCAAGCTCTGAAGTATGCGAAAGAGCGTGTCCAGGGTGGAGATATGAAGGTCATGAATGACAAGGCTTCACCTCGTGTGACGATCATTCATCACCCTGATGTTCGCCGCTCACTCATGGTGCAGAAGGCTTACTCCGAGGGTATGCGCGCACTTGTTCTCTACACCGCATCGATCCAGGATGCGATTGCGCTCGCTAAGGCTGAGGGTAAGGATGCTGAAGACTTTGAGAAGCTCAATGATCTCTTGCTTCCGATCGTTAAGGGTTTTGGTTCAGAGAAATCTTGGACACTGCTTGGCACTGAATCACTCCAAACATTTGGTGGTTCAGGATTCACCCAAGATTGGCCACTTGAACAGTATGTTCGCGATGCCAAGATCGACACCTTGTATGAGGGAACTACTGCAATTCAGGGCTTGGACTTCTTCTTCCGCAAGATTGTGAAGGATGGAGGCCGTGCAATCGGGCTTCTGGGTAAAGAGATTGGTGCATTCACTGCAACCGGTGGCGAGTTAGCCTCTGAGAAGGCTGAGCTTGCGAAGGGTCTTGAGACACTCAATGCCATGATCGGAACCATGGTCGGTTATGCGATGGAGTCACAAGAGGATCCCGAGAAGATCTATAAGACTGGACTCAACACCACTCGCGTTTTGATGAGCGTCGGTGAGATCATCATCGCCTGGTTGCTCTTGCGTCAAGCAGATATTGCAGTAGCAAAGCTGCCGACTGCGACCGGAAAAGATAAGGATTTCTACACAGGCAAGATTGCATCTGCCAAGTACTTTATCCGCACCGTCTTGCCTCATCTTCGCTCAGAGTTGAAGATCATCGAATCTGAAGATGGCGAGATCATGAACTTGCCAGAGGGTGCTTACTAGAAACCTGTTTTATCTCGTGTAATTAGATAGGCTCACCGTTGTGTTGACCAAATACCGCGGTGAGCTGCTCTTAGCCCTTGGCGCTCTCTTCTTCTCCGCTAATGGCACTGTCTCTAAGTGGGTCCTTGAAGCGGGTATGCCTGCGTGGCGATTGACAGAAATCCGCTCAACTGGCGCTTTTATTCTGCTCTTCATCATCACCTATCTACGTTCTGGTTTTCCGCTTAAGGCAACGAGGCGTGAGATCCCAAAACTTATTCTCTTTGGTGTGATTGGCTTTGCTGGAGTTCAGACCACCTACTTTTTCGCGATCGCTCGTCTGCCAGTAAGCATTGCCTTACTTCTAGAGTTCACCTCCCCGCTCTGGATCGCACTCTGGCTCCGTTTTGTTCGCAAGCGTGAAGTGAAGCGATCGATGTGGATTGGTTTGGCCTTTGCCTTCCTTGGTTTAATTCTCTTGGCACAAATATGGAAGGGCCTGACCCTCAATGGCCCTGGTGTTCTTGGCGCGCTAGCGAGCGCATTCGCTCTCACCGTCTACTTCCTTCAATCCAAGGGAATGGCAGATAAGCGCACATCAGGTGAGATTCTGACGTGGGGCCTTGGTGTGACCGCACTCTTCTACGCCATCGTCATGCCGTGGTGGAGCTATCCAACCGAGATTTTGACCAAGAAGATCGAACTCCTTGGCCGCTTCCATGGCCATCATGCTCCTGGGTGGCTCTTAGTAGCTTCGATCATCATCTTTGGCACCGTTGTTCCCTACTCCTGCGTGATGGCGGGGATTATCTATACGACCGCATCAACAGGCAGTGTCATTGGGATGCTTGAGCCGGTTATCGCTGGCGCATTCGCCTGGGTATTACTGGGTGAGAGATTTAATCTGGTCCAACTTCTCGGTGCCTTTGTAGTACTCGTCGGTATAGCAATTGCTGATCGAGCATCAGCTCAGACCGAGTAAATTAACGCCTATGGAGACCTTCAAAGATCTACTTGCTGCAAACGAGAGCTTTGCTGCCTCTTTCCACTCCCATGAACTCACTGGTGAGGCACGTAAAGGGTTAGCAATTGTGACCTGTATGGATTCACGTATCGATCCGCTTCGTATTGTTGGAATGGATGCTGGCGATGCAAAGATCCTTCGAAATGCCGGTGCTCGTGTCACCGATGACGTTCTCCGTACCTTGATTTTGGCGACACATCTTCTCAATGTGAACCGTGTCCTTGTTATGCCCCATACAGATTGCCGGATGGCAAGTGCAACTGAGGATGAGATGCATGCTCTGATTATGGAGAAGTCAGGTGTTGATACTCGTGGCGTTGAGATCCGTACCGTGAAAGATCAGGAAGCTGCGCTCATTAAAGATATCGGCCGGATCGAGAGTTATCCGCTCTTAAAGAGCGGCATCACTGTGATGGGTGCGATCTACGATGTAAAGAGTGGAAAACTCAACCCGATTTAATTAATTAAATCCACCCGTAAAGGACTCTGATGATCCAGTGTTCTGCTGCGGTGGTGGAGTGAAGCTTGGCGCCATATCGCTAAAACGCGCAAAGTGAAGTTGGGATGCAACGGTGATTGTGCGCGTTGGTCCATTACGGTGCTTGGCAATAATCAGGTCTGCTTCACCTTGGCGCATCTGGGCGTCATAGAGATCATCGCGGTGCAAGAGAATAACAACGTCGGCATCTTGCTCGATCGAACCTGATTCACGAAGATCTGAGAGCATCGGCTTCTTATCAGCACGTTGTTCAGGTCCACGGTTGAGCTGTGAGATAGCGATGACTGGGACTTCAAGCTCTTTTGCCAGAAGTTTTAAGTTACGTGAGAACTCAGATACTTCTTGTTGGCGGTTCTCAACCTTCTTGCCTGAGGTCATGAGCTGCAGGTAATCGATCACAATCAGCTTGAGATTGTGCTTCTGCTTGAGCCGACGTGCCTTGGCACGGATCTCCATGAGAGAGAGGTTTGGTGAGTCATCGATAAAGAGCGGTGCTTGGCTAATCTCACCCATTCTCTTAGCAAGACGGCCCCACTCCTCATCGGAGAGTGAGCCTGATCGAATGTTATTTAATCCCACACGAGCTTCAGCAGCCAACATACGCATGGTAATTTCTGAACGAGACATTTCCAGTGAGAAGATCACTGAGGCATCGCCATTATGAATAGATGCATGGCGTGCAATATCTAAACCAAGTGTTGACTTACCTACCGCAGGACGCGCGGCAAGCACGATCATATTGCCGGCGTGTAATCCACCAGTAAGTGTGTCGAGATCTTTAAAGCCAGTCTTCACACCATGTTCGACCATGCCCTTGGAGAGCGCTTCGATTTCATCGAGTGCTGCGGGTAGGAGTTCTGAGAGTTGAATGTAATCTTCAGAGGCATTGCCATCTGTTACTTGATAGACCTCGGCCTGCGCTTGGTTTACTGCATCTTCAATATCGCCCTCTTCGGAATAACCAATTTGAACAATCTTAGTTCCAGCTTCAACCAGACGTCGCAAGATTGCGCGATCAGCAACGATACGTGCGTAGTAGCCAGCATTCGCTGCGGTAGGAACGGAAGAGATGAGCGTGTGCAGATATGGTGCACCACCAGCGCGTGCGATATCACCGCGCTTTGTAAGTTCTGCAGCGACTGTTACGGGATCTGCAGGATCACCACGTCCATAGAGATCGAGAATTGCATCGTAGATAAGTTCATGTGCTGGGCGATAGAAATCTCGCGCCTTAATTACTTCAACAACATCTGCAATTGCATCTTTACTCAGCAGCATCCCACCAAGAACACCTTGCTCTGCAACGAGATCTTGCGGAGGGTTGCGTTCGAATTCAACAGGGCCAGCGTTCCTAATGGGACGCGGCGCTGAGTTATTTGCGGGTGGTACTTCAGCCAAGCTCATGGCGCAATCTTGGCGGTCGGCACTGACATTCCCAAGGTTGCCGGAGGCCAGCTGTGTGTGAGTCTGTGTAGTAGATGGGAAATCTGGTGGACAAGGTGTGGGTAACTAGGGAAAAACTGTGGGTAACTCTCGCTCATTGCGCCTTATTGAGCGCTAGCCCCTGTGGGTAAAGAAATCTCTGGGTATCTCACTATGTGGCTCTCATGAAAGAACCCCACCTGGATAGCCAGGTGGGGTTCTTTGTAATGAATTACTTAAGCAGCAACGACACTGATCGTGACGTTTGCAGTCACTGCGCTATGAAGGCTGACCTTAATTGCGTGGCTACCAAGCTTCTTGATGTGACCGACTGCCTTGATACGGTGGCGATCGATATCAACACCAGTTGTGCTCTTAATAGCAGCAACGATGTCTTTATCTGTCACAGAACCGAACATGGAACCTGTTGATCCGACCTTTACTGTCACAAGGACTTCACTCTTTTCAAGTGTTGCCTTGATCTCGTTTGCATGGTCGCGATCGCGGATCTCACGGGCTGTACGAGCGCGCTTGATTCCCTCGATCTGCTTCTCTCCACCTTGGCTCCACGCGATTGCGCGGCCATTAGGAAGGAGTGCATTACGTGCGTAGCCATCTTTAACAACGACAACATCACCAGCGTGGCCGAGGCCTGTTACTTCTTGGGTAAGGATGAGTTTCATAGATATCTACCGATCCTTATCGCGCTGTTGAGGTGTAAGGCAAGAGAGCCATTTCACGGCTGTTCTTGACTGCGGCTGCGATTGCGCGTTGGTGCTCGGTGCAAGCACCGGTCACGCGACGAGCGCGGATCTTGCCGCGATCTGAGATGTACTTACGAAGAGTCGCAATGTCCTTATAGTCAATGTAATTGACCTTTTCACGGCAGAAAGAACATGGCTTCTTCTTAAACTTCTTGAGCGCTGCAGCAGAAAGTTTTGGTGCAACCTTCTTTGGCTTTAGCGTCTTATTACTTCTTGCTCCCACTGTGGTGCTCCTTATTTGGATGCCTCGTGATTGAAGTGATTACACGAGAATGGTTGGTTGATTGGATAAAT
Source organism: uncultured Actinomycetes bacterium (assembly GCA_903821145.1). Lineage (GTDB taxonomy): Bacteria > Actinomycetota > Actinomycetes > Nanopelagicales > Nanopelagicaceae > PALSA-747. The sequence goes on along the minus strand of CAIJKC010000078.1, from coordinate 235 downwards.
TACCTATTAAAACGGAGGTTGGTCATCTGCAGCTGTCGTTGCCCAACCGCCACCAACTGGTGAGGCTGACCAAGGATCATCTGATGATGCACTTTCAGGAGCGGCAGAGAATCCACCGGCACCCTTACCTGATGTTTTAGTGACTTTGGCGGTTGCATTGCGAAGTGATGGACCTACTTCATCAACCTCAACCTCAAAGACTGTGCGCTTTTCGCCTTCTTTAGTTTCGTAAGAG
>CAIJKC010000077.1 GCA_903821145.1 uncultured Actinomycetes bacterium | reverse complement strand
TTCACGCTTTTCAGCGCTCTTGAGTTAGCGTTGGCTTTTATGGATTGGTGTGCGTTCCTATGGATTCTATTTATGGCATTGGGTCATTTTCCTGGTCACCAGGCCGAGCGTGGATCTTGCCGGGGCTATCTGGGCGATCAATGCTGCACGCATCCTTATCGTCCTTGCACTCGCAGATATCTCCTTACGGTGGGTAGAAATTCCGATCAGACGTGGAAAACTTGGAAACTGGTTGCGTGGATTGAAATATCGCACACCAAGGGTACGCAGGCGAGCGAAGGCGACCATTGCTGCCTCAGTTCTCTTGGTTTTATTTGCAACATCAGGTGCCTCATGGGCTGCTTACTATCGTCTCCATGAAGGGGTGAATGCGCAAGCAACGAAGGTCACGACATCTTTATCTCAACCAGCGCCATCTATCCCAGGAGTACCAGGACTCTGGGTAACGGGTGACTCGGTAATCCTTGGAATTCACGAGAAACTAGCGACCCACTTCCCTATTTCCCTCATTAATGCCCGTGTAGGACGTCAGATTGATGAACTAATCTCTGTCGTCAAAGAAGACCGATCGCAAGTTCCACACAGCATCACCATCCTCGATCTTGGAAACAACAACCATCTCACGGAAGAATCCGTCCGCACGTTGCTTGACTTGTTAAAAAACCAACCCAAGGTGATCCTGGTAAATACCGCTGTTCCTCGCCCGTGGGCACCGGATAACAACGCCATTATTTCACGCGTTATCACCGATTATCCCAATGTTGAATTGATTGCATGGGATGAGATTTCTCAAGGTCATCCTGAATTCTTTGCACCAGATGGCGTTCACCTTATTGATGCCGGCAGTAGCGTCTATGTCGCTGCAATCCTGGAACATCTGCAAAAGAAATAGGGAATAAAAAAACCCCGCCAGAGCGAATCTGGCGGGGTTTTTTAATTTCTCTTAGGCGTATTGACCTGGAAGGCCGAAGACCTTGCCAGCCACAACCTTGCCATCAGCGTAAACAGCTGAGACTCGGAATGAAGTCCATCCACCTGTCGCACCCTTAGTAACATTTAGTGATAGTTGGGATGCAGGAACGGTTGAGATGAGCTTCCATGCTCCACCATTTGATGCAATCTCAATATTGAAGTTTGTGGCGTCCATCGCTGTCTGCCAGAAAATTGTGGCTCCAGTTGATGTGTAGTGAGCGACGATTCCAAGCGGAGCCGCGTGTGTGCTATCTGCTGAAGCTGACATAGTGGCAGTCGCTGAAGCACTCGCGTCAGGAGTTGCCGTCGTGGCTGAAGCCGATGCACTCGCTTCAGGTGTTGCTGCAGGAGTTGCAGTGGAATTGTGGCTACGTGAGATCACGATGATTGCAAGGAGCGCAATACCGGCAATAACTGTTACTACAACACGAGATGAAGAGTTTGTTTGTGTTGCTGCGCTCTTATTTGCTACTGGAGCTGCAGGTGCAGCCTTCGCAGCAGGTGTTGTTGAGATCGAAGCAACTGAAGTTGCCGATGGAATAACAATTCTTGCTGGCGCCTTCTTCGCGGCCTTCTTGGCGACCTTCTTAGCTGGAGCCTTCTTGGCAACCTTCTTGGCTGGAGCATTCTTCGCTACCTTCTTAGCAACGCGCTTTGCAGGTGCTTTCTTAGCGGCAGGCTTCTTCGCAGCTGCCTTCTTGGCGACCTTCTTGACGGTGGCCTTCTTGGCAACGCGCTTTGCGGCAACCTTCTTGGCTACTTTCTTAGCAGGTGCCTTCTTGGCCACCTTCTTCTTAGCGCTCTTCTTTACTGCCACGGCTGAACTCCTTGGTTTCGCAGGGGTAACTTCTATGCTGAAAGGATACTAGAGAAGGTCTACCAAAATAGGTGCAATGGCGCGCATGGCGCGACCACGATGGCTAATTTCATCCTTGTGGTGAGCATCAATCTCGGCTGAAGTGAGGGTGAGGCCCGCGGGGATAAAGATCGGGTCATAGCCAAATCCACCATCGCCACGAGGTGCCTCAATTACCTGGCCCGGCATCTCGCCCATCTCCACCAAATCGTTGCCTGCCTGCGCGTGGCCTGCCGGAAAAGAGAGTGCGATCGCGCACCGAAAGGCGGCGGAACGGTCAAGGTCGGGTGTGGTTGCTGCGAGCTCTTGCAGTTGAGCCAAAACTTTTGCGGTGTTGGCACGATCATTGCCATGTTCTCCTGCCCACCTCGCAGAGTAAACACCAGGGTCTCCGCCAAGTGCATCCACGAAGAGGCCGCTGTCATCGGCAAGTGCGGGTAGCTGTGTGAATGCAGCAACTGCCCGTGATTTAAGTAGCGCGTTCTCAGTCAGAGTGGTTCCGCTCTCCTCAACATCTGGCATATCAGGAAAATCTGCGAGCCCTAAAACCTGAATATCCTGCGCATGCTCGCTCAGCAGCCTGGAAAACTCTGCGATCTTTCCCGCGTTTCTTGTCGCCAGAACAACTTGCTTCATGATGAGAGCCTCTTACTTCGCGAGCGCGGCTTCTTGCAGGGCGGTCAACTCTTTACACCCAGCAACACCTAGATCAAGGAGTTGATTAAGAAGATTGCGATCGAAGGGAACTCCTTCGGCAGTGCCCTGTACTTCGACAAAGGTTCCATCTCCAGTACAGACGATATTCATATCGGTATCTGCATCGACATCTTCAACGTAGCAGAGATCGAGCATCGGCACTCCCTTAATGATTCCAACGCTCACCGCCGCAACTGATTGTCGAAGAGGTTTGCGGTCGGCCAAAATATGTCCTGCACCTTTTGCCCAGGTGATCGCATCGGCCAGTGCAACGTATGCTCCTGTGATTGCTGCGGTACGGGTTCCACCATCTGCTTGGAGCACATCGCAGTCGATAACAATTGTGTTCTCACCAAGTGCGTGAGTATCGACCACGGCACGAAGTGAACGGCCTACTAAGCGAGAAATTTCTTGGGTACGGCCACCGAGCTTTCCTTTTACGCTCTCACGATCTGAACGAGTATGTGTGGCGCGAGGCAACATTGCATATTCTGAGGTAACCCACCCAGTTCCCTTGCCCGTTAGCCAGCGTGGAACTCCTGGTGTGAAGCTTGCAACACAGAGGACGCGAGTATTACCAAATTCCACTAAGACCGAACCTTCAGCATTCTTCAACCAGTTTCGTTGGAATGAGATCGGACGTAGTTGATCTGCTGTGCGACCGTCGGAGCGATTAGACACGTTGGACTCTCTTCGTTAGTGGGTTTCGTTGAGCAGAGTGAATTTTATAGGTGATTCTCAACGGCTGTGACTTCTGGGCCAAGGAAGCGGCGAGCGAGCTTTGAGAACTCTTGAGTGTCTCCAGTGGAGATGAAGCGATAAGTTGGCTTCTCCTCATCGTTGAGCAAGTCATGCTCTACGAGAGTGCGGTACAAATCTTTGGCTGTCTCTTCTGCGCTCGACACAAGAGTCACATAATCACCCATCACATAGGAGATGACGCCAGTCAGTAATGGGTAGTGGGTGCAACCTAGAACCAATGTATCGACACCTTCATTGAGTAATGGGCGCAAGTACTCTTCGGCCACTGCAGTAATCGCAACACCAGAAGTCTCACCGCGCTCAACAAAGTCCACAAACTGAGGGCAGGCGATCGCAGTAATATCCAACTGTGGGGCGGCAGTAAAAGCATCGAGATATGCGCCAGAATCAATCGTCGCTTGTGTTCCAATAACCCCGACCTTGCCTGAGCGGGTCGCCGCCACTGCTCGTCGAGCAGCCGGTTGAATCACTTCAATCACAGGAATGTCATACCGCTCCCGTGCGTCTCGCAGCATTGCAGCACTCGCTGTGTTGCAAGCAATCACCAATGCCTTAGCGCCTGCAGCCACGAGTTGATCCAAACATTCAAGAGCGAAACTTCGAACCTCGGCAAGTGGACGTGGTCCATAAGGCCCACGGGCGCTATCACCTAAATAGAGGATTGATTCATGTGGGAGCTGATCGATAATCGCTCGTGCAACGGTGAGGCCGCCAACGCCAGAATCGAAGATACCGATCGGGGCGCTATTCATGTCTTCAGTTTAGAGCAAGTTCAGCAAGTTCTCCTGCAGCCAACCAAGCCAGTAATAGACGGCATAGATCGATTTCTGCGGATCTTCGTCAGGCAATGATTCGAAGAGATCAAAACTCTCCTCGTTTATTTCAAGACGAACACTCAGGGCCAGTCGCAAGTCATTGAGCGCAATGAGCCAGGTATCTGCCTCGAGGTCAGCAACAGTTCCTGCCTTGTCCTCATCTACCAAAATAGCAAGGTGGGCACGAACTTCGCGCAAGATTCGCTGCTTGGTTGAGCGAATTGTAGATTCAGTGAATCTCCTGAAATCACCAGCTGCCTCAGGGTCTGCGTAGGCATTGGGCAGAAGGCGCATTAAGACCGGATCATCGGGTGCCACAACTTCTTGCTGCATAGACATAAGTGCTGCAAAGGGATCGGTTGTGTCGTAATGGTGGAAGAAATCTCCCTCCCCCAATAATTCAAGGAGTTGCTCAACTAGGTTAATGAGGATGTGAGCTTCATCGAGTGTGAGATCAAGGGAATATGCATTTCCCGCTCTTTCAAAGTTAGACATATCAGATCTTGTCGTCACGTTGAAGCGTCGCCCACAAACCATGTTCGTGCAGACTCTGGACGTATCGTTCCATCTCCTCGCGACTTCCACTTGCCACCACTGCTCGACCTTCGTTGTGAACAAGGAGCATGAGTTCATTAGCTCGCTCATGAGAAAAACCAAAGATTTTCTTAAAGACAAAGATGACATAACTCATGAGATTGACTGGGTCATCCCAAACAAGGCAGATCCATGGTCGATCTAATAGTTCGTGGAGTGCAGCATCGATATCGGTCAGCGTATCAACGCCTCCGAAAGTTGAACCTGCAGACTCTTCACTCATCGCACGAGTACTTTAACAAACTCTGTTTGGGATGCGATAAAGGCCAGGTCAGCTGGCACGATCACACGATAGGAATGCACTCCAATCTGACTTGCAGAGAGTGTGAGCGTGAAGGTGCCATCTGCCAAAGTCTTGGCCGATGACCACGTTGCTGAGTGGGCAGCAACCCCATCATCGAGTTGAACTGTCACGCCTGCAACTGCTGGCTGTATCTGGCCCGTGATGAGGTAGGTAACACCACTACGTATCGATGTGGGTGGATTCCAGGAGATGGTCCGTGCAACGCTAATAGTGACAACTGGTGATAGCCCTTCCAGTCGATCCCACGACCCAGCACTTCTGATTCGCAGCTGCGTATTCTCACCCACAAGGAGCGCAAGCGAGAGGGTCCCATCCGCTGCAGAGGTAGCCGGAATAAGAGGTGACTTCAATGAGGACCAATCACTCGTTGCTGTCTTTGTCTCGATCTGAACTGGAATCCCAGCAAATGCTGTCGTATCCTTCTTTGCTACTGAAGTTTGGATCTCCACAACATCCCCCACAATCACTTGCGTGGAATTGGATACCAGATTTGCCACCACTGGATCTGGGGCAATCGAGGTCGCGACTGCTCTAATGGCGGCAATAGCTAATGGATCTTCCATTCCCATGGTCCATTCTGCAATACCACCCAAGTGGTATTTTGCGACCAGTCCGGCGCGTAGTGAGAAGGCCTGCGCATCTTGATACCAGACGGTACGAGATGCTGTGCAGGTAGTAAGGGATCCATCACTAGTTGTTCCGTTATAGATCTTTGTGTAATTAAAAGTCGTCTCACCATATTT
>CAIJKC010000076.1 GCA_903821145.1 uncultured Actinomycetes bacterium | reverse complement strand
GGCATCGGTGGACATTGCATCCCGGTAGATCCAACTTATCTTGCGGCGAAGGCGCGTGAGATTGGCGCCTCTACCCGCTTTATCGATCTCGCAAATGAAGTCAATCTCTCTCGTCCTTCCTACTTTGCTGGCGTTGCAACCGGCATGCTCGGATCTCTCTCCTCCAAGAAGGTCATTGTTATTGGCGTTGCCTACAAGCCAGATGTTGCTGATGTTCGTGAGACACCAGCGGATGCCTTGATCTCATTACTTCGCAACGCCGGTGCCGATGTTGTGTGGCACGACCATTTAGTCGGCCAATGGAAAGGCGAGGCGTCAGCTGCACTCTCTGCCGGATATGACTTGGCAATCCTCGTAAACCCACATACTGGCGCTGATTTAGATGCTTTAGGGTCGATTCCTATTCTCGATACCCGTGGGGGCTACTAATGAAGTATTTGATCACTGGTGGTGCTGGCTTCATCGGATCTCACCTTTCAGATGCTCTTGTCGCACGCGGGGATGGCATCGTCATCCTTGATAATTTATCGACCGGCAATCATCACAATATCGAAGCCCTCATCGGCAACGAGGCAGTCACTTTTTATAACGGATCGATCCTTGATCGCGATCTCGTCTCTCAGTTGGTATCTGAAGTAGATCATGTCATTCACCTTGCAGCAGCCGTCGGCGTCTTTAATATCGTCGATAAGCCATTGGAATCTCTTCGCATTAATCTGAATGGCACCGAGAATGTTTTGGAAGTAGCAGCACAATGTAATAAACCAGTTTTGATCGCATCGTCATCTGAGATCTATGGCAAGAATGGTGGCAGGCCACTTAATGAAGAATCTGATCGCATCGTAGGGTCTCCTCTTAAATCTCGCTGGAGTTATAGCGAAGCAAAGGCGATCGATGAATCACTTGGATATTTCTACTTCAGTGAGAAGGGCCTGCCTGTAAGGCTCGTTCGCTTCTTCAATACTGTCGGCCCACGTCAAGTGGGGTCATATGGCATGGTTGTCCCACGATTTGTAGAAGCGGCATTGAAGGGTGAACCACTAGATGTCTATGGCACGGGCGAACAATCCCGATGTTTCTGCCATGTTGCAGATGCGGTTGCCGGCTTGTTATCTGTAATCGATTCGCCAGAGACTATTGGTCAGGTCTACAACATTGGTAATGACTACGAGATCTCGGTTGAAGGCTTGGCCAAGGCGGTGATTGCGCAATTGGGATCACCATCCACAATCAAGAAGAAATCCTATGAAGACGCCTACGGCGCGGGATTTGAAGATATGCAGCGTCGGATCCCGGATATCTCTAAAATTAAGGCTACGACCGGTTGGGCCCCAACTCGGTCACTTGAAGTGATCATCAACGATATTGCGGGGTATCTCAACAATGCAGGTCTATGACTCCGCAGAGAAGCAGCTACCGGTAATAACCCCACTTAAAGGGGTCTGGGAGAAGCGTTCGCTCCTCAAATTGCTCGTTGCTCGTGATCTCACCGTTCGCTACAAGCGCTCAGTCATTGGTATCTGGTGGTCCCTTCTGAACCCACTCTTCACAACAGCAGTGATGTTCTATGTCTTTAACACTGTCTTCAAAGCTCGTCTTCCTGATGGTCAATCCTTTCTCCCGTACCTGCTCTCGGGTGTGCTGACCATGACCCTCTTCAACCAGGGGCTCACAATGGCGGCAGATGCAATCGCGACTGGTGCCGGCGTGCTCACTAAGGTCTATGTGCGGCCTGAAATCTTCGCTTTCTCGGCAACAATTTCTTCGGCGATCAACTTCCTCTTCGGTTTGATCCCACTTACCGTTGTTCTTTTAATCTTCGGCAAGCATCCAGGAATAAAGACGCCACTACTCCTGGTCTTCATGCTTTGTATGACACTCTTTTCGACCGGACTTGGCTTGATGTTGGCGATCGCCTATGTGAACTTCGATGATTCACGATCACTCATCAGTATCTTCCTGCTCGCTCTTCAATATATGACCCCAGTCTTCTATCCAATCTCGGCACTTGGTCCACATACTCAACGAGTTATTCACGCCAACCCATTGACCTCGTATCTGCAGATCTTCCGCGATGTCTTTGGTGGCAACGCTGTTGCGACAAAGCACGAGTGGTTTATGATGGGTAGCACGTCGATCATTGTCTTTATCCTCGGCCTTTATGTATTTGGTCGGATGTGGCCGAAGGTTGTGGCGAAGTTATGAG
>CAIJKC010000075.1 GCA_903821145.1 uncultured Actinomycetes bacterium | reverse complement strand
GAGAACACCGCCCGAGTCATGCCTGATCACCTCACCGCTATCTATGACCGCTCTACCTGGGCCTTGCCTGTGGAGATGGCCTATTTGGCCTCAGCCGGGGGCGTCCCCGCCACCGATATGGAGCGGACCTGGAACTGCGGGATCGGAATGAGCGCCTTTGTGGCACCCCAGGAGGCTGATCGGGCCCTCCGTACGCTCGCTGCTCGGGGAATGAAAGCCTGGGTCGCCGGCGTTATCCAGGAGAGAACAGGCTCATCAGGCTCCGCTTTGGTGGGTTCCTACCTTCTCCGATAATCTTCGGCTCTGACGAATTTTGATTTCAGTAAGGGGGTCTCACTATGGGTAGAGGCCGTGCGAAAGCCAAGCAGACTAAAGTCGCAAGAGATCTCAAGTACAACGGACAAGAGATGGATCTTGAACGCCTAGCAAAAGAGCTCCATGGCGAAGTCGACACAGATAATCAGAACGATGATGACCCGTTCGCAGAGGGCAACTACATCCGTCGTGCGTAATCGCGCGTAATTAGAAATACTGCCTTATGCGCCCAACACCGTATGTCGCATCACTTCGCATCTATGAACCTATCGATGCCTTCGCTCCCGTAGATCGTCTTCGCTGGGATGCAATCCCGATGACAGCGCTTACTGGCCGTGATGAACAGTTGCGAGCACTCAAGCGAACCATCTTTACTGAGCCGCCAGTTTTGCAAGCCGATGGTGCTCACCTTCTGGAGTTTGAGGGAAAGAAATATGTTGCACCATGGTCAACTGCCGCTCGCTGTTGGGCAGCGCTAGAGATCTTTAAGGATTCACTTCCAGCACCTCTCACCAAGTTCTTTCTTCCAGGTTCGATGGAGGAAGCGATCACCATCAATGTTGAACGCGAAGGCCTCGATGAGAAAGTTCCTCACATCATCACCGAGACGTGGGTCATCCCACCACGCTGGTTCTCACTCTTTGCCGTCGATGAACGCATCCGCGGGACCACCGAAGATGGTGCCTATACGGTGATGCGAACATCGATTGCTAATGCAAAGCAACGCTGCATGTTTACTCATCAAGCCGTTGTCTCATCTTTTGGTAACGGTCCCATCGAAGAGGAGATCGCAGATCTACTCGAATGGCTCTCCCTTTTTCATGCCGAATCAATCGTGGAATGTGATTACGGTGGCCTCGCCGACTACTTAGAGCAGGCGCTGATCGCCAATGGTGAAGCTGGGCTTGAAGCCGATACCTCGATCGAAGATATCCACCTTTCACTCGCCGGCCTATCCCAAGGTGATGGTGCGATGGCTGGTCAGGGCTACGAACGCCTGGTTTCACGCTGGCGCAGGGTCGCGGCATTTGAACAAGCTATGTAAATCCTCTTCACATTTCTGAGAAGGCAGGGAATACTCCTCTCATAACGGACGATTCGGACAAGTGATCGCAGTTGAAGAAGGGAGTGGCCTATGAGTGAAGAGATTCCAGCACAAGAGAATCTTCTGACCCCATCAGAAGTTGCCGCGCTCTTTCGCGTTGATCCAAAGACCGTAACTCGTTGGGCAAAGGCCGGCAAACTCACATCGATTCGTACGCTCGGCGGACATCGTCGTTATAAAGAATCAGAAGTCAAAGCGCTCTTAAATAAGATCACCGCTGACTAATTACTTTAATCTTCACCCATCTATGAAAATCTCACATATTCAAGTTCTCCTCCTTGCCCTGGGATCCTTCGTTCTCGTTGGCGCCATTACGCCGTGGATGAGAAAACTTGCAATCAAACATGATGTGATGGATTCACCCGTTCACTCTCATAAGACTCATAAAGAGCCAGTCCCTTATTTAGGTGGCCTCGGAATCATCATCGGAGTTTTTGTCATCTCCTTCGGCGCACTTATCGTCAAAGGATCTGAGAGTAAGAATTATTGGCTCGCCCTCACAGTGCTTGGACCTGCCTTGATCTTGGGAGCCATCGGGCTCTGGGATGACATTAAGAATTTGCCGCCATTACCCCGCTTTATTGCCCAGACCGTCGCCGGACTCTTTACATCAGCGCTCTTAATCGCCTCAAGCACTGTTGGTACTCCGACCGGGTCAAAGGTCCTCGATGCGGTCATCACAACTATCTGGATTGTTGGTATCTGCAACTCAGTGAACTTCTTCGATAATCTTGATGGCGGCGCAGCTGGCACTATTGCAATCTCTTCAATCGCTCTGACCAAGATCGCAATTGATGGCGGACAGTATTTAGTGGGTGGTCTGGCTGCTGTGACAGCCGGTGCAACCCTCGGCTTCTTATTGTGGAATAAGAGTCCAGCACGTATTTATATGGGCGATGCCGGCGCACTCTTCTTAGGAATATTGATTGCATCACTCACTATTAGATTGCACCCAGATGCGCAGACCGAGTGGACATCACTTGCCACGCCATTACTTCTCCTTGCAGTCCCAATTCTCGATACCTCGGTCGCGGTGATCTCTCGGCTGCGGCGTAAGGTCTCCCCCTTCCAAGGCGGCCGCGATCACCTCAGCCATCGCCTCATTCGTGCCGGCTTGCCTCGGCCAACAGCGGCGATCGTCTTATGGATTCTCTCGGGTCTCTTCGCTGGATGTGCGGTCTTGATTCCCTTGATTGGAAAGGGCAGCGAGGAGTTGCTCGCAGCGATCGCTGGCTTGGCGTGGCTTGGATTGTTTAGCTACTTCATTCGCACTGCTGATCTTTAATAGTCTTTGATAATAAGAGATTAATTAAAAACGAGAGTGGCTCGGGACAGGATCGAACTGTCGACCTCACGATCTTCAATCGCGCGCTCGTACCAACTGAGCTACCGAGCCAGACTTGCCGTGCTTACTTCACTTACTGGCTGAAGAAATCAACCGCGACCCAGACGGGACTTGAACCCGCGACCTCCGCCGTGACAGGGCGGCGCGCTAACCAACTGCGCTACTGGGCCTAACCGAGTGCCGGGCTTCTGCTATTACGCATTCATTCGGCATCTCATTCGATGGAGGATTACTCCTTCATCAAAGCTAGGTGAAACTGTCGTGCTATTCATTTATAAACCCTTTGAGGGGGTTGTGCCCCCAACGGGGTTCGAACCCGTGTTACCGCCGTGAAAGGGCGATGTCCTAGGCCTCTAGACGATGGGGACGTTTAGAGCGAGCGCTAAGGGTATCGGAGGAAGGGCGTAGGGCAAAACTCAGGCTATTTCAGCTCCCATTTGGTCGTGACGGTCACTGTGATCTCTTGTTGACCCAAGTCAACCTGCACTGGTGCACCAAGAGAGTCAGATTTTGCCATCGCCATCAGAGGCAGTGGTGAGGAAGATTGGTTGATCTGCTCATCAATACTCAAGACCTTACCAAGTTTTGATCCAGCCAGGCTGGCATAACTATCGGCCTTCGCCTTTGCCGAAGCGATGGCCAAAGTGCGGGCATTGGCTTCTGCACTCTTCTGGTCATAGACAAAGGCAGTTGTTGCGCTAATCGATAGCGAGTTACCCACAGCTGATTGAGCGCTTTGAATAATGAGGCCTGAGTTCTTTCCATCACGGATGACAACAGTGAAGTTCTGCGTGGTGCGATAGCCAGTTAACTTTGCTGGACCGCTATTTGAATAACTGTACTCAGGATTGGTAGAGAGGTTTGTTGCTTTAATATCTTTGGCAGCGACCCCGGAAGCCTTGAGGGATGCGCGCATGGCATCAGCAGACTTTGCGGTGGCAGCAAGTGAAGCGGCGGTAGTCGCAGCAAGATGTGAAACACTCAGATCTGCGCGAACAGAGTCAGGTGTGACTTTCACACTCCCGACTCCTACGACGTTGACATAGCGAGAGGTACTCGTTGATGTCGGGTTAGCGGTATGGGATGCGATGCTGATAGCAGCAATGGCGATGATCCAGATGGCGATTGCGCTCGCTAT
>CAIJKC010000074.1 GCA_903821145.1 uncultured Actinomycetes bacterium | reverse complement strand
TTCGCAAATCGAATGAATGAAAGAGAGGTCAGAATCGCCGCGAGAATTACGGCATAGGCGGCGCCACGAATCATCTGTGTCCAGTCGATCTCACTGGAGAGCGCATCAAACCAAGAAAATGAGAAGTGGCTAGGCAGCCCATTGCGAAGTGACCCAAGTCCTGTGATTGCGTCCAAGATATTCGAGAGGATCATGATGCCGATCGCTCCCCCAACAGCTCCAAGGGGAACATCAGTAGTGACACTAAAATAGAAGGCGATTGCTGCTACGACAAGAAGCGTGATTGCCAGATATCCAGCGACTATCGCCAGACGCTCAATTGCAAGTGGGTTGGCCATCGTCACACCAAGTGGCGTCTGCAGGGGCGCAGTGCCAAAGGCGAGAGCTCCCACAGCAAATGAGGTTCCAGCGAGCAAGAGAATTCCAACAGCAGAGAGTGTCAGGCTCACCTTCAACTTCTGCACAAGCAGCCTTGCTCGTGGTACGGGGGCGGCAAGTAGGTAACGCAGAGTTGACCAGGAAGCCTCTGACGCAACAGTGTCACCATTAAAGAGTGCCACTACTGCGATCAAGAGGAATGGCGTGGCGAAGTAGAACATCGTGGCAGTGAAATTTGCAGCGCCCTTAGTAGCAAGACCTATGAGGTCAGCAGTCCCCGCACCAAAGCGAGTAGGGCCCGTGCTATTGCCTGTCGTTCCAAATTTCACAGCGAGTGCAACGATAATTGGTAGTGACATCACAAAGAGATAAGCAAAGAAGGTGCGCTTTCGCTTGAGTTGTCGATACATCTCAACGCGGTATGGAAGTGTGGTCCGTGGCGAATACATACTAGGACTCCTTTCCGATCGTCAGGTCATCACCGATGAGCTCGATAAAGATCTCCTCAAGGGAACCCGCTTTCTTGCCCGCCTTTGTGAGGATGTTCTTGAGAGTTCCAAAGGCGATCAATTTTCCACGGTGCATCAAGACCACGTGGGAACAGGTCTGCTCCACTTCTGAGAGCAGGTGTGAGGAGACAATTACTGTGCGGCCAGTCTTGGCGTAATCCTTCAGGACTTCACGCATAGCCTTAATTTGTTGGGGGTCCAAGCCATTTGTTGGTTCATCAAGAACCAGCAGATCTGGCATGCCAAGCATCGCTTGGGCAATCGCTAGGCGCTGTCGCATACCTTGTGAATAGGAACGAACCTTCTTATCCAGAGCATTGCCAAGATCGGTGATCTTCACTGCCTCATCAAAGAATGGGTCATCAGTGCGGCCAATTGATTTCCAGTAGAGATCAAGATTTTCCCGACCAGAAAGATGCGGTAAGAATCCTGATCCTTCAACGAAGGATCCAAGCTCGGCAAGTGTTGGAGACCCTGGATAGATCGGCTTTCCGTTAATGCTGATCTCACCCTCAGTTGGGTAGATCAGGCCCATCATCATGCGAAGAGTTGTTGTCTTGCCTGCCCCATTTGGGCCAAGCAATCCAAGAACTTGTCCTCGCTTGACGTGGAAGGAGAGATTATCAACGGCCTTATAACCATCCTTATAGACCTTGGACAGGTTGCTTACCGTGACGAGTGAATCAGTTGGTTCAACCGGCTCGGTGTTATGACGGGGCCTGCGCAGATAGATCATCCAGATCGAGAGAATAAGAACAACAACAGCAACGAGAGGCCAGGTGAAGAGTGCACCTTTGCCCTTAGATGAGGTGAAGAGTGGGTGTGAGTAACTCAATGGGCTCGCCACAGTAACGGTATAGAGGCGGCCATCTGCTGGCATTGCATAACCCTGATCGGTAGTTGAAATCGCAACTGCTAGCTTGTCACCCACTGCTGCATCCAGCACAACCGCAGGCAGATTAATCGTGAAGAGAGATCCGGTTGCAGCCAAGTGCGATAAGTGGACGGGTGCCACGATGCCATTGGGTTGCTTTGTCTGACCAGATGCAGTGCGAATGACGAGTGAGAAGAAGAGGGTGGCATCGCTTTTGTTGGATGAGACCTTTACGCTCACATGTGAGGGTCCAACGATGCTCAGTGGATGCGTCAGTGGCTCTGTCTCTAAGAAACCACTCTGCCCAGGTAAGAACGCGGCTGATACTCCCCCAATATTTCCAGCCAAAGATAACGCCGATCCCACTCCAGGCAGTGAAGAGATTGCCCCAGGGATTCCACCGATTGGGGCGATGAGAGCTGCGAAGGGCGTGGTAATCGGAATAGTGGAATAGACAGGAGCCGTTGGAAGAACATTACTTTGAAGCAACTTTGGGATCACCGAGGAATCAATAAGGGAGATCGAACCATTGGTATCTGTGACCTGGAATGCGGGGAAGGCGATCTTCTGATGCAACAAATATTTATCAAACCACCGTGATGTAGCAAGTTGGAGGCGTTTTGTTTCATCGGTGCCGCCATCATGGCCACCGCTATGCCAGATCATGGCAATGGGAACATCAGGGTGACCTTGATGAATTGCTGTGGCATTGGCGATTGAATCAGTGAGCGGAAAGAGTGAGTCCGCTTCACCTTGCATAAGGAGTGTCGGCGCGGTGATCTTGGAGGCGATTGTTGATGGTGATGAGGCTAGTAGTAGCTTCTCATCTGCCGCAGTAGGGACTCCCGTTGCTACCGCATCTTTAAAAGCAGTGCACCACGTTTTAGAGAAGGTGCCGCATTCCCCGCCAAAGGCATTAGGAAGAGCTGCTAGAGCGAAGAAAGTACCGGCCCAGAACTTCTTATAAGGACCGTAGCTTGGATCCTGTGAATTTTGCGGAAAGAGATCGTTGCTCAAATTACTCCACGTGATATTTGCTGCCACCGCATCGATGCGATGATCATAGCCAGCGGTCAAAAGAGAGACCGCCCCACCGTAGGAGTCGCCGGTGATTCCAACAAGCGGATCCTTTGTGCCCTGTTGAATTACTTCTTTGCGGGTTGCAAGATAATCGATGAGATGTGAAACATCTGCCACTTCGCCATTGGGTGAATTCATCGTGATCTCACCCGTTGATTTACCAAATCCACGAGCTGTCCAGGCAAGAACTACATACCCATGCTCGGCTAACATTTTTGCCTGCACCGCTACCGAACTCTTATCGCCAGTGAAGCCATGCGCTAAGAGAATTGCTGGAGCCGGAATCTTCAGAGGTAAATACAACGATGTATCGAGTGTGACACCACCTGCACCGTTGATGCGTTGTTCTGTAATGGTGATCTGTTGCGATGCCAAAGCTCTCTCAGGAGCAACTACGAAGATTCCCAGAAGGGCTATCGAGGTCGAAGCAATCAGAGCAGGGATGGGGGTTAACCTCTTCACATAGGTACGCTATCGTCCACTTCGAAGAGATGCCATGTGAAAAGATCTGTAGAATTGTGAGTATGAAGTCACTTCGCCTGACCCTCGCAGCCCTGCTCTTGCCCGTAACTCTCATCATGGTGGTTTCCATCATGCCAATTGCGAGTGCAACGAACTCCGCTAGCACCTCCCGCGCCTTCACCGCCACAATGAGCAAGGAGTATCAACCGGCTCCTACTAATGGTGGAACAGATGACTATCACTGCTTTGTCATTGATCCTCATGTCTCAACGAACTCCATCATCACAGCGGTCACCTTCAAGCCCCAGCAAAAGCTCCTTGTCCATCACATGATTCTCTTTCAAATTACACAGAAGGACCGTGCAGATGCGCTTGCACTCGACAATAACGGTGCAGGCTGGTCCTGCTTTGGTGGATCAGGTCTTGGTTCATCCTTCTCATCCTTTCTCACAACCCCATGGCTCTCCTCTTGGGCACCAGGTCGAAATACCGATGTGATGCCAGCTGGCTATGGGACACCCATCGCAAAGGGTGACCTCCTCGTTATTCAGATTCACTACAACCTCTTAGCTATTGATTTTGGTTCGACTCCGAAGGATCGGTCAAGTGTTGTTCTCACTACTGCACCGGCAGCTGGCTCACGTCTTAAAGCCCTTTATGCTGATCTCTTCCCAGCTCCTGTTGAACTAGCGTGCCCAACCGGAGTGAGCGGGGACCTCTGCGATCGAAGCAAATCTCTTATTGACCTTGCCCGTAGAACAAGTACGGCAAGTGCGATGGAATCGGCTGGCCTGAATTTACTTTGTGGTCAAAGCGCCTTTAAGCCAACTCCCAATAACACCTCGACGTGCGATCGCATAATCACCCAGAGCGAGACTGTTGTCAAGGCAACCCCACATATGCATTTGCTTGGAAAATCTCTGCGCATGATCCTCAACCCAGGAACACCTGGCGAGAAAATACTCCTTGATCGGCCTCGCTATAACTTTGATGACCAATCCCCCACGGTTCTCAGTAAGCCAGTCGTTCTCAAGGTGGGCGATGTGGTCCGTGTTCAGTGCACCTTTGACCCCTCACTTCGCGCAATATTGCCGCAATTAAAGAAGGTTGCGCCTCGTTATGTGACATGGGGAGAAGGCTCATCCGATGAGATGTGCTTGGGTGTCTTAGGTGTGGCTCGTAACTAGTAAACTCACGCCACTGATGCGAATTCGCATCTGGGGGCGGTAGCTCAGTTGGTTAGAGCCCGGAACTCATAATTCCGTCGTCGTCGGTTCGAGCCCGACCCGCCCCACTCGCGTGAAATTAGTTCAGATCAAAACGATCTAAATACATCACCTTTGCCCAGGCTTGAGCGAAATCCTTCACAAACTTCTTCTGTGCATCGGCACTTGCGTAGACCTCGGAGATGGCACGAAGTTGTGAATTCGAACCGAAGAGCAGATCAACGCGCGTTCCCGTCCACTTCACTGCCCCGCTCTTGCGATCATGGGCTTCATAGAGTGAGGTACCAGCCTTCGGAGCCCACGCATAAGAGTTATCTAAAAGATTGACGAAGAAGTCATTGGTGAGAAGACCTGGCTTGGTTGTGAAGGCACCAGTGAGAACACGCATACCGCCGACCAAGACGGTCATCTCTGGAGCTGTGAGCGCCAATAGTGAGGCACGGTCTAGGAGCAGCTCTTCTGCTGGTTGGGTATGAGCAGGATTAATGTAGTTGCGGAAACCATCGTGTGTTGGCTCAAGTGCTGCAAAGGAGAGGACATCGGTCTGCGCTTGGGTCGCATCTGTGCGGCCAGGAGTGAATGCAACGTTGACTGATACACCAGCCTTCTTTGCTGCCTTCTCAACTGCTGCAACTCCCCCAAGAACAATCAGATCAGCAAGAGAGACCTTGCGCTTATTCTTCTTGTTGAACTTACTCTGGATGCTCTCAAAGGCCTTCAGGGTCTTCGCTAACTGAGCTGGGTTATTTACTGCCCAACTGCGTTGAGGCTCGAGGCGAATACGGGCACCATTAGCGCCACCGCGCTTATCGCTACTACGGAAAGTTGCAGCAGAAGCCCAAGCGGTTGTGACCAACTCTGAGATCGAAAGCCCTGAAGCCAGGATCTCTTTCTTCAGCGCATCAATCTGCTTAGAGTTGATGCTCTTCTTTGGGGCCGCAGGAAGTGGGTCTTGCCAGATGAGTTCTTCGCCAGGGATATCACTTCCAAGATAGCGAGTGGTTGGGCCCATATCGCGGTGAGTGAGTTTGTACCAAGCACGAGCGAAGGCATCAGCAAATTTCTCTGGGTTAGCAAGAAAATCACGAGAGATTCGCTCATAGCTTGGATCAACGCGAAGCGCTAAATCCGATGTGAGCATCACAGGTGCATGTGTCTTGGAAGGATCGTGAGCATCCGGAACTGTTGTTGAAGCAGCACCGCCTACTGGAATCCATTGTGTAGCTCCCGCAGGACTCTTCGTCTGCTCCCACTCATACTTAAAGAGGGTCTTGAAGTAGCTCATATCCCATGAGATTGGCGTTGCGGTCCAGGCACCTTCTAGGCCACTTGAAATAGTGTCGCTACCGCTACCTGAACCAAATGTGTTCTTCCAACCAAGACCCATCTGCTCAAGTGGAGCAGCTTCTGGTTCGCGACCCACAAACTTCGAAGGGTCTGCTGCGCCATGTGTCTTACCAAAGGTGTGTCCGCCAGCAATCAGCGCAACAGTCTCTTCATCATCCATCGCCATGCGGGCAAAGGTCTCACGAATATCACGAGCAGAGAGGAGTGGATCAGGATTTCCATTAGGACCTTCTGGGTTTACATAGATCAAGCCCATCTGCACGGCGCCGAGTGGATTTTCTAATTCGCGATCTCCGCTATAGCGTTCATCGCCGAGCCAGACATTCTCCTTGCCCCAATACGTTTCATCTGGTTCCCAGACATCAGCACGTCCGCCTCCGAAACCAAAGGTCTTAAAGCCCATCGTTTCAAGTGCAACATTGCCGGTGAGGATCATCAAATCTGCCCAAGAAATTTTCTTTCCATACTTCTGCTTGATCGGCCAGAGCAATCGGCGGGCCTTATCGAGATTCACATTGTCGGGCCAGCTATTAAGAGGTGCAAAGCGTTGCATTCCAGAGCCACCGCCACCTCGTCCATCAAAGGTGCGATAGGTGCCAGCGCTGTGCCACGCCATGCGGATAAAGAATGGACCGTAATGGCCGTAATCTGCTGGCCACCACTCTTGCGAATCTGTCATGAGAGCAGCAAGATCTTTCTTGAGAGCACCGAGATCCAAACTCTTGAACTCTTTGGCATAATCAAAATCTGGATCCATAGGGTCAGCAAGTGGTGAGTTGTATTGGAGAACCTTCAGGTTGAGCTGGTTTGGCCACCAGTCATGATTTGAGGTCTTCTCGAAAGTAACGTTTACGCCTGAATACGGGCATCTGCTCTGATTTTCCATATTCAGATCCTATCTACTTCCCGCACCTGTCTCATCTCGACAATTTCAAGGCCGCCTTACCTTATTCTTGGAGCATGAACCCGACCAGCGACTCCGAGGCGATCACCCTTGAGAAGCTCAAAGGGTGCTGGAATGAGGTCCTGGATCGAGTCCTTGATCAGGATCGGATCGCCTGGCTCGCCTTCTTTGATGCAAGACTCGTCTCTCTCACGCCGCAAGCTCTCACGATTACCTTTTCAGATGTCACAAAGTTTGGTGGGGAACATAATTTTAGTATCGCTCGAAATCCCAAGCACATCGCTATTTTGCAGAGTGCGATCTTAGAAGTGACCGCTACAGAACTTGAGATTGTCGAAGAGTGAAACGTCTTCTCATTGCACTTGCGCTTTGCCTTACTCTCCTCACAGATTCTGTCTGGGCGCTATCGCCAGCCAAGATCGCCCAGTTGGGACCAGGTGGGCGGATCGCAGGACTTGATGTGAGCCATTGGAACCATGCAGGTGGTGCGCCTATCGACTTTAAGAAGATGTATTCGGCAGGGATTCGCTTTGTCATGATCAAGGGCGGGGATGCACAAACGGCAGCTGATGCGATGGCGCTCAAGTATCTGCTCGTTGATCGACTAGCAGCCCAGAAAGCCCATCTCTATACCGGCTTCTATTATTACGCCTACCTGCCAGATAGCTCAGATCCAACTTTTATCATCAACGATGCAAATGCCCAGGCTCGCAAAGTCATCTGGCGCATTGGGCAGATTGGTGGCTATAACGCACGCGATTTGCCTGTTGCTCTCGACCTTGAAAATAACTGTCAGCGTGTGAATAACTCTGGTACCTGCACAAAATATATGTCACGGGCCAATGTGACGCTGTGGGCAAAGACGTGGCTTGCCAGCGTTGCAAAGAAATCTCATCGCAAACCAATCTTCTACTCATACGCGCAATTCTTAGAGGGGGCGATGGCTGGTGATCCCGTGCTACGTCAATACCCACTCTGGATGGCGCACTATTCAATTGACCCAGCCATCTCCACCTCACAACCAAATTCCAAATCCGGTGGGTGCTTCGCACACCCGTGGAGCAACGCTAATTGCACAGCGCAATGGCAGTTCTGGCAGTACTCATCGTGTGGAATCGCCGGTAAGTATGGTGTCCCGGGAACTCGCGTGGACCTCAATCTCTTTGCTGGCAACACAACAAAATTTCTTGCCCTCACCCATGGCACGTGGACTCCAGAGCCAGCTGATTCACTCCCCCAGAACGAAGCAACGACTATGCAGATCGTCAGTCAGAGTGCCAATACAACTGCGGACCCACTCATTGTCACAGTCGATGTTCTGCGTCCAGATGGGACGCCTGTCGTTACGGGAACCGTGCGTTTCAAATCCCTCGACGATGCCATGACTATTGGAACCCAGACAGTAAAGCGTGCAGCGACAGGTCGTTGGACCATCACGGTCAATTCTCTCGTTGCAGGTGACTATCTAGGGGTCGTTTACTTCACCGATCAATCTGGTACGCATGCAGCCACTGAGCTGCCCATTGAATTCAATGTGAGCCAGGCCCCAACTCCAACAAGCACGCCTACCCCGCTGCCAACTCCAACGAAAACAAAGGCACCCCCTGTCGATTCATGCGCGGGACAGATTCGCAACTAAAGCGATCAAGTACAGTGAACCCATGAGCAGAGTTCTGGTTACAGGTGGCGCTGGCTATATCGGTAGCGCGACCGTCGCCCTTCTGCTTGAGAGTGGCTATGAGGTAACAGTTCTCGATGATTGCAGTACTGGTCATGCAGATTCGGTACCAGAAGCAGCCACCTTCTTCCAAGGATCCCTCCTCGATGGCAACGTGGTAAAGATGGCGTTGCAGGGCTGCGAGAGCGTTATTCACTTCGCTGCTAAATCTCTGGTGGGCGAATCAGTGCTCAAACCTGATCTCTATCGCACCAACAACGTCATTGGAAGTCAGATCCTCTTCGATGAGATGGATGGCGCAGGAGTCTCTCGTATTGTCTTCTCTTCCTCTGCTGCAACCTATGGCGATGCGAGGGTGCAACCGATTCTTGAAACCCAGAAGGCAGAGCCCACCAATCCTTACGGTGAAACAAAGTTGGCCGTTGATAATCTATTGACTGACTTGGCGGCGCAAGAGAGTTTTGCAGCAATTAGCCTTCGCTATTTCAATGTGGCCGGCGCGATCACACGAGATGGGAAGTGGCTAGCCGAGCGACACAGCCCAGAGACTCATTTGATTCCAAATCTCTTGAAGGCAACACCTTCGAATCCATTGAAGATATTCGGTACGGACTGGGATACGAAAGATGGCACCTGTGTCCGAGACTATGTCCACGTCAAGGATCTCGCCCTAGCTCATATGCAGGCCCTTGCTGCGTTGGTGCCAGGCGTCCACGAGATCATTAATCTCGGAAGCGGTGGCGGATATTCAGTGCGTGAAGTAATTGATACCGCCAGCGCGGTGGTTGGTTACACAATCCCAACTGAAGAGACACAGAGACGAGATGGTGACCCTGCAACTCTGATCGCAAGTATTACAAAGGCGAAAGAGCTACTCGGCTGGGAGCCGACTCTCAATCTTGAGTCGATGATCTCCGATACCTTTGAGAGTATTCAGTAGCCTTACAGCGGCTTAATTGAGAGAACCTCAACGCCACCAATCTGATTGAGAACATCTACCAAGTCGGTTGTGTCAGAGCCTGGAATTGCAACGATGATCTCGTCGAAACCGCGACCGGCTTCATTCTTGAGGACTTGAAGGCCTCTAATATCGCCACCGGCAAAGCCGATCGCAGACGCTACAGCGCCAAGAGAACCCGGACGGTCTGGGAGTGCTACTTCTAGTACGAATTGAGCCATAACCAGAACCTACCTCATCTGCATTACGCGAAGATTACAATTAAATTTGGACGATATTAGCGCCGGAGATTTGAACGCCAATCTTTGGAAGTGGCGTAGGCGCAGGACCTGCGAGAACAGCTCCTGTGGCCGAGTCAAATTTGGCACCATGGCATGGGCAGTTCAAAGCGTGTGAGAGAGCGTCATAAGCGACGGTGCAACCCTGATGAGTACACATCGCGCTATAAGCGAAGACGCCAGCTTTGGTGCGAAAGAGTATTGCTGGGTTTCCATCATTGGCCGTAAAGGGCATGGTCGATCCGACTGGAAAATCTGCGACTTTCACAATCGCTGCGCCAACCTTGATCTTGGGTCTAAAGGACCCACCAGCGAGTGAGGCAATTACAGCACCTGCTGCAACTCCCATAATGCCAACAACTTCACGTCGATCCTTGAGATTGGGAATGATGCCACCAAGAGCCGTTGTTCGCCCTCGTGAGCCAGAGCGTGAGTGAGCACGCCATAGGAAGAAGAGTGCGAGCCAAGAAGCCGCAAAGGCGAGATCGCTGCCTAAGAAATATGGGTGCACGTGATAGGTAACAGAGAGCCAGAGAATCATTGAGACCGAGAAACCACCAAGAATTGCAGCGTCCATCGCTACGCCAGTTAAGACAGCGATACCGATCGCAAATTCAGAGAGCATCACAAACCAGGCAAAGAGAGTTGCGTGTTCGAGCATATGACGCAGTGCAAAAGTCAGTGGTGAGTGACCGATATAACTGGTGAGTTGACCACTAAAAGAATTCGGCCCAGATTTGCTTAAGAAAGCTGCATCACTTGCCTTCACCCAACCGCCATAGACCCACGTACCGCCAAGCCAGAGTCGAAGAACAGTGATTCCGAGAGGTTGATTGCGCCAGGAGGCCAGACCGATCTTCTTTGATGCCATGCGGGTATTTAACAGCATCTACCTGAGAATTGCTGGCCAGATGACTAGATGGCTCCCCCGACAGGCCTCGATCCTGTGACATCTCGATTAACAGTCGAGTGCTCTACCAACTGAGCTACAGGGGATTGAACAGGGGAATGATACTAAAGCCCCTCCCCGACCGCCAATTCTCGCTGAGTGCGGCGCTTGGCCTCAAGGCCGACCAATCTCGTGAAGGTTTCGTTGTATTCCGCCTCATTTTCGACGGGATTAAGGCGCTGAAGACTGGACTTAATCTCGGCGATCTCACGACTGAGGGCTACCTCACGAAGGCGTGCAAAGATCGATTGGATGTAGCGCTCTGAAATCTCACCATCGGTTCGAATCGGTTCCACTGTCAGCTCGGTGATCAATGAACGGATCTCTTCATCTTCAGTTCGGTCAAGGAGATCGGTGATTACTTGATCAGGTGACTCATCGATACGCGAACGTAAGGCTGCATAAGGACCGTAAGTAAATGCCTCAGGCTCAAGCTCAGACCAAGGAAGTGCTAGTTCGCTCACCTGAAGTTTCACCTTTAAGACTTCCCGTTCCAGCATCAAGATCGGATCTTTGAGATTGACGCCATCGCTTGCAACCACGTTCTGTCTCTGTGTGCCACCCTTAGGGCCACTGCTCTTGACTGCACTATTCACTACATCGACTTCCATACCAAGCCATGCGGCAACTGATCGGACATACTCAGGGCGCAATGAAGCATCCTTAATCTTGCTGATCAGTGGTGCCACCTGATTGAGAGCGCTTACACGTCCTTCTGGTGTTTTTGTGTCATAGCCGGCAATGACCGACTTCATCGCAAATTCAAAGAGCGGAACACGGCGCGCGACCAGATCGCGGACCGCTTCATCTCCACCACTTTGGCGAAGATCGCATGGATCCATACCATTGGCAGCGACTGCAACAAAGGTCTGCGCAACAAATTTCTGATCATCATCAAAGGCTCGTAGGGCTGCCTTCTGTCCGGCAGCATCGCCATCAAAGGTGAAGATCACCTCACCGCGGAATGCATCATCATCCATCAAGAGACGTCGAATGATACGAATGTGGTCATCTCCGAATGCTGTGCCACAGGTGGCAACTGCCGTGCTCACTCCAGCTAAGTGCGCTGCCATAACATCGGTATAGCCTTCAACGATAACGACCTGGCGCTTCTTGGCGATCTCTTTCTTCGCCATATCAAGTCCATAGAGCAACTGTGACTTCTTATAGAGTGGAGTCTCTGAGGTATTGAGATACTTTGGTCCTTGGTCTTTATCATCGCCGGCAAGCTTTCGGGCGCCGAAGCCGACAACATCTCCAGAAATATCTTTCACTGGCCAGATCAGGCGATTGCGATAGCGATCGATGAAGCCACCGCGTGAACCTTCTTTGATCAGACCTGCAGTATTGAGTTCAGTGTCAGAATAACCAAGTCCAGATAAATGCTTATAGAGAGCGTCCCACTCATCGGGGGCATAGCCAACACCGAAGAGATCTGCCGCTGCGCGATCAAAGCCTCTGCCATTGAGAAAATCACGGCCAACTTGCGCAGGACCGGGCTTGCCGAGTTCTTCTTGATAGAACTTTGCGGCTACGGTATTTGCGGCAACGAGTCTTGATCGATTAATTCCTGGAGTAGAGGGGCCACTTGAGTCATAGGTGAGTTGGTAGCCGATTCGTTCTGCCAGGCGCTCAACGGTTTCCGTAAAGGTCAAGTGTTCAAGCTTCATCAGGAAGGCGATGACATCTCCGCCAGTCTGGCAACCAAAGCAGTGGAAGTAGCCCTTCGATGGTGTGACATGGAAGGAAGGTGACTTCTCATCATGAAATGGGCAGAGCCCCTTCTTCTGTCCCCCACCAGCACCTTTGAGTTGGACATAATCGCCAACGACATCATCGATATGGCTGTGCTCGCGCACATGCGCGACATCTTCATCTCTTATACGGCCAGCCATGCAACTATCCTAACGAGAATCCCGACGGCTTAGCGATTGGCGAGCTTATTGTGGAGAACGTAGGCACCAGGGTCTGTGAGGGATGCAATCTGGTCGATCGCAACGCGCAGCCGCTGTGCATCCGTGCTCGCCTGGCGCCAATCCTCGATGAAGAAACTCTCAAGAGCCGCCTCACCCCCGGTAAAGACCATCTCCACCAGTTCCTTAATGAGGACTTGTTGCTCCGCATACCGTTTCTGGGATGACTCGGCGCTGATCACATAGTGTCCAGCGATAGCCTTTAAGAGAGCGACTTCAACGCGTTGCTCGCGAGGAACGACAAGATTGGCGCTGTAGCGAGTGAGATTTCCATCTCCGTACTGATCGCGGGTTGCAGATTCTGCAGCGAGAGCGAAACGGCCGATTAATTGGGATGCGAGATCCTTAAGCCGTGCCAAATTACGATGTGAACCGTCATAGGTGGTTGGCCAGCACGAGAGCGACTGCAACTTAGTGAGAGCAGAACTGGCTTCCTCTTCCGTGATATCAGGCAGGCTCGTGCTCTTGGCCATCAGAAAGAGATCGCCGATATCAGCATGCAAGCCTTCAAGTTTTACTTGACCCGAAACAATTGCATCTTCCAAATCATGAACCGAGTAGGCGACATCATCAGACCAATCCATGATCTGGGCTTCCATCGCTTGCGCACCATCTGGTGCACCTCTGCGAATCCAATGGAAGACTTCAAGGTCATCGTCATAGACACCAAACTTGCGAAGATTGGTTGCACGAGGCCATGGATACTTCGTCGCCGCATCGAGTGAGGCGCGAGTGAGATTAAGTCCAATCGAGTGACCATGTGCATCCACAGTCTTTGCTTCAAGACGAATCAACAATCGAAGTGACTGAGCATTTCCCTCAAAGCCACCGGCAGCATGACTGATTTCATTGAGTGCATCTTCACCATTGTGGCCAAAGGGTGGGTGGCCCAAGTCATGAGCTAAACAGGCGCCCTCCATCAAATCGGGATCGGCACCAAGTGCCTCCCCTAATTCTCGACCAACCTGCGCGCACTCGAGTGAGTGAGAGAGGCGAGTTCGAGGGAAATCTGATGCCCACGGAACTTCCACTTGAGTCTTGGCGGCAAGGCGGCGCAGTGCAAAGGAGTGAATGATGCGAGCTCGATCTCGAGCAAATTCAGTTCGTCCACCACGCTTTGCTGGCTCATCTAAGAAGCGCTCGCGATCGGCAGGTGTATACCCTGGATGTTCGCTTGCTTGTTGAAGGACCATAGTGAGTGAACTCTACTTCTTGATCTGGTCTGTTAGGTGAATGCCAAATTGACCAACCGTCTTATAGGCCAAATAGGCACCTGTTTCACGGGCTATATATCGCCACCCAGCTGACCCAATCGCTGCCGGGCCACCTGTGGCCGGTGCGCAGCTTGCACTGATTCCTAGATCTTTAGCCTCTGCCTCAGCCCGATAGCAATGGTAAGGATCGGTAACAATAATGATCGACGTATATGAGTGAGAACGCAGATAGCTCACATAT
Source organism: uncultured Actinomycetes bacterium (assembly GCA_903821145.1). Classification (GTDB taxonomy): domain Bacteria; phylum Actinomycetota; class Actinomycetes; order Nanopelagicales; family Nanopelagicaceae; genus PALSA-747. Next base: position 31,916 of record CAIJKC010000074.1, on the reverse strand, counting down.
GCCACAGTGCTGCTTAATGTATCTCGCCCGAGAGGAATCGAGGCTAGGGCGCTCTTTGAAATTTTATCGTGGAGCAGTGTCAACCGACTTGTTGACGCTTCGGTGTAATTATCACCTTTTGCATTAGCGCCAACAGTGATGATGCGGGGTGCATACCCCTGCTTGAAGATACGGGCTGCCTCATCGATACGCGATTGCAAGATATCTGAGGGGACGCCATTAAATTGCGCTGCCCCAAGCACAACAATGGCATCACTCTTTACTGGGTGAGCACGATGTCCTTCATTCCAAATGGAATAGGCAAAATATCCTGGCACCACAATGATCAACAACAGGAGAAAGGTAAAGAGTCGACGCAGGAGACGAAAGAGAAAAATCATCCGCCTGAAACCGAATCATCGATTGTGATTGCGGGAATCTCATCTGGGTCTTTGAGCCATCCATCCGGAAGGGTCGGTGGTCGTCCGTGAGATTTTCTTCCTCGTGGAGCTTCCGACACTGCTGTGGGATATGGCTGATCATCGAGTTGCCCCAGCAAGTGTTCCAATTCACCCAGAGATGCAACCATGCCAAGGGCTGAACGAATCTCGCGTGGAACAGTAAAGCCCTTGAGATACCAGGCCATATGTTTGCGAAGATCACGCATTGCGCGGCCTTCCGCCTCGAAGAATTCAACAAGCAGGTGCCCGTGACGAATCATGACATCGCGCACTTCAAAGAGTGAGGGTTCAGATTTTGTGGAATCACCGCGTAAGGAGCGGACTAAATCGGCGAAGAGCCAAGGACGCCCCAGGCAGCCTCTTCCCACGACAACCCCCGCGCACCCAGTCTGCGCCATCATTCGAGCGCCATCTTCCCCGCTCCAGATATCACCATTACCTAGAACTGGAACACCGGTCGGCTTAAGGTGTTCAACGAGTGTGGCAATCTTTGACCAATCTGCTTCACCGTCATACATCTGTTCAGCGGTGCGGGCATGCAAGGCAACCCAAGCAACACCAGCATTTGCTGCAGACATCGCAGCATCAAGGTAGGTGTGGTGGTCGCTATCGATTCCAACGCGCATCTTTACTGTCACCGGCACGCCATAAGGTTTCGCAGCATCTACCGATGCCTTAACAATATTTTCAAAGAGGCGGCGCTTATAAGGAAGAGCTGCTCCCCCGCCACGTCGTGTCACTTTAGGGACTGGGCAGCCAAAGTTGAGATCGATGTGATCGGCGAGGTTCTCCTCCATCAACATCGTGATCGCTTTTCCCACCACGATGGGATCTACGGCATAGAGCTGCACAGATCGTGGGGTTTCACCCTTACCTGGAGTGATAAGCCGAAGTGTTTCTGGATGGCGTTCAATCAACGCACGTGCAGTCACCATCTCAGAGACAAAGAGTCCAGCTCCTTGCTCGCGACAGAGAGTGCGAAAGGCGGAGTTGGTAATACCGGCCATAGGGGCAAGCACAACGGGGGTTTCAAGAACCACCTCGTTATTAGCAAACCCCCCATTAGCAATAGGGAGCCGAAGTGGCGCAGGTCTGGTCAGCACCCGAGCAGACGCGGTGCAAGCCACGCCTGTACTTGATCGATTGCGATGCGCTCTTGTTCCATGCTGTCACGATGACGAATAGTCACTGCATGATCTTCAAGACTCTCAAAGTCGATCGTGATGCAAAACGGTGTTCCGATCTCATCTTGACGACGGTAACGACGACCAATGGCGCCAGAGTCATCGAAATCAACAGACCAGTATTGGCGAAGCTCGGCAGCGAGATCACGTGCCTTGGGCGAGAGGTCGGCATTACGTGAAAGTGGAAGTACGGCTACCTTGACAGGTGCAAGACGATAGTCGAGCTTCATAACAGCACGCTTCTCCATCTCACCCTTGGAGTTTGGTGCTTCATCTTCGGTGTAAGCATCCATGATGAAGGTCAGAGCGCAGCGATCTACACCAGCTGCAGGTTCGATGACGTAAGGCACCCAGCGCTCATTCTTCTCCTGATCAAACCATGAAAGGTCTTTGCCAGAGGCTGCGCCATGTGCCTTGAGATCGAAATCAGTACGGCTCGCAATGCCTTCGAGCTCACCCCACTCAGTGCCATTAAATTCAAACTTGTATTCGATATCGACTGTGCGCTTTGAATAGTGTGAGAGTTTCTCTTTAGGGTGCTCAAAAAGCCGCAGACGATCTGGATTAATCCCCAGTCCGGTATACCAAGCAAGACGAGTATCGATCCAGTATTGATGCCACTCTTCATCGGTTCCTGGAACGACGAAGAACTCCATCTCCATCTGTTCAAATTCGCGGGTACGGAAGATGAAGTTTCCTGGCGTAATCTCATTGCGGAAGGACTTTCCAATTTGGCCAATACCGAAGGGTGGCTTCTTACGCGATGTCTGTGCAACATTATCAAAATTGATAAAAATTCCCTGCGCTGTCTCTGGACGAAGATAGGCAAGACCACTCTCATCCTCAACTGCGCCAAGATAGGTCTTGAGTAGACCAGAGAATTGCTTTGGCTGGGTGAACTTTCCCTTATTGCCACAGTTGGGGCAGTTCACTTCATCCATAGAAGTCGGCATGCGACCATTCTTCGCTTCAAAGCCCTCTTCCAAATGATCTGCGCGATAACGCTTGTGGCACTCAGTGCACTCAGTCAATGGATCGGTGAATGTCTCTACGTGTCCTGATGCTTCCCAGACTTCGCGAGCAAGGATGACGCAGGAATCGAGTCCAACGACATCTTCACGGCCTTGAACCATCGCCCGCCACCATTGGCGCTTCACATTGTTCTTGAGTTCAACACCAAGTGGGCCGTAATCCCATGATGCGCGTAATCCGCCATAAATTTCTGATGATGGGTAAACAAACCCACGGCGCTTGGCCAGACTAACAATTGTCTCTAAACGATCTGCGGCCATGATTTTCTCCTCCGGCTGGCTGTCGGCTTTTACTCTTCTTGCGGGCTGCAAGGTTGCTAATTTTACCCGCAATCTGACTCTGACTACGCCAATCGCGCGGGAGGAAGGTTACGCCTTTCCGAACCTACGCTCGCGTTCGGCATAGATTTCAATCGCCTTCCAGAGCGTTCTGCGGTCGACATCTGGCCACAAGACATCCATAAAGACCATCTCTGCATAGACAGATTGCCAAGGCAAGAAATTGGAGGTCCGCTGCTCACCCGATGATCTCAGGAAGAGATCGACATCGCGCATCTGCGCGTTATAAAGATGCTGGGCGATAACTTTCTCAGTGATCTCCTCCGGCTTAAGCTTTCTGCGCGCTACCTCTCTGGCAATAGCAGTTGTCGCATCAACGAGCTCTGCTCGTCCCCCATAGTTCACACACATATTCAATGTGAGCACTTTATTTTTCTCGGTGAGCTCTTCTGCCTCGTGAAGTTCGGCGATGACTGATTTCCAGAGTCGCTTCTCTTTCCCGACCCACCTAATGCGAACTCCTAAATCATTCATCTCATCCCGGCGCCTGCGAATGACTTCACGATTAAATCCCATAAGAAATTTCACCTCTTCAGGTGATCGTCGCCAATTCTCAGTAGAGAATGCATAGGCGCTGATCTCTTTGACGCCAATTTCAATGGCTCCGTGCAGAACATCGAGCAGTGATGCTTCGCCGGCTTCATGTCCTGCTGTTCGCGGTAAGCCGCGCTCTTTCGCCCATCGACCATTGCCATCCATCACAAGCGCAACGTGCGCTGGAATCTGATCTGCTTTAAGGCGCGGTGGCTTCACTCCAGAGGGATGAGCAGGTGGAGGAAGAACTTTTCGTTGGGCCACAGCTATATTCTCTCAACCAAGGGAAGTGAACGTAAACCTCTTTCTAAGTGCCATTGCAGATAGGCGGCGATCAATCCAGATGCCTCGCGGCGATGACGAAGCTCGGAGTGAGATGCCGAAACCCAATCACCTGAAAGCAGATCAGACATGAGCGCCAGTGATTCAGGAGCGGGCGTTGGGGCAGCCGATGGCTTGCAGGTAGTGCAGACCGATCCTCCACCAACGAGTGAGAAGAACTTGTGTGGGCCAGGTGCATCGCAGACTGAACAGTTCATCAGCGATGGTGCATACCCGGCTATCGAGAGCGAGCGCAGCATGTAAGCATCCAGGATCAACGATGGGTCATAGCTTTCGTAGGCCAGAGCCTTCAGCGCCCCAGTAATCAAGAGGTATTGCTGCAGCGCCGGCTCATGTTCATTTTGGGTAAAGCGCTCTGCCGATTCAAGGATGGCATTGGCAACTGTCCAATGTTGGTAATTCTCACTCAGGCGATCACCGAAGTTCTCAATGCTGACCGCTTGAGTCACGGTGTCGAGTGATTTACCTGAATAGAGTTGCAGATCGACATGGCTGGCCGGCTCAAGGCGTGCGCCCCAGCGAGACTTTGTTCGTCTCACACCTTTTGCAACCGCCTTAATTCGCCCATGCTCGCGGGTAAGGAGAGTAATGATGCGGTCAGCTTCACCTAACTTCTGGGTGCGAAGCACAACTGCTTGATCTCGATATACCGCCACCCTCAGAAGGTAGTGCTCTTTAGCCGCGAAGACCGCGATTGACCGCCGAAATCACCGCTTTGAGTGCCGCTGTGGTCGTAGAAGGGTCGATTCCGACTCCCCAGAATGTCTTGCCATCCACTTCACACTCCAAGTAGGCAGCAGCCTTGGCATCTCCTCCAGCGGAGAGGGCATGTTCGTAATAGTCGAGGACTCGAACCTGCTTATCGGTATACCCAGAGATGATGTGAATGAAAGCTGCGATCGGACCATTGCCTGATCCTGAGAAACTCTGAATCTGGCCATTATCTGAAAGTTCAACCGATAACTTCACATCTTCATCAAGATGTGATGATTGGCTCAGACCCTTGAGTCGGAAACGTCCCCATGTGTTGCCTTCTGCTGGCAGGTATTCATCTTCAAAGATCTGCCAGAGCGCAGCAGGAGTGACCTCCCCGCCTTCGCTATCGGTTTTTGCCTGCACTACTTGGCTAAATTCAATTTGCAATCTCCGTGGCAGATCAAGATGGTGCTCACTCTTCATGAGGTAGGCGACGCCACCCTTACCGGATTGGCTATTGACGCGAATAACAGCCTCGTAGGAGCGTCCAATATCTTTTGGATCAATCGGAAGATAGGGAACAGCCCATATGTGTTGATCGATATGAACGCCAGCTGCTGCTGAGTCCACGGCCATATGGTCAAAGCCCTTCTTGATCGCATCCTGATGTGAACCTGAGAATGCGGTAAAGACCAGGTCTCCCCCGTATGGATGGCGCTCTGGCACGCGAAGCTGGTTGCAATACTCGACTGTGCGGCGGACCTCATCGATATTCGAGAAATCAATATGAGGATCTATACCGTGGCTAAAGAGATTGAGGCCCAGAGTTACTAGGCAGACATTGCCGGTGCGCTCACCGTTACCAAAGAGCGTTCCCTCGATGCGATCAGCACCCGCTAGGTAGCCAAGTTCAGCTGCTGCAACACCGGTTCCACGATCATTGTGAGGATGGAGTGAGAGCACGACGCAATCGCGGTATTTGAGATTGCGATGCATCCACTCAATCGAGTCGGCATAGACATTGGGTGTTGCCATCTCAACAGTGGCAGGAAGGTTAATGATGGTTTTGTGATCAGGGGTCGGCTTAAAGATATCGTTGACCGCATCACAGACTTCTAGGGCAAATTCAAGCTCGGTACCGGTATAGGACTCTGGTGAGTATTCAAAGAAGATCTTTGTCTCAGGGACCATGCTGCGAAGTTCCATACAGAGAGTTGCTGCATCGGTGGCAATCTTCTTGATTCCAGCTTTATCTTGGCCAAAGACAACTCGGCGCTGAAGAGTGGATGTGGAGTTATAGAGGTGCACGACCGCTTGCTTTGCGCCTTTGAGTGATTCGTAGGTGCGCCGGATCAGGGGTTCACGCGCTTGAGTTAATACCTGGATGACAACATCATCGGGGATCAAGCCATCTTCAATAATCTTTCGGACAAAATCAAAATCCATCTGGGAGGCCGATGGAAATCCCACTTCGATCTCTTTGTAACCCATGGCAACGAGAAGGTTAAACATCGCAAGCTTGCGCTGGGAATCCATGGGATCGATGAGCGCTTGATTTCCATCACGAAGATCAACTGAACACCACTGGGGTGCCTTGCTCATCTGCTTGGTGGGCCAGGTGCGATCTTTGAGATCAACAGGAATAAAAGGTGAGTAGCGATGGGCCGGCATCTGTGAGGGTTGCTGCTGTGGAAACGACATTTTTAAATCTCCTTAGTGCGACTGGTGAGTGCGGTTCTTTCTGCGGGTATCGGGTTCTTTACCGGCAACACCAAACCCCGCGGCGAGGGGACCGGTTACTTGGCCCCGCCACGGCAGCTAAGGAGGAGGCTGCGCTTCATAGGAGTAACTCTAAGTCAGCTTTACAGGATCGGCAAATATCGATCGATCTCGTAGGCGCTGACCTGCTTGCTGTACTCAGTCCACTCAGCGCGCTTATTACGAAGCACATATTCAAAGACTGGCTCCCCCAGCGTCTGACGAACGAGCGTAGAACTCTCCATCGCCTTAATCGCCTCATCTAAGTTCATGGGAAGCGCCTGCGGATCTGCATTATCCGTGAGTTCATACTTCCCCTCGATTCCTTCAAGGCCTGCAGCAATGATCACAGCGAAGGCGAGGTAAGGGTTGCATGCTGAATCTGGTGAGCGCACTTCAACTCGGGTCGAGTTCTCCTTAAGAGGCTTATAGGCAGGAATGCGAACAAGGGAAGAGCGATCATTATGACCCCAGGTGATGAAAGCTGGTGCTTCACCTTCGCCAGAGATTCGCTTATAGGAGTTCACAAATTGATTGGTGATTGCAGTGAACTCTCGTGCATGCTTGAGAATACCTGCGATGAAGGAGCGTCCCACTGGGGAGAGACCAAATGGTGCACCCTCCTGATGGAAGGCATTTGCTTCACCCTTAAAGAGTGAGAAGTGAGTATGCATGCCAGAACCTGGATGCTCTGTAAATGGTTTTGGCATGAAGGATGCGTGGACACCTTGATCAAGGGCCACCTCTTTGATGACGTGCCGTGCCGTCATGATGTTATCTGCAGTACTCAGTGCATCGGCGTAACGCAGATCAATCTCTTGTTGGCCAGGTGCGCCTTCATGGTGGGAGAACTCAACAGAGACACCCATCGCCTCAAGCATGGTGATTGCTTGGCGCCGGAAATCTTGGCCGATCGCTGTGGGCGTGTGATCGAAATAGCCACCCTGATCTACGGGAATGGGAGTAGTGCCAGCTTCAGGTGAATTTTTGAAGAGGAAGAATTCAAGTTCAGGATGTGTGTAACAGGTAAAACCCATTTCCGCGGCGCGGCTGAGGGTGCGCTTTAAGACCTGTCGAGGATCAGATTCAGAAGGTCGTCCATCAGGCATTGTGATGTCACAGATCATACGAGCTGCCCCTGGCGCTGTTGTTCGCCATGGCAAGATGGCAAAGGTTGAAGCATCAGGCTTTGCCAACATATCTGACTCAGTAATACGGGCGTACCCCTCAATAGCAGAGCCATCAAAGCCAATGCCTTCAGCAAATGCTGAGTCCAGCTCTGCCGGGGCAATAGCCACGGACTTGAGGAAGCCGAGGACATCGGTGAACCACAAGCGCACAAAGCGAATGGAGCGCTCTTCCAAGGTACGAAGAACGAACTCTTCTTGCTTACTCATCTCATCACTCATAGGCATACACTCTCAGCGCATTGTTACATCAATGTTAAGTGGCTCTTATAGCCCGTGTGCTTGCGCAACTGCCGCATACATAATCTTGCCTTCGTGAATATTGAGCCCAGCAGCTAGCGCAGCATCATCATTGAGCGCCCTCTCCCAGCCTTTATTGGCAAGTGCGAGAGCGTATTTGATTGTTGCATTGGAGAGAGCATAGGTCGATGTTGCAGGGACCGCACCTGGCATATTTGCCACGCAGTAATAGAGCGAGTTATGCACGGCAAAGGTTGGGTCAGCATGTGTGGTTGCATGTGAACCTTCAAAGCATCCACCTTGATCGATCGCAATATCAACGAGAACTGATCCTGGTTTCATTCGCGAGACCAACGAATCGCTCACTAATTTCGGTGCCTTAGCCCCTGGCACCAAGACTGAACCAATCACCAGATCGGCATCGAGTAACTCTTCTTCAATCGCATGTGCTGATGAGGCAATTGTCTTAACCTGACCATTGAAAATATTGTCGATCTCGGCAAGGCGATTGAGATTGAGATCAAGAATCGAAACATCGGCACGAAGTCCATGTGCCATCGCCGCCGCGTTCAGGCCAGCAACTCCCCCGCCCAAAATAACAACCTTCCCCGGTTTAACTCCAGGAACGCCGCCCAGGAGTACTCCTCGGCCACCATTAGGCCGTTGAAGTGCTGTGGCGCCCACTTGAATCGACATCCGACCTGCAACCTCAGACATCGGAGCTAGCAGTGGCAGGGTGCGTCCAATTTCAACGGTCTCATAGGCAATTGCTGTTACCCCACTAGCCATCAAAGCCAGAGTTAACTCTTTATCTGCTGCAAGGTGGAGATAGGTGAATATCACTTGATTGCGTCTCATCCGCGGATATTCCACTGCAATCGGCTCTTTTACTTTCAAAATGAGATCAGAGCGTTCCCAGACCTCTTCAGCGCTATTAACGATCGTTGCACCTGCGCTGCGAAATTGATCATCGGTGATGGCAGATCCAAGTCCTGCTCCACTTTCAACAAGAACGGTATGACTGGCAGCTAGTGAATGGGCGCCTGCTGGGGTGAGCGCCACCCGTGATTCATTGTTCTTAATCTCTTTTGGCACGCCAACAATCACTGTGCATCTCCTCGTCATTGAGTAGTCCCAACATGCTTTATGCCGATACTTGATCTGCTCTTGAATTCATCCTACTCCTCGCCGGCCTCCATAAAGAGCGCTTCACAAATCTTTGGATGGAGTTCACTTCGCATTTGCCTAAACGCAGAGGGCTCCCAACCAGCGGCAAAGGTCCTACGCAGGAGTTTGGCAAGTGCATAATCCGGCACATCGTCCAGAGCCCGCTCGAGCGCACGTGTGGCAATCGCACCTTCCCCATTTTCATACATCAACTCGGAGTAGAGCGTTGCCGGGGCTGCTGCAAAACCCTGCGGTGCAATCGAAGTGCACCAGCGCCATAGTGATGTAAGGGTCTCTTGGTTCTCCACAGTCGCCATTCCTAGGGCGTAGTCGCGAATCTGGAGATCTTGTAGGCGAACAAGGACTAGTGCCACCAAATCACCATCTACTGCCACACCTTTCTCTGCGAACTCTTTGACTAGTCTCTTGACCGCAAGGGCGCCCTCGCGCTGCATCTTCTGTACTTTTGCATGGGAATAATCCATCGGTTCGACCCTAGAGAGTGCAGCCAGAAGAGGCAGTGATGGCTGCTTTGCATAGAGCGATGCTTTAAGAGCGGCTACCCCCGAAAATGGAAGCGGAACTCCATCGGCAACTTGCTCAGCAGTAATGGTGGAGTCAGTAAATTCCGGCAACTGATTACCGCCCGGCGGGCAACACTTTTCATCCTCGCATATGAGTGAGCGCCAGCGGCCGGCTCGAACTTCTAGATTCTCTCGCACGCTGATATCTGCGTTCTCTAGTGATTGAGTCAAGGCTCTCCCAATTTCATTGTGGTTTGTGCAACGTTCTGGGATGTAGGAGACAATGAGGACACCGTCGCACGAGTGTTTTTCTATATGTGAGACGAGTAACTCTATCTGCTCTCGGTCGGCGACTTGGGGGTAATCGATACGCATCGCTACACCCACTGACTTATCTCGTATGGAGATAATCACAAGTGAGTCTTCTGGGTGATAGCCAATGAGAAATGGGACTGCGGCTAATAAGTCATGCGAGTTTGTAAGTGTTGTCATAGGCGAAGGTTCTCGCCTTGATGATCTCTCTGCCATGCAAGGAGTCGGTGGCTGTGGAGATCTTCCTCTTGTTAATGTCCAAAGACGGTTGGTGCAGGCGCAACAGTTACTCGCGTGACATAGGTCTGAATAATCGCGCCGCCAGTAACCGGGTAGGAGTACCCGCCTGCACTCCACGTACCCAGCCAGGAGACCGTTAGCGTGACTGTGTAGATGCCCGATTTCTTATAGGTGTGTTCAATTGTTTTATCAGGCAGTGCTTGTCCAGGTTGGTCTGAAATCTTTGAACTGCCATCACCAAATTGCCAGTAGAAACTGGGGTTGAGATTCACTCCGACCGCGACCCCTAAAATCTGTGTTGATGTTCTGAAGAGCGCGTTGGTATCAGTCCAGAAAAAAGTTGGTATCTGGGCAATAACTCCTGAGGCTGGTTGAATAAAAATATTTCGCATCGGGAGTAGTTGTGAGATTTGATCTGCCAAATTGACTGCCTCAACGGCTTTGGGTGTGGCAATTGTCTGTGCCGGTTTGGGTTTAGGTGGATGATAAACGTACGGCACATGCCTCACATAAGGCCGAGGTGTTGGGTTCACACTTCTCTTAGGTGTGGGCTTTACAGAAGGTTTGGGTAGTGGCCCAGGAGTTCTCTTCACCGTGGGCTTGGGGGCTGGAGTTGAGCCTGGAATAACCTTGGTCGCATCAATGATCACCTTGCCGGTAGTTGGGTCTGTGTGAACATCAATGCAGACACTATTTGTGCACTGTGATGCAGGAGCGTGCTCTGGCATGGCAATGCAGAGCGAGAAGACCATCAAAAAGAGAGTCGTTGCGGAGACTTTGGCGCGAATCACTAGGTGAGGGTAAGAGGATTTCGCTTATCGGAAGAGCGGAGCATCTTTTCACTGTGGATAACGCATCGAGAAGGGGTAGGTTTGCATCATGGCTGTGCGTGATGGTGATGGATGGATTGAATGTTCCTGTGGCAACCGCCATTGGGGACTCAATGGCGCAGCTGGCCTCTTGCTTGTGCGTGATGGGTCGATCTTGCTTCAACACCGTGCGCCGTGGGTTCATAATGGCGATACCTGGGGTATTCCAGGAGGTGCACGCGATTCGCATGAAGAGATCTTTGATGCTGCCGCTCGTGAGGCGCATGAAGAGTGCGGCATAGAGAAAGATTTGATTAGACCGATTGAGACCTTTGTTGATGATCATGGCGATTGGGCGTATTGGACGGTGATCTGCGAGGCTGATCAGGATGTCGAAGCTCACCACGTCAACGATGAAGCCCTGCAAGTTGAGTGGGTTCCTTACAAAGAGGTTGCAAGCAAAAATCTGCATCCCAGTTTTGCGAAATCGTGGCCCGCGCTACAAGCCCTCTTGAGTGAACTGAGCATCTAAGCGTTTAAGTGACTCTTTAATAATTTTAGAATCTGACGTTCGCCAGAATGGTGGCATTGAGTTCAGAAGGATTGACCCGTAGCGCTTGGTGGTAATGCGTGAATCTAAGATCGCAACCACTCCCCGATCATCGATGGAACGAATCAAACGCCCTGTCCCTTGAGCAAGTAAGAGTGCAGCGCGAGGAAGTGAGACCTGCATAAATCCGCTGCCACCTGCTTCATCAGCTTCTGCTGCACGAGCTGCCATCACTGGTTCATCGGGGCGTGGAAAGGGAATGCGATCAATAACGACAAGTGTGCAGGAAGGACCAGGGACGTCGATACCTTGCCAGAGTGAGATTGTCCCCAACAGAATAGAACGTGGATCTTGGGCAAAGCGGTCCACAAGTGGCCCTACCGAATCACCACGTCGTTGCGTAATGATGGGGAGATTCAACTCCTTTAAGACTTTGCGAAGATGTTCATCTGCCATTTCAACACCGCGCCAGGAGCTAAAGAGAGCAAGGGTTCTGCCACCAGCAGCCTCAGCTAATTCACCCAGTTCGGTGAGGGCCTCAATGCTTGGACCATCACGACCTGGCTCTGGAATGTGTTTTGGCAGATAGAGCATCCCTTGGTTGGCAAAGTCGAAGGGTGAGCCAACATCGAGCATTTGAACATTAGCTGGATCGATATTCCCCGCCTCAAAGCTCTCACTCTCTTCATCCTCAGATGAATTCTTATTCACAACAAATCCAATGGAGGCTGCTATCGCATCAAATGACTTGCCTACCGAGAGTGTGGCGGAAGTTGCGATCACAGGGGTTTGTGTCAGCAGATTTTCACGAAGAACTGATGAGACTTGAAGTGGGGCAAGATAGATCGTTGAGAAGTTCGGCTCAAACCACATGACTTGGCCATGGCCAGGCTTTAATAATTTCGTAGCTGTCGTGAGAACTTCTTGAGTCGCACCCTTCACGCGTGCTCGCTCAGCAAGTGAATCTGGTTCGATTATTTCAGAGTCGGCATTGATCAGTGCAATCACCGCTGCGGCAGACTCTTTGATCTTGCGAGTGGGAGATTCAAGGGCGCCCGGAAGCTCCGGCATTCGACCAGCCTTCGTGGGATCTAAGCGAACATCATTGGCATAGTCGGTCAGTGCTTCAGCAAATTCATCTGCCGCCTTGTTAAAAGCGATCGAAGCCTTGCCTGGCATATGTTTCTTTGCCATCTTGGCCGCGCGCTCCACTCGCCCAGCAGTCAGCTCTTCAGTCACGGCTTGAGTTGTGCGGTCCATAAATTCATGTGCCTCATCGAGAATAATCGCATCACGCTCAGGCAGGATCGGATGAGAATCAACGATCTCAATCGCAAGCAAGGTGTGGTTTGTGACGACAACATCGGCTGTTTGGGCCTTTGCCTTGGCATTTACGGCAAAGCAGCGCGATCCAAATGGACACTCCTCCGCCCCCATGCACTCTCGACCCGAGGTGCTGTTAGCAAGCCAGACTCTGCGATCAACAACAGGTGCATCATCACGATCCCCTGATGCGCCAGGTGTCTCTACCCAGGCCCGCAGCCGCTTCGCATCCTTTTCAAGTGCGCCGATCTCCATCAACACTTCACCATCGGGGTCACTGCCTTCAGCATTCATCTTCTGCAGACAGACATAGTTGCCGACGCCTTTATAGACAGCAAAGGTCAGCTCTCGACCCAACTCTTTCTCAAGTGCACCTTTTATTTTTGGCAGATCCCGCTCAACGAGCTGGCGTTGAAGGGCGAGAGTTGCTGTGGCAACGAGAACTTTCTTTCCGTGCACAAGTGCTGGAACAAGATAAGCAAGTGACTTTCCAGTTCCTGTTCCTGCCTGAACCAAGAGGTGATGTCGATCTGCCAGGGCATTGGCGACAGCTTCTGCCATTTCGATCTGACCCTCGCGGGCATCACCGCCAATGGCAGTAACAGCAGCATCGAGAGCCGAGCGAACTTTTTTCAGGAAAACGGTATTTGATTCGCTCACTTAACTATTTACTGCATCCAAAATCTGCTGAACATGACCCACGGGATGATTGGTAAAGAGTGTGATCATCGTCTCAAGAGTAATAGGGCCATATTCAGAGTGATTGCAGGTTCGCAGGAGATCAGATTCTGTCGCCGCTTTGAGTAAGCGAGCTGTTTCACGTCGAGTCGCAGCAAAGAGCGCGAGTGCCGGTTCGATAGGTGCTGTGCTGTATGCAAGGACCTCACTTGTTGCCAGCGCCTCTTCACTAAAGGAGCGAATATCACTACCTGGCTCTGAGAGAACTTGGATGATGCGCGATAAGCAATACACATCAGCATGAGCTAGGTGATGCACCACCATTCGAGGTGTCCACTCTCCGGCAGGGCCCTTATCAAGATGAGTGCTCTCCAATTGCTCTGCTGCGGCAAGGAAGCTCGATGTGGCAGCCTCGTAGGCGATGATGAGTTCGTGAAGGGCCATGTGAGGATCTTATGACGCTAACGCCCTCTGCTTATGACTTTCCACTGCCTCCCAGAAGGCTGTGGCGTGTAACCGCTTTTCTCTCTCTTCGCTCTACCCTTACCCCATGGAATATGTATTCGAGATCCCCGAGGTCCCGATTCGCAGGGTGAAGAAGAAGGCTGCCGTGAAGAAGGCTTCCGTCAAGAAGGTGGCTAAAAAGCGCACCGTGAAGAGATCTGCCGTGAAGAAGAGCGCAGCAAAGAAATCCCTCAAGAAAGTGGCGAAAAAGCCAGCAAAGCGCGTTGCAAAAAAGGTTGCAAAAAAGATTGCCAAGAAGTCACCGGCGAAGAAAACAGTGAAGAAAGTTGCCAAAAAGGCTAAATCTTCCAGACGATAAATTTCAAGAGAAAAGGCTGCCAGGTGACTGGCAGCCTTTCTTACTTTCCTAGGACTTTATTATCAGGATTATCAGGAACAACCTGAAGTGTTTCCGCAACCTTCGCAGACGAAGCATGAACCAGCCATGCGCATCTTCACTCCGCACGTCATGCAGAGAGGTGCATCAGACTTCACACCGCTCATCTTCTCGAAGAGTTCCATTGATGAACCGACGCCTGTTGAATTATCAACAGCAGGCTTGGCTTCAATCGTTACAGATGCAGGCTTACTTGCAACCGCAGGAGCCGCCACAGTTGCAACCGGTGCTTTTGGGAGTGCTGGTGCCTCTGCATCCTGTGTGTATTCGCCAGTTTCGAGTGCGCGAGCACGCTCTGATGCGGTGTAGAGACCCATTCCTGAACGTGTTTCATATGGAAGGTAATCGAGTGCGAGGCGACGGAAGATGTAATCCATCATGGATTGCGCGATACGGATATCGGCATCATCTGTCATACCTGCTGGCTCAAAGCGGAGGTTGGTGAACTTCTCAACGAAGGTCTCTAGTGGGACGCCATATTGGAGTCCGATAGATACTGCGATGGAGAAGGCATCCATAACACCGGCAAGTGTTGAACCCTGCTTTCCGAGCTTGAGGAAGACCTCAGCAAGCGCACCGTCAGCGTATGAACCAGCGGTCATATAACCATCGGCGCCGCCGACAGAGAATGAAGTGGTCATTGCTGGGCGTGACTTTGGTAGGCGCTTACGTGCTGGTGCAGCAACTGCTGTAGAGATGTTGGAATCTGTTCCCTTGTTCTCTCCCTTGCCATCAGAGAGTGGCTGGCCAACCTTGCAGTTATCGCGATAGACAGCGAGTGCCTTAAGGCCGAGCTTCCAACCCTGGTAGTAAACCTCTTCGATCTCTTCCACAGTTGCATCTGAAGGCAGGTTCACTGTCTTTGAGATTGCACCTGAGAGGAACGGCTGACAAGCAGCCATCATGTGGACGTGGCCCATAGCGCTGATTGAGCGGATACCCATAGCGCAATCGAAGATGTCGTAATGCTCGGTCTTAAGACCTGGGGCATCAATGACATTTCCGTTTGCTGCGATGTATTCAACGATCGCTTCAACGGTCTCTTCTGCGTAGCCGAGCTTGCGAAGTGCCATTGGGATGGTCTGGTTCACGATCTGCATCGATCCGCCACCAACGAGCTTCTTGAACTTCACGAGAGCAAGATCTGGCTCAATACCGGTTGTATCGCAATCCATCATGAGACCGATCGTTCCGGTTGGAGCAAGAACTGAAGCCTGCGCATTACGCCAGCCATTCTTTGCACCGATCTGGATGCCAAGATCCCATTGCTTATTCGCTTCGGTCCAGACATCGCGGTCAAGAGTTGAGACTGACTTCGCTGAATGTGAAGCATTTGCATGCTTCTTCATGACCTTGGTGTGAGCATCTGCGTTGCGAGCGAATCCTTCATAAGCACCAACGATGCCAGCGATCTCTGCTGAGCGACGGTAGGAAGTTCCAGTTAAGAGTGAAGTGATGGCACCAGCAAGCTGACGACCACCATCTGAGTCATAGGCGAGGCCTGATGCCATAAGGAGCGCACCGAGGTTTGCATAACCGATACCGAGTTGGCGGTAGTTACGAGTTGTCTCACCGATTGGCTCTGTTGGGAAATCTGCGAAGCAGATGGAGATATCCATCGATGTGATGATCAGCTCTGTTGCCTTCACAAACTTCTTAGTATCAAATGAACCATCTGTGTTGAGGAACTTCATGAGGTTCAGGGATGCCAAGTTGCATGATGAGTTGTCTAGTGACATGTACTCAGAGCAAGGGTTCGATGCATTGATGCGACCGGTCTCTGGGTTGGTGTGCCACTCATTGATGGTGTCGTCATATTGAATTCCTGGATCAGCACATGCCCACGCAGCCTCTGCCATCTTACGGAAGAGTTGCTTTGCATCTACTGTCTCGATGACATCTCCTGAAGCGCGGCCGACGAGACCAAACTGCTCGCCATTCTCATATGCGCGCATGAAGGTATCGCTGACGCGAACTGAGTTATTTGCATTCTGGTACTGCACGGAGATGATGTCCTTGCCACCAAGGTCCATATCAAATCCTGCATCACGCAATGCGCGGATCTTGTCTTCTTCGCGAACCTTGGTCTCGATGAACTCTTCGATATCTGGATGATCAACATCCAAAACAACCATCTTTGCAGCGCGGCGAGTAGCTCCACCGGACTTGATAGTTCCTGCTGATGCATCAGCACCACGCATGAATGAGACTGGGCCGGAAGCAGTTCCACCGGACTTAAGGAGTTCCTTTGCAGAACGGATGCGAGAGAGGTTAAGACCTGCTCCTGAACCGCCCTTGAAGATCATTCCCTCTTCGCGGTACCAGTTAAGGATCGAATCCATGGTGTCATCAACAGAGAGAATGAAGCAAGCAGATACCTGCTGTGGTGCATTCGTTCCGACGTTGAACCAGACTGGTGAGTTAAATGAAAATACCTGGTGAAGGAGCATGTAGGTAAGTTCGTGTTCAAAGATTTCAGCATCCGCATCAGTTGCGAAGTAACCATTCTCTTTACCTGCTGCAGTGTATGTGAGGACAACACGATCAATAACTTGCTTCAGTGACCACTCACGATTGTCATGACCAACAGCACCGCGGAAGTACTTGGTAGTCACAATTGTCGAAGCATTTACTGACCAGAAATCTGCATACTCAGTGCCTTTTTGTTCAAAAATTACTTCGCCTGACTTCCAGTTTGTCTGGACGACATCGCGGCGCTCCCACTTCACTTCATCATAAGGATGCACACCAGCAGTGGTGTAAATACGTTCAATAGTTAAGCCCTTACCCAACTTCTTGACTTGGGACTTGCGCTCCGCGGCGGGCTTATTAACGATAGACATTCGTACTGCTCCTTATTTTGTGAGTGGTTGTTATAGGTAGTGCTGGTACTTAGTTATTCGCCGGGGAGAGCGTTTTTAGAGATGCAGATACTTGTGAAGCTGGTGAAACTTGTGAAGATGGAAGTGCTGATAAATCGTGAGATGAAGGAGCAGCGCGGAGAAGTGCGATCTCACCTTCAAAGTCTTCGAGGGAGGCAAAGTTACGGTATACCGAGGCATAACGCAGGTAGGCAACCTCATCTAATTCGCGGAGTGGCGCGAGGATCGCCATTCCTACTTCTTGTGCTTCTACCTCGGCCTGGCCATCGGAGCGAAGAGACTCTTCGACCCGCTGGGCAAGCAGAGCTAGATCATCATCATTGACAGGTCGACCCTGGCAGGCCTTGCGGACGCCATTGATGACCTTCTCACGGCTGAAAGGCTCGGTGGCCCCAGAACGCTTGATGATGAGGAGTACTGATGTCTCAGAGGTGGTGAAACGGCGGCCACAGGCTGTGCACTCGCGACGGCGACGGATGAGAGCACCTTCTTCTACCGGCCGTGAATCGACGACTCGAGAGTCATCGTGGCGGCAGAAAGGGCAATTCATCGTCTTCTCATTTCATGTAATTGGGACTATTTAACTGTGGAGCATCTTTTCGAGCAAGAGGAGGAGATTAGCGCAAAACCACAACTAATGGGTGATTTTCTTGCCTTGACCCCTACATCTTGTGCCAACCGTACACCCGTCCTTGAGGGTTTTTGCGATGGCATACGGCGTGTCGAGGTGAACTCCCCCGGGGCAAGGCCCTAAGGCTCTCTGACGAGGGTGAAAAATATCCCGAACTATCCTAAAACGGACAGCCCCGTGAGGATCGGAGCCTGCTCAAGCAGGGCCCACTCCTCATCGGTGTAGAGCCTTGACCTGATCAAAAAGCGTTTTCCTTCTGGTGATTCCAATGAAAAACCACCGCCGCGACCAGCAACAACATCGATGGTGAG
Organism: uncultured Actinomycetes bacterium; assembly: GCA_903821145.1. Taxonomy (GTDB): domain Bacteria; phylum Actinomycetota; class Actinomycetes; order Nanopelagicales; family Nanopelagicaceae; genus PALSA-747. The sequence goes on along the minus strand of CAIJKC010000074.1, from coordinate 13,837 downwards.
GTGCGTATGTTTCCAATATTCAAATTGCGATGCAGAGATCCATATCTGAATCGGATCGGCAATTCCGACAATAACAAATTCTCCAAGAAGTACATCCTGTCCGCCTACGCGAAATTCTCCCCGTTGATAACACATGGGAGAAGATCCGTCACAGCAGCCACCTGATTGGTGAAACATCAGCGGCCCGTGCATCACAGTGAGCTCGCGCAATAACTCTGCACAACTCTCGGTGTAATCCACTCGTGACGGAATCTCCATATAACTTCCTTCTCTATTCTTACAATCTACCTAACTATTTTCTCCTATTACTTTCTCTTACTTTCTCGCAGGCCATCGGCTTAGAAGAATCCAAGCTTATTGGGTGAGTAAGAAACAAGCAGGTTCTTTGTCTGCTGGTAGTGGTCAAGCATCATCTTGTGATTTTCTCGGCCAATACCTGATGCCTTGTAACCACCGAATGCAGCTCCTGCTGGATAGGCGTGATAGCAGTTAGTCCAGACACGACCTGCTTGAATCTCGCGACCAGCGCGATAGGCAGTATTCATGTCACGGCTCCACACACCAGCACCGAGGCCATACAGGGTGTCATTGGCGATCTCCATCGCATTATCGAAGCCATCAAATTTGGTGACTGAGACAACCGGTCCGAAGATCTCCTCTTGGAAGATACGCATCTTGTTATTGCCTTCAAAGATCGTTGGAGTGACGTAATACCCGCCAGAGAGCTCGCCACCGAGATCAGCTTGTGTGCCACCGGTGAGGATCTTTGCTCCCTCTTTCTTGCCGATCTCAATATAGGACAAGATCTTCTCGAGTTGATCATTGGATGCCTGCGCACCGATCATGGTTGATAGATCAAGAGGATGTCCTTGAACGATCGCCTTTGTACGAGCTGTAACATCCCCAAGGAATTTGTCATAGATCTTCGCATCGATCAGCCCGCGTGATGGGCACGTACAGACTTCACCTTGGTTGAGGGCGAAGAGCGTAAAGCCTTCCAGCGCCTTGTCGTAAAAGGCATCGTTCTCTGCTGCAACATCTGCAAAGAAGATATTTGGTGACTTTCCACCTAGTTCAAGCGTTACAGGAATGATGTTCTCTGATGCATATTGCATGATGAGGCGCCCGGTAGTTGTTTCACCGGTGAAAGCTATCTTTGCAATACGAGGAGATGATGCCAATGGCTTCCCTGCTTCAATGCCGAATCCATTAACAACATTGACTACTCCCGCAGGAAGAAGGTCGGCAATCAATTCCATCAAGAACAATATTGATGCTGGTGTCTGCTCTGCTGGCTTAAGCACGACGCAGTTACCTGCAGCAAGTGCTGGGGCTAACTTCCACACTGCCATCAAAATTGGGAAGTTCCACGGAATGATCTGACCAACGACGCCAAGTGGCTCATGGAAGTGGTAGGCGACTGTGTCGCCATCTAGCTCGCCGAGTGATCCCTCTTGGGCACGAATTGCGCCAGCGAAATAGCGGAAGTGATCAATTGCAAGTGGAATATCAGCGTTGATCGTTTCGCGAATAGGTTTTCCGTTATCCCATGTTTCTGCAACGGCGATCGCTTCGAGATTTTCCTCCATGCGATCTGCAATTTTGTTGAGAATGATTGCGCGAGCAGTGGCTGAGGTCTTGCCCCAACCCTTGGCTGCGGCATGTGCGGCATCGAGTGCCTTATCGATATCTGCTGCATTTCCTCGAGCAATTTCGCAGAATACTTTTCCTGTTACAGGCGTGACATTTTCAAAGTACTTGCCTGATGAAGGTTTGACATATTCGCCACCGATCCAGTGATCGTAGCGAGCTCTAAAAGTTGCCTTGCTTCCAGGTTGCCCTGGTGAGACATAATCTGTCATTTCCGCTCCTTAAAGGGCGCAACTTTGCGCCGCTGAAAAGTACGCTACGCTCGCATGGATCAAAACAGAAGAGGTTTCACCTGAGAATAGGCAAAGTTGAGGGTATTTGAGTGGGGACCCCCTTCGCTGGTGAAAGGGCTGTGGTTATCGAGTCGGGACTAAGAGCCGGGTCCCAACTGCAACATCAGTTGATTGAAGGTTATTTGCCTGAAGGATCTCATCAACGACGGAGTTCACATCCCGGTTACCCGCGACCATTGCAGCGACGGACCAGAGAGATTCACCTGGAGCAACAACGACGCGGATATACCCTGATGTAGCTGGCGTTGAGATAACTTTGGTCTCGGAAGCATTACCGACTGCGCTAAAACCAGCGCCAATCACTATCAATAGCGATCCCACTGTCAAAGTGCGAACGACATTACGACCACGTCGTGTGAGTTTTGTCTGTGTCATCTCAGGTACCAACTTCCGTTACAACACTGTTCGAGGGGATTCGAACAGTTGTTCTAATGAGAAAGATACCCCACCCCACTGACATAGGCAAGAAAAATACGAACAAATGTTCGACAAATCTCAGAAGTCGGGGTACCCTTTTCCTATGGCTAAAAAGACCGCATCCGCGCCTGTATCAGGCTCAGTTACCCCTATCTCTGCCGTGGCCGTTGATCCTCACGGCCTTACCCAGCGCCAGCAGTTGATCCTCAAGGTCATCAAAGAGGCCGTTGACGCCCAGGGCTACCCGCCCAGCATGCGTGAGATTGGAGAGGCTGCCGGTCTCGCCTCCCCTGCCTCGGTCAAGTACCAGCTCGAAGAGCTCACCAAGAAGGGCTACATCAAGCGCAAAGCGACCAATGCGCGCTCCCTCGAGGTCTCCACACCTGATGACCAGATCGCTCCCTCCAAGGGAACGACTATTCCCCTCCTTGGCACAATCGCCGCTGGCTCCCCAATCCTCGCCGAGCAGACCGTGGAAGATCGCTTCACCCTTCCGGAAGAATTTGTTGGCCAGGGCGAACTCTTTATGTTGAAGGTTAAAGGCGACTCCATGATCGACGCTGCAATCTGCGATGGCGACTATGTCGTTATCCGAGCTCAGAAGAACGCAGAGAAGGGTGAGATCGTTGCCGCGATGATCGATGGTGAAGCAACAGTGAAGACCTTCTCTAAAAAAGATGGCCACTACTGGCTTCTTCCAGCGAATGAAAACTTTGCGCCAATCCCTGCAGACACTGCAGAGATTCTTGGAAAGGTCACCGCAGTCCTTCGAAGCGTCAATTAACTCGCGAAAGAATATTTGTAGGGTTAGCCCTCTATTGTTCTGATCACAGCTCTAAAGAGTCTATTCAGAGAGAATGTTGATCTCATTGAGTCTAGCGTTACCTTGTGAAGACAGCGATAATCAATGAGGAACAATCTTCGCTGACGCCTACGCATATTGCACTTCTTGGTTTTGATTCCATTCACAGTGCAGGTCTGATCTCTCTCATCTCATCCAAAGATACCACTCTTCATATTGAAAGTTTCTCTCAGAACGAACTACCCTCATTTTCTCTTTCTCTTGGTGATCAGTCACAAGTCATCGCTTATATTGCAAAGCATAATTTTAAAGAGATCGTGCATGCACTTTCATTACTTACTTCAGAACAACGTCCTCCTCTCATTGTGACTAACCTTCATAGCCTTGCACTCTTAGGCCTTAACCAATCAGATTTCCCAACCGGATCACGTTTCTTACGTGGTGCCGACTTGGTTGAAGGCATTACGCAATGGGATCACACGAATTCACAAGAGTGTGACTCTGTTTCGATCGCTGATGGAAGTGATTTATTCTCTCGCCTTGGTCTCTCTGGTGATCAACTTCGCCTCTTCATCAGAATCGTTCAAGGCGATACGAATGCAGAAATCGCCAAGGTCCTCGTACTCTCCGAAAAAGGGGTTGAATCAGCAATAAAACGCCTAGCCATCAAAGTCGATTGCGTAAGAACCGCGCCAGAGCAGCAGAATTTGCGAGTTCTCTTGGGCCGTCGTTACGCGCAGCTACTGGGAATTCTATAAATCATTGATGGGGGTAATCCCTATCGCGCAACCGCCAGGCTACTTACGAATCGCTGTTGTGAAACGTGGACGATCGTTGAGGTCTCGGTGCAAGGCAATCGCTTCAAAATCTGCCTCTAGCGCCGCAGCAAAAGCTGAGCCTTGAACTTCATTATGTTCGCACGCAAATAACCCACCGGCTTTGAGAAGGCGTGCGGCTGCTGAGATAAATTCATAAGGTATTGCCATGCCATCAATGGATCCACCAAAGAGTGCAGTCGCTGGTTCATGTCTGAGCTCTTCTGGTAACTCTTGAATCGTTGGGACATAAGGAGGGTTGGCAACGACAACATCACACTTCACTCCCTCTAATGCCTCATGAGCCGATGCATGAATGACTCGAATTGGCAGATCAAACTTTGAAATATTCTGATTAAGCCAGACGAGTGCGCTTGCATCCTTCTCAACAGCGACAACTCTGATATCTCTCTTCCTTGCCGTCTCACTCACAATGGAGATGGCGATTGCACCGCTGCCAGAGCCTAAGTCGACCACGCTGACTGGATCGGTGAAACGATGGAGTTGATGCAGGACTTCATCCACGAGCAATTCCGTTTCTGGGCGCGGGATCAGCACTCCTTCTCCCACATCAAAACTCAAATATCTAAATGGTGCCTCACCCATGATGTATTGGGTTGGACGCCCACTCAACCGCTCGGTGATGAGGTCTGCATACTCGTGAGATATTCGCAGGTACTCATCGGGATCGAGTTCCACGGTTTGTGCGTGCAATTGCATCCGAGTGACTCCGAGAAGGTGAGCGAGCAAGAGCTCTGCATCAACTGGTGAAATCTTCCTGGCAGCTAACCGTTCCTTGCCGCCTATGAGAAGTTCACGAACCTGGGCAGCCATTACTCCCCCGCTGTTGCCAGACGTTCGGCCTTGTCAGCTTCAAGAAGTGCATCGATGACCGCATCTAACTCGCCATTGAGGACGGCATCAAGATTGGAAGCTTTAAAGTTCACGCGATGGTCAGAGAGTCGATTCTCCGGGAAGTTATAGGTGCGGATGCGTTCGGAGCGATCCACTGATTTCACCTGGGATTTGCGTTGAGCCATTGCTTCGGCATCAGCTTGCTCTTGAGCATGGGCAAGTAAGCGAGCACGCAAGATACGTAGCGCTGAATCCTTATTTTGTAACTGTGACTTTTCATTCTGACAGGAGACCACAACACCAGTGGGAAGGTGGGTGATACGGACTGCAGAGTCCGTCGTATTCACAGATTGTCCGCCTGGGCCTGATGAGCGATAGACGTCGATTCGAAGATCCTGCTGTCTGATTTCAACGTCAACTTCGTCTGCTTCAGCAAGAATAAGAACTCCTGCAGCCGATGTGTGAATTCTTCCCTGAGATTCAGTCTCTGGAACGCGCTGAACGCGATGGACGCCGCCTTCAAACTTCAACTTCGCATAGGGAGATTGACCAATTTCAGCAACGCCCTTGGACTTCACTGCCATCGAAATTTCTTTGTAGCCGCCCATCTCTGATTCGGCATAATCAATGATTTCAGTCTTCCAATTATGTTTTTCGGCATAGCGTTGATACATCCGCAGTAGGTCACCAGCAAAGAGAGCCGATTCATCACCGCCCACACCGGCTTTAATTTCAAGGATCACATCGCGATCATCATTGGGATCACGCGGAAGGAGTAGCTCCTCCATCTTCTCCCCGGCTGCATCAAGAGTGGCCTGCAAAGCAGGAATCTCTTCGGCAAATGCTGGATCATCTGCCGCGAGTTCTCTAGCGGCTACTAGATCATCTTCAGCAGATTTGTAGGCGCGATAGCCACCAATCACTGGTCCAAGTTGGGCATAACGCTTTCCGAGCTGGCGTGCTTTTCCTTGGTCTGAGTGGATGCTTGGGTCAGCAAGTTCTCGCTCTAAATTTTCGTATTCAGCAAGGAGTGCAGGGATAGTTCCAAAACGTTCGGCCATCTCGCTCTCCTTTACTGTGATGTGCTGGGAAATACTTTGGTTCAGGTAGTGCTATCAATTCCTTTGGGCAAGAAAAAAGACCCCACGCACCACAATGGGTGCGAAGTGGGGTCTTTGAAGAAAGCTACTTCTTTCCGAAACGCTTTTCGAACGCTGCAACACGGCCGCCAGTATCGAGGATACGTTGCTTGCCGGTGTAGAACGGATGGCATACGGAACAAACTTCAACATAGATCGAACCAGAGGCCTTAGTGGACTTGGTGGTGAAGACTTCACCGCAACCGCATGTAACAGTTGTCTCGATATATTCTGGGTGGATCTCTGGCTTCATAGGTAATCCTTTATATGGAAGTGGCTGGGTCCGATGCTTGCGTACCGGTGAACCAGTAGGTATGGGGTGAGTCTACTAAAACCTTGGGTTAAGGCAAAAAGCGGTTTTTAGGCCGCTGATCACGCTCAAATTCTTGGGCTTACTTATCCCCGTCGGCAGTCGTCTTCTGGATCTGCATCAAGAATTCAACGTTGGACTTGGTGCCCTTCATCTTGTCGAGCAAGAGCTCGAGTGCCTGTTGGCTATCGAGGGCATGGAGTACGCGGCGAAGCTTCCAGACAATGCTGAGCTCTTCAGTTCCCATAAGAATCTCTTCTTTACGAGTACCAGAGGCATCTACATCAACTGCAGGGAAGATGCGCTTATCGGCGAATTTACGATCGAGCTTGAGCTCCATATTTCCGGTGCCCTTGAACTCTTCAAAGATCACTTCATCCATCTTGGAACCGGTCTCAACGAGCGCCGTTGCAAGAATGGTAAGTGAACCGCCATTTTCAATATTACGAGCAGCTCCAAAGAACTTCTTTGGTGGATAGAGCGCTGCGGAATCAACACCGCCCGAGAGGATACGACCTGAGGCAGGTGCGGAGATGTTATAGGCGCGACCAAGGCGAGTAATCGAATCAAGGAGTACGACAACGTCGTGTCCGAGTTCAACAAGTCGCTTTGCGCGTTCAATAGCAAGTTCTGCAACCGAGGTGTGATCATCTGCTGGTCGGTCGAAGGTGGAAGCGATGACTTCACCCTTCACGCTTCGCTGCATATCGGTAACTTCTTCAGGGCGCTCATCGACGAGCACAACCATGAGATGACACTCAGGGTTATTGGTCGTAATCGCGTTGGCAATTGCTTGCAGCACCATCGTCTTACCAGCCTTAGGTGGTGAAACGATCAATCCACGCTGACCCTTACCAATAGGTGCGATGAGATCGATGACGCGAGTTGTGAGAATGCCAGGTTCGGTTTCAAGGCGTAGACGCTCTTGTGGGTAGAGCGGAACAAGCTTGGCGAAATCGACGCGATTGCGTGACTCCTCAGGATCAGTTCCGTTAACGGTGTCCAACTTTGCAAGAGCATTGAACTTCTCTTTGCGCTCACCTTCATGAGGTTGGCGAACCTGACCAGTAATAACATCACCCTTGCGCAGGCCATAACGGCGCACTTGCTGAAGTGAGACGTAGACGTCATTTGGTCCAGCGAGGTAGCCAGTTGTGCGAATAAAGGCATATGAATCCAGGATATCGAGCAGACCCGCTACTGGAAGAAGAACATCATCTTCTGAGATCTGAATTTCACGTTCACCGCGCTCCCCGCGCTCTGGGCGATCTCCGCGATCTCGGAAACGACTGCGGTCGCGATCACGTCCACGGCCGCGATCTCCACGATCATTTCTGTCATTTCTATCACCGCGGTCGCGACGATCATTATTTCCCCGGTCGCTACGGTCGTTGCGATCATTATTGCCGCGATCGTTGCCGCGATCGTTGCCGCTGCGGTCACTGTTGCTCTGCTCATCGTTGTTTGCACGCGATGGGGCGCTATCGTCCTCTGACTCCTCTGAGTCATCATCTGAACGTGCCTTGGTGGCAGAACCTGAATTCTTCTTATTACGGGCCTCTTGGCGCGCTAGTCGCTTCTCTTCGCGCTCTTGCTTTGCAGCTTCACGATTTGCTGCTTGTAGGTCGGCGATTGATTGAACAAGATCGCCCTTGCCAAGCTTTGCAGCACCATCTACTCCGAGGGCACTTGCAACCTTCTTGAGCTCGGTAACTGTCATGGCGGATAGTTCGCCGGAGTCCTTTTTTGCTTTCGCGGACTTCTCGGTGCTATCGATATCTGTTGAAGACATACTTTCCTTAAAGTGATGAGTAACGGGACTCTTCGGCCGGGCCGAGGGAATCCGCATTCGAGATAACTTCTCGTTTTAGATTTTCTCTATATTTATATGGTGATAGATCGTTCGTGCGTTTGTGATTGTGGTGAGTCTTGTAAGCGTTCTTCGCCTCAGGTGTTTCCGGCGGGCTTTACGACTTGCAAAAGGTAGCACATCCATCCTGATATGCCCAAAACTACGCCTGTTGATACCCCTGGTGGCTGATGGCAAGGTGCTTTGCGCTAAAGGAGCTGCCTGCCGCGTGGACCATCTCTTCGACCTCAGTCTCGCTAGCGGTATGCAACACCAGCACGGTTGGACCTGCGCCAGAGATTGTTGCTGCCACGCCAGCGGCACGGAAACGATCGACGAGCTCAATGCTCTTCACCATGACGCTGCCACGGTACTGCTGATGGATTCGATCCTCAGTAGCGCTCAAGAGCAGGTCCGGGCGATGTGAGAGAGCGTGTACGAGCAGCGCCGCCTTGCCAGCATTTGATGCAGCATCGAGGTGAGCGACTGTCTCCGGAAGAAGTTTGCGGGCCTTGGCTGTTGAGACTCCAGCAGCTGGAATAAATGCGAGAGCTTTGATCTTCTCGTGCACAGCGATCTTCACTGCTCGACCAACTCCGTTTTCAAGCCAGGCAATAGATGCACCGCCAAGGACAGCTGCCGCGACATTATCGGGATGACCTTCAAGTTCTGTTGCTAGCGCAATCATCTCATCATCGCTCATTAGCGCTTCCCCGCCGTGCACAAGCGACTTCGCTAGCGCGAGTCCACCAACAATGGCAGAGGCGCTTGATCCAAGACCACGACTATGTGGTGTGACATTTAAAGCACGCAGCGCAATTCCGCGAGGCTTCTGCCCCATATGTTCAAAACCCCGAAGCATGGAGCGAATGACGAGATGATTTTTATCCAGCTTTACTTCATCTGCCCCTTCACCACTCACATCAACATCAAAGATCGCTTCATCAAGAATCTTTGCAATGTAACGGTCGCGCATTTCTAGGGCTAGGCCAAAGCAATCAAAGCCAGGTCCAAGGTTTGCAGATGTTGCGGGAACGCTGATCTGGGCAAGATTTGATTTGAATGTGAGTCGAGTTGTTGTCATTGTCTTCTCACCTTCTCCTAGAGACCCATAGCCTGGGCTGCTGCCTTGAGATCAACAGGAACAACAATAGGAGCAGAAGCATGATCAAGGATATGGCCGACATCTTTGAGCCCATTACCCGTCACCGTAATCACGATCTTCTTCCCCTTGGGCAGTCTTCCCTCTTTCTGCTTCTTGAATAGGCCTGCAATACCGGCAGCCGATGATGGCTCAACGAAGATACCTTCTTGAGCAGCCACAAGGCGGTACGCATCCAAAATCTGCTCATCAGTCACCGAGTCAATTAAGCCACCTGAGTGATCTCGGGCTGCGATTGCCTGATCCCATGAAGCAGGATTACCGATACGGATCGCTGTTGCGATCGTATCTGGGTTAGCGACGGGATGACCTAAGACCAGAGGCGCAGCACCTGCTGCTTGGAAGCCCCACATCTGTGGCAACTTTGTTGACATTTTATCTGCGTAATACTCGTTATAGCCCTTCCAATATGCCGTGATATTTCCAGCATTGCCGACGGGCAGCACGTGCAGATCAGGAGCATCATTGAGGAGATCTACAACTTCAAAGGCTGCGGTCTTCTGACCTTCAATGCGGAATGGATTCACAGAATTAACGAGGGCGACTGGATACTCTTGCGATAGCTCACGAGCTAGGTTGAGACAATCGTCAAAGTTGCCATCCACTTGGATTAAACGAGAGCCATGCGCGATAGCTTGAGCTAACTTGCCCATCGCAATCTTTCCCTGTGGGATAAGGACAACAGGAATCATTCCCGCCTTCGTTGCATAGGCGGCGGCCGATGCCGATGTATTTCCGGTCGATGCGCAGATAACAGCCTTCGCGCCATCTTCGGCGGCCTTGGAGATCGCCATCGTCATTCCGCGATCTTTAAAAGATCCAGTGGGGTTTGCACCCTCTGCTTTTAGCCAAATCTCATTGCCCAGCATCTCAGAGAGAACACATGCTGCGACAAGTGGAGTTCCACCTTCTCGCAGTGAGACAACCGGTGTCTTTGCTGACACAGGAAGGCGGTCACGGTACTCATCGATAACACCACGCCACTGATGCGCTCCGACTCTCTTCTTTCCAAAAAGTGACATTAGCGGATGCCCTCGACGCGAATGACGCTCACAACATCTGAGACCACATCGAGCTTCTCAAGGTCTTTCACGGTATTAGCCAGATCAGATTCGGCGGCGATGTGAGTCATCACAGTGAGCTCGGCATTATTGGCGGCACCACTCTGGCGAACAGTCATAATGGAGACTGCATTTGCAGCAAAAGTTTGTGCAACAGCGGCAAGAACACCTGGTCGATCAGTCACATGCACTCGAATCAAGTATCTCGTGCGTGCAACACCAATCGGTGCAATATCCAGATCTGCATAATCTGTTTCGGTAGGCCCGAGACTGCCTTCATTGCGATTTCGAGCAACGGCTACCAAATCGCCCAAGATGGCTGACGCTGTGGGAGCACCACCTGCGCCACGACCGTAGAACATCAATTCTCCTGCTGATTCACATTGGACGAAGACTGCGTTAAAAGCCTCACGCACTGATGCGAGCGGGTGTGTCTTTGGAATTGCAGTGGGGTGAACTCGAACAGTGATGGTCTCTTCCCGTGAACCGTGAGCCTCATTAGCCTCAGCGATTGCAAGGAGTTTGATAACAAATCCCATATCCTGCACAACTGCCACATCTTCAGCCGTGATCTTGGTAATTCCTTCACGATACACATCAGCATCAGTGACTACAGAGTGGAATGAGAGCCCTGCCAAAATAGCGGCCTTCGCAGCCGCGTCAAAACCTTCTATGTCAGCTGTTGGATCAGCTTCGGCGTAACCGAGCTCTTGTGCTTCTTTCAGTGCATCAGCAAATGAAAAACCTGGATGCTCGTGCATCTTTGTGAGAATAAAGTTTGTTGTTCCGTTAATAATTCCCATCACGCGCTCAACGTGGTCACCCACGAGTGATTCAGCAAGTGGTCGCAAGATTGGAATTGCTCCTGCAACTGCCGCTTCATAATAGAAATCAACATCGGCTTCATCGGAGGCGTGGAAGAGTTCTGCTCCGTGATGGGCAAGGAGAGCCTTGTTCGCAGTGACAACCGCTTTGCCATTTTTCATCGCCTTAAGGATCAGCGCATGAGCAGGCTCGATACCACCCATCACTTCAATGACAAGATCGATCGCTGGGTCGTTGACGATCGAATAGCTATCTGTGGTGAAGAGCTCTTGTGGGATTCCGGGGCGATCAATGGATAGATCACGGACGGCAATCTTTGTGAGAATGAGTGGAACACCGGCGCGAGATGCCAAGTCCGAGGCATTAGCCACAAGCAGGCGAGCAACTTCAGCGCCAACATTGCCACAGCCCAGCATTCCAACGTTAAGGGTCTTACCAATCAAGGTACGGCCTGCCACGAGATCAACTCCTACGTAAGATCGAGATCGAGGATTTGGCGAGGATTCGCCGAAATCACTATGGGAGAAGTATCTCAGATATCCAAAGCCAGAAGATCGTTAATACTCTCGCGCCTAGTAATCAAGCGTGCCGAGCCATCTCGGACCGCGACTACAGCAGGGCGGGGAATATGGTTGTAATTGCTCGCCATTGATCGGCCATAGGCCCCTGTGGCCGGAACCGCGATGAGATCGCCAGGTGCGATATCCCCTGGAAGATCGATCTCTCGAATAACGATGTCACCGGTTTCGCAATGCTTTCCAACAATTCTGGAGTCAACCGTCGCTGAATCGGAAAGTCGATTTGCCAGCAGAGCGGTGTACTTGGCGCCATAGAGAGATGGGCGAATATTGTCGCTCATGCCACCATCAATGGAGATATAGCGGCGGCTCTCTCCCCCATCGAGTTCGACGCTCTTCGTCGTTCCCACTTCATAGATGGTCGTTGTCGTTGGTCCGACAATATGTCGTCCAGGTTCGATGGAAATCTTTGGTACACGTAATCCGTGCTTTGCGCATTCTGACTTCACAACTGCAGCGATCGCTCCAAGTACCTCATCTGGAACAACGGCGCTCTCACCTGGAAGGTAAGCAATTCCATAGCCACCTCCGAGATCCAATTCAGGTAACTGCATATCAAAGTGATCGTGAAATTTAGCAAGCAGTCCGATGAGACGGGTTGCGGCTGCCTCGAAGCCATCATGAATGAAAATCTGTGAACCGATATGAGAATGAATTCCTGTGAGATTAAGAGAGGGATGGGTGAGCGTAGCCTCGATTGCTTTCCAGGCCGCACCACTGGCAATTGAAAAACCAAACTTTTGATCCTCATGGGCGGTTGAAATAAATTCATGTGTATGTGCTTCAACACCTGAGGTGATGCGCAGGTAGACCTTTTGGATCTTCTTCTGCTGCGCTGCAATTGCCGCTACTCGTTCGATCTCATGGAAGGAATCCATCACGATTGTGCCAACGCCTGCCTTGATTGCACTTTCAATTTCTGCTTCAGACTTATTATTTCCATGCAGTTCAATCTGCTCAACTGGGAAATCTACGGATGATGCGACAGCGAGTTCGCCACCACTGCACGCATCTAGACCGATGCCAATGCTCTTGATCCAGCGCGCAACTTCCTTATTGAGGAAGGCCTTGCCAGCGTAATAGACAGTCCCAGCCTCTTCTCCAAAATGCTTATTCAGTGCATCTCGCCAGGCGAGAGCGCGTGCATAGAAATCTGCCTCATCAATAACAAAAAGTGGTGTGCCAAACTCTTTGGCGAGAGAGCTAGCTTTGACGCCAGCAATCGAGAGCTCGCCATCGAAGCTGGCGTTGCCTGAATATGGCTCTGAAAGTTTCATCTACATCTTCTCCGGTGCGCTGACTCCGAGTAAGGCTAACGAATTAGCGATCACCTGCGCAGTGGATTTACAGAGAGTCGCGCGCGCCGAATGAAGTTCTGAGGCTGGCTCATCCCCCAGCGGTAAGACGCGGCAATCTGCGTAGAAGCGATGGTAGATACCAGCCAGCTCTTCCACATAACGGGCAACGCGATGGGGCTCGCGAAGTTCCGCAGCGCCAGCGACCACTCGAGGGAATTCTCCCAGTGCCCCAATCAATTCACGCTCTCGTTCATGGACCAACAATTCTGGATGGATCTGTTCGACCCCAAAGGCGATCCCAAGATCGCTTGCGTTACGCAGTACCCCACAAATACGGGCGTGGGCATACTGAACGTAGTACACGGGATTCTCATTAGTGCGACTGCGCAGGACATCAACATCCATCACCATAGGTGTGTCCACTGGATAACGGATCAAGGTATATCGAGCAGCATCGACGCCAACTTTTTCAATGAGCTCTTCAAGAGTGATAATCGTGCCGGCGCGCTTAGACAATTTAAGCTCTTCACCATTTTCAAGGATCTTTACTAACTGGCCAATCAAAATATCAATATTCTTCGTAGGATCATCTCCAGCACATGATGCAAGAGCTTTGAGGCGGTTCACATAACCATGATGATCTGCGCCGAGCATGTAGATCAAGAGATCAAAGCCACGTTCACGCTTGGAGATGTAATAGGCCGAATCCGAAGCAAAGTAGGCAAAAGAGCCATCTGATTTGATCATCACGCGATCTTTATCATCGCCAAAATCTGTCGTTCG
>CAIJKC010000073.1 GCA_903821145.1 uncultured Actinomycetes bacterium | reverse complement strand
GTTGGCTTACTCCTTTCAGCGGCAGCCTCATTCTTCACCCTGCGCAAGCACCTCAAGGTTTAAACGGCAGCCTGCCTGCGAGTACCCTTCTCTTATGTGAACCACACACGTGGGTTCAAAACGCACGAGGGATCGAGGTGAGATGGTTAAGGAAGTTGGCAAGAAGTTAATCGCGCAGAATAAAGCCGCGCGCCATGACTATTTCATCGAAGAGATCTTCGAAGCAGGACTTGTTCTTACTGGGACTGAGGTGAAATCTCTGCGCGCTGGGCGCGCATCCTTAGTTGATGGTTTTGCCATGATGAACAATGGCGAACTCTGGCTTAGCGGCGTGCACATTCCTGAATATAACGTAGGCTCTTGGACTAACCACATGCCTCGTCGTGATCGTAAACTTCTTATGCACGCAAAAGAGCTTCATAAGTTGGGCGCCATTCTCAAACAAGGCGGCCTCACAATTGTTCCGTTATCGCTCTACTTCAAGGATGGTAGAGCGAAGGTTGAGATTGCGTTGGCTAAAGGTAAGAAGGCACACGATAAGCGTCAAGCTTTGATGGAGAAGCAGGCAAACCGTGAAGTTACGCGCGAGCTCTCGCGAAGGACCTCTGGCAAGGATTGATCACACGCAGTAGTTCAGGCTGGGGAGTTGCTCTAAGAGCCTTCCAATCTTTACACTGTACCTAAGCGACGCACCATCTGATGTATTGATCTTCACCTTCACCTCACCTCATACGTGGGGCGATCGGCGACTTGATTAAATGTTTGGGAATCGTCGCCGATTTCAGAGCAATCTGCAATCCATAATAATTACATAGGGAATAGTGCTTTACTTTTTTGCTTTCTTATTTCCGTCTAACCACGGGGGTGAACGGTCTCGACTTTAGCTGTTGGGATAAAGGAAGCGGGCCGAGGAAGTCCGGATGATCTCGTTAACCAAAAACCGTGACAAAACTATAAGCGCCAGTACAACTGCCGCTGATCTAACTCTCGCTGCATAAGCGAAAGTGATCCGTTAGCCCGTGCGCGCTCTCGTCACGGAACCTAGCGTCGCTAGAGAGCTCACCTACTCACAGCGTTAGGGATGTGAGCGGGGAAAACAAACCCTAAATGAGTTCGTTGACTACATGTGCGCGTGAGAGTCAGGGCTGAGAAGACGATTAGCGCACTACGCCCGTAGAAGCTTTATGTCAGTACTAGAGGACCCGGGTTCGATTCCCGGCACCTCCACGTTGTACTTATTTACCTGCACGCCAGCCTATCGATGGCTCTTGCGCCGATAGAGGCGTACCAAGCCAATCCCACTCGAGAGCATGCCCACAAGACCCAGCACTCTGACAATTATGGAAACATGGGCGATCATTAAGCTAAATCCCATCATCGCTGCAGAGAATCCCAAAAGTGTTGTGAAGATGCGATGAATGATGAAGAGAGATCTACCCCGAGGAACACTGCGCGAAAGCAGGAAGGTGGCGGGGCCACCAAGAATGGCAAGCAAGAGAATCACAACGGCGGTAACGGCCAGACTCTGCACGATTCCTCCTTCACTAGATTTGAAGGGTATGCCCATTGATGGCTCATTGGGAAGAGATTCGCCATGAAATACGGGTGAATGAGCGGGTGAATGTGGCTGCCGTGTGGCTGCCGTGTGGCTGCCGAGTGGCTGGAATAGCGAAGAGGCTGCCAGCGTTCTATGATTCGTAAAGTAGTTAAAGATTCAACTAATTATGAAAGAAGTGATGTGATGCCTGCTGTAACCGTCAGTGATCTCACCGTCCTCCCACGTGTGATTGCCAATCCCACCTCACGCGTGCGCAGAGTCAAATCTGTGACCACAGCGCCTCAAGGTTTTGAAGGTGAAGGCTTCCCAGTACGACGCGCATTTGCAGGAGTAGATCTTGCTGACCTTGATCCCTTTATCCATCTAGATCAGATGGGCGAAGTGGAGTACGCACCCGGTGAACCCAAGGGAACACCATGGCACCCACATCGTGGCTTTGAAACAGTCACCTACATCATTGATGGCATCTTCGATCACCGTGATAATCACGGCGGCGGTGGAACGATCACCGATGGTGATACCCAGTGGATGACTGCTGGAGCCGGAATTTTGCATATTGAAACTCCACCTGAACACCTGGTGATGTCTGGCGGACTCTTTCATGGTTTCCAGCTCTGGGTAAATCTGCCAGCAGCAAAGAAGTGGTCACCACCTGCCTATCAAGATCTACGTGCCGCAGATGTTGCACTCCTCACCAGCCCAGATGGCGGCTCACTCATCCGCGTTATTGCAGGTGAAGTAGATGGCCATAAGGGACCAGGCTCCACACAGACTCCCATCACACTCGTGCACGCAACGATCGCTCCTGGAGCACAGTTGCGCCTGCCATGGCGCCCTGATTACAACGCTCTCGTTTACACACTCAACGGCAAGGGAACTGTTGGTGAAAATCGCCAACCTGTTCAGATGGGCCAACTCGCGGTGATGGTGGATGGCGACACACTTGTCATTCAAGCAGATAGCGTTCAAGAGTCACGAAGCCCTCAGATGGATATTTTGATTCTTGGTGGTGAACCAATCCGTGAAAGCGTTGCCTGGATGGGTCCCTTTGTCATGAATACCAAGGCAGAGGTCTTGCAGGCATTTGAGGACTTCCAGAAGGGACTCTTGGGCACTGTTCCCGCAGATCACGTGCAGGAGAAAAAACCAATGAACCGCAGCGGCGAGGGAGCCAAGCTTGGCGGCGATATCAAAAATGTTCACAATACCCCAGATGGAATGACGGAAAAATAATGCCGCATCTCTTTGATCCACTCACCTTGCGCGGAACTACCTTTGCAAATCGCATTTGGGTAAGCCCGATGTGTCAGTACTCGGCTGTTAATGGCGTTGTCGGAGATTGGCATATGGCTCACCTGGGTTCTTTTGCAACGGGTGGCACTGGTCTGATCGTTGCAGAAGCAACAGGTGTGGTCGCTGAAGGTCGTATCTCCATTGGATGCCCTGGTCTCTATAACGATGAACAAGTGAAGGCATGGGCGCGCATCACTCACTTTGCTCACACACAAGGTGTGAAGATTGGTATTCAACTAGCTCATGCTGGTCGAAAGGCTGGAACAACTCTTCCAGGTGCTGACCATACGATGGCAACACCCGAAGAGGGTGGGTGGCAAGCCGTTGCACCATCGGCGATTGCATTTCCAGGTTACCCAGAACCACGTGCGCTCCAGACAGAAGAAGTGAAATCTCTTGTCACCTCATTTGGTCGCGCGGCACAGCGCGCCGTGGCAGCAGGTTTTGATCTTGTTGAAATTCATGCAGCGCATGGATACTTGCTTCACGAGTTCTACTCGCCACTTTCAAATACTCGCACCGACGAATATGGCGGCTCCTATGAAAATCGTACGCGATTCTTGAAAGAAGTAACGGCCGAGGTTCGTGCATCTATTCCTGCCGATATGCCTCTCTTCATCCGCATCTCAGCATCGGATTGGACTGAGGGCGGCTGGACGATAGAGGAGAGCGTGAAACTCTCTGCCGAGCTCACAGCCCTCGGCGTTGACCTCATCGATGTCTCAAGTGGTGGAAACGTCTCAAAGGCCACTATCACCGTAGGGCCTGGCTATCAGGTGCACTTTGCTGATGCGATCAAGAAGGCCGGTGCCGCAATGACTTCAGCGGTGGGAATGATCACTGATCCAGCGCAGGCTGAAGAGATTGTGTCATCGGGTAAGGCAGATGCAGTGATGATGGCTCGTGAGTTCTTACGTAACCCACGGTGGCCTTTACATGCCGCTTCCGTCCTTGGCCAAGAAGTTGCGTGGCCAATTCAGATCGTGCGCGGCAAGCTCTAAAACTTAAAGCGCTTTAAGGGCTGAGACCACCTTTGTCAGTGAGTCCTTGGCATCACCAAAGAGCAAAGTTGTCTTTGGATCATAGAGAAGTTCATTCTCAATTCCAGCAAATCCTGGGCGCATTGAACGCTTAAGGAAGATGACGTTCCCAGCTTGCGCGACATCCAAGATTGGCATTCCATAGATTGGGCAGCCAGGTGTTGTCTTTGCGGCAGGGTTCACAACGTCATTGGCACCGACAACGAGAACAACATCAGTCTGAGGGAAGGTTGGATTGACCTCCTCCATTTCAACAAGCTGTTCGTAAGGAACGTTCGCTTCGGCAAGGAGCACATTCATATGTCCTGGCATACGCCCGGCCACAGGATGGATTCCGTAGGCAACATCAACACCTTTGCTCGCAAGCAAGTCTGCTAATTCACGAACGGTGTGTTGAGCCTGAGCAACTGCAAGACCAAAGCCTGGGACGATCACCACGCGTTGGGCGTAGTTAAGAAGAATGGCAACATCATCTGCTGAGCCAGACTTCACTGATCGAACCTCGGCTGCTCCAGAACTTTCTTGCGGCTTGGCAGTGAAGGCACCAAAGAGTGTGCCAAAGAGTGAGCGGCCCATTGCTGCAGCCATCAAGCGCGTCAGGATCGTTCCCGATGCACCAACAAGCGTTCCGGCAACGATGAGGAGAGTGGCTTGGAGTACATAACCACTGGCTGCAACCGTGAGACCAGTAAAGGCATTTAAGAGAGAGATAACGATAGGTACATCCGCGCCACCAACAGGCAATACGAAGAGCACACCAAAGGCCAAGGCGAGTGCGCCCATGATCACAAGGGGCTTAGTTCCACCAGAGTTGATGACCCAACCAGCGCTTCCCAGCAGAGCTGCCAGGGTGCCGGCGATAACAAATCGTCCCCCAGGAAAGACCACAGGACGCGTGGTCATAATCTCTTGGAGCTTGAGGAATGTGATGATGGAACCAGAGAATGAAACACAACCGACAACTACGGTGAAGACCGTTGCGATGATTTCAGCACTTGTCGCGCCTTTTCCAAGACGAAGATATTCGACAGTTGAAACCAGTGCTGCAGCTCCGCCACCAACGCCGTTGAAGAGCGCAACTAATTGTGGCATCTGGGTCATTTGGATTCTGCGTGCTGCAGGAACGCCAACGAGAACTCCAAATGCAATCGCACCCAAGATTGGGATCAAGTTCTTGTGGTGACCACCAGGTGCCCAGAAAACGAGGATCGTTCCAAGCGTTGCGCCGATTGCACCAATGATATTTCCACGACGAGCAGACTTTGGTGAAGAGAGACCTTTGAGAGCCAAGATGAAGCAGACAGCTGCAACGAGGCCAAGTAAGCCATAAAGATTACTGTTCACTTACTTCACCTCCTTCTTCTTGCCTTTAAACATTTCGAGCATGCGGTCGGTCACAACAAAGCCTCCGACCATATTGATTGTTGCAAGAACGATGGCCAGGATGGAGAGAACGGTCGGCAAATTGCTCGTGGCATTGCTTGCGACCTCAATTGCACCAACCAGGATGATGCCGTGAATCGCATTAGCACCGGACATGAGGGGTGTATGAAGGGTGGTCGAGACCTTTGCCACCACTTCAAAGCCAACAAAGACTGCGAGGACGAAGATTGAGAGAAGTGCTAGGCCATTGCTCATTTCTTCGCTCCTTCTGGTGTGCGGCGTGCGCCGTTAAATGTGAGGGTTGCAGCATCGATGATCTCATCGGAGAAGTCAGGGATGACATCACCGGTGGGTTTGCCATCAACGCTCTTGGTCATCAAAAGCAGCAGATTTACGACGTTTCGGGAGAAGAGCATTGATGCGTGGACGGGGAGCTGACTTGGAACATCTTTTCCGCCCCACATCCGTACGCCATTAGCGGTTGTCACAATTTCACCAGGCTTAGTTCCTTCGACATTTCCGCCAGTCTCTGCAGCAAGGTCAACCACAACTGAGCCCGG
Source organism: uncultured Actinomycetes bacterium (assembly GCA_903821145.1). Classification (GTDB taxonomy): domain Bacteria; phylum Actinomycetota; class Actinomycetes; order Nanopelagicales; family Nanopelagicaceae; genus PALSA-747. The sequence goes on along the minus strand of CAIJKC010000073.1, from coordinate 1,405 downwards.
CGACATCGTCGCAATCATCTCGGCAGTCACCAGGCGTGGTGCTGCACGGCCAGGCACGGCAGCGGTCGTAATCAATACATCGGCAGCGGATATATAGGGTGTGAGAAGTTCGCGTTGCTTGGCTGCGCGATCTTCGGTCATCTCGCGGGCATAGCCACCAGCGCCTTCAAGTGCTTCAAGTTCTAAGGTAATGAATTTTGCTCCCATGGACTTCACTTCATCAGCTGAAGCTGGGCGTACGTCATATGCGCTCACAACTGCGCCAAGTCGCTTTGCGGTGGCAATCGCCTGAAGGCCAGCAACGCCGGCACCCAGTACGACAACCTTTGCCGGAGTCACAGTTCCTGCCGCTGTCATCAGTAATGGGAAGAAGCGAGGAGAGAGTTCGGCGCCAACGAGTGCTGCTCGGTAGCCAGCGCAGAGCGCTTGTGATGTCAGGGCATCCATAGATTGTGCGCGAGAGATTCGAGGAACGAGCTCGAGTGAGATCGATGAGACCCCAGCCGCAGCGGCTGCTTCGATCGAATCAACAGCAGTGGTGGGGGAGAGGAAGGAGATAGTGATCGCACCCTTCTTCAGAGATTTCATCTGCTCTGGAGTGAGTGGTTGTACTGAAGCAATGACATCAGCATCACTGATGACATTTCCACTCTTGACTGTGGCACCTGCCGCAGTGAACTGCGCATCGGAGAATTCAGCGCTCACGCCGGCGCCAGACTCAATAATGACCTCGAGTCCTGCCTTCGCTAGTTTGTTGATGATGTCGGGCACGAGCGCAACGCGCTTCTCACCGGACCGGCTCTCTTTAGGAACAGCTACTCGCATTTGCATACGCTATCTGCAGAGGGGGGATTTGTCAGCCGTAAAATGCTGGGAATTAGCCCCGACCCGTTAATTCACCGCGTACCAAGTGATACATAATCGACTGGATCGTGGTGCGGCGATGGAATGCCTCACGCCAGATATGAGAGGTGGCACCATCAATGACCCCGGCTGTCACTTCTTCACCACGGTGAGCAGGAAGGCAATGCATGAAGATCGCATCTTTTTCTGCCAGTCCCATGAGGTGTTCATTTACTTGGTAAGGAGCAAGCGCAGCAAGCTTCTCTTTCCGCTCACTCTCCGCATCACCCATCGACATCCAGACGTCGGTATAGAGAACAGAGGAACCTTTGGCGGCGTTCTCAGGATCGTGATCCACTTCAATTCTTGCACCCGTGGTTTCAGCAATCTTTCGCGCCGTGGCGATTGCCTCGTGATCAGGAGCCCACTTACCAGTGGGTGTTGAGACGACAACGTGTGCACCAAGAATTGCACCCATCGCAAGCCATGCATGCGCCATGTTGTTGCCATCGCCGACGTAGGTAAATTTTCTTCCCGCAATATCGTTGCCAAATACCTCACG
>CAIJKC010000072.1 GCA_903821145.1 uncultured Actinomycetes bacterium | reverse complement strand
GGCGAGGTTCAAGAATCACTGAGTCCAGCAATCTCACGGTTAGAGAAGATCCGCGCTATCGATCTCAAACTGGTCTCACAGACCCTCACGCCAAACCTAGAGGCAGAAGGACTGAAAGGCGCAATCGAAACATTCTGCGAGCAATATCAATCACGCGTCGAGTATCAGATCCTCATTGATGTCGATGTGAAAGAGTGCGATGAAGAACTCACTCTTGGTATCTATCGCATCGTCGAACAAGGCATCATCAATGCCATTACCCACGGGCCCGCCTCAAAGGTAAAAATTTGTATTCAAAAGTCAGACTCGGACACATATCTTCTGGAGATTTCCGATAATGGACCAGGCGCATACAATCCAAAGCCTGGCACAGGTTCTGTCATCATCGATGTTTGGTGTTCGATCTTAGATGGCGTGAAAGAGATTGAGAGCGAAGTAGATAAAGGCTTTACCTTGCGCGTGAGGATCCCAGCGAAGAGGTAGAACCTCGTAAGAGCTTAAGTTAAGCGCTCTCCCCTAATACTGATACGCGATTTTTTGATACTGAGATAAACCCGCCACTCATCTGGAAATCATGAGTCGAGCCATCACTTGCCTTGATTGAGACTGTGCCATCGACCAAGACGCCAAGGAGTGGGGCGTGGTCAGGCAAGATTCCAATGTCACCTTCGAGGGTGCGTGCTGAAACCATCGTTGCCTCGCCCGACCAGACGCGCTTTTCGGGCGAAACAACTTCAACGGTGAGATTGGCAGAGGCCACGAGTTATGCCTTAACCGATGCAGCAAGCTCTGCAGCGCGGCGCTCAACATCGTCGAGTCCACCACACATGAAGAATGCCTGCTCTGGAACATGGTCATACTTTCCATCAGCAAGTGCTTCGAAGGCTTCGATGGTGTCCTTAAGTGGAACAAATGAACCATCGATACCTGTGAAGACCTTCGCAACGAAGGTGTTCTGTGAGAGGAAGCGCTGGATACGACGAGCACGTCCTACCAAGATACGGTCTTCTTCAGAGAGTTCATCGATACCCAAGATTGCAATGATGTCCTGGAGATCCTTGTAACGCTGCAAGATCTGCTTGATGCGGTTCGCAACACGGAAGTGATGCTCGCCGATATAGCGTGGATCCAAGATACGTGAAGTTGAGTCGAGTGGATCCACCGCTGGGTAGATACCAAGCTCTGAGATCGGACGAGACAACACAGTTGTCGCATCCAAGTGGGCGAAGGTTGTATGTGGAGCTGGGTCGGTGATGTCATCAGCAGGGACATAGATCGCCTGCATCGATGTAATCGAGTGACCACGTGTTGAGGTAATGCGCTCCTGCAATTGGCCCATCTCATCAGCAAGTGTTGGCTGGTATCCCACAGCAGATGGCATACGGCCAAGAAGTGTTGATACCTCAGAACCTGCCTGAGTAAAGCGGAAGATATTATCGATGAAGAGCAATACATCTTGGTTCTGAACGTCACGGAAGTACTCAGCCATAGTGAGGGCTGAGAGAGCTACGCGAAGACGCGTCCCAGGTGGCTCATCCATCTGACCGAAGACCAGTGCAGTCTTATTGATAACGCCAGTCTCTGTCATTTCTAGGAAGAGATCGTTACCTTCACGGGTACGCTCACCAACACCGGCGAATACAGATACGCCACCAAAGTTCTCAGCTACGCGATAGATCATCTCCTGAATCAGAACGGTCTTACCAACACCGGCGCCACCAAAGAGGCCGATCTTTCCACCCTTTACATAAGGTGTGAGGAGGTCAATAACCTTGATACCTGTTTCAAACATCTCAGTCTTTGACTCGAGCTGATCAAAGGCTGGAGCTGTGCGATGGATTGGCCAACGCTCTTTAATATCTAGTGATGATGTTGGAACATCGAGTGACTCACCAAGAGTGTTGAAGACGTGACCCTTTGTGACATCACCGACTGGGACTGAGATTGGAGCGCCGGTATCGACAACAGCTGCACCGCGGACCATGCCGTCAGTTGGCTGCATCGAGATCGCACGGACGAGGTTATCGCCGATGTGCTGGGCAACTTCCAGAGTCAGCGTACGGGTAGTACCCGAGAGCTCGACCTCAACATGGAGGGCGTTGAAGATCGCTGGCATCGCATCAGATGGGAACTCAATGTCCACAACTGGTCCGATTACGCGAGCAACGCGGCCGTTCTTGGTTGCTGTAGCTGATGTCATTATTCGCTCCCTGCGCTAGCTGAGGCAAGCGCATCTGCGCCGCCAACAATTTCACTGATCTCTTGAGTAATTTCTGCCTGACGAGCCGCGTTGGCCAATCGGGTTAGTGACTTGATGAGCTCATCAGCGTTATCAGTCGCTGACTTCATTGCACGACGACGAGCTGCATGCTCGGAGGCCGCTGATTGCAACATCGCATTAAAGACTCGAGCTTCGACATAGCGAGGAAGCAGTGCATTAAGCACCTCAGATGCATCTGGCTCGAATTCATATTGTGGAAGCAGGCCCTCTGGGGCAGCTTCGGTCTGAAGTGGCAGAACCTGGTTGGTGACTGGTGTCTGCGTGATCATCGATTTGAACTGGGTGTAGATGATGTGAAGTTCATCTGCTGACTCAGCCTCTGCAAGGAATGCTGTGATGAGCGCCGCTGAAACTTCACGCGCATGGGTAAATTGTGGGTTATCCGAGAAACCGGTCCATGAGCCGGCAATCGCGCGGTTACGGAACTTGTAATAGTTCACAGCCTTGCGACCGACGAGGTAGGCATCTGCGGTAATCCCACGATCTTTCAGGGATGCGATCGCAAGATCGCCCTCTTTGATCGCGGCATTTGAATATGCTCCAGCCATTCCGCGGTCAGCAGCGATAATCAATACTGCCGCTCGACGTGGTGACTCTGACGCTGTGGTCAACGGGTGATCGACCTTGGAGAAGGTTGCAACCGCAGTGACTGCCTGTGTGAGCTCATTCGCATATGGCGAAGAAGCGTTTACACGTTGTTGCGCCTTGATGATACGAGAGGCAGAGATAAGCTCCATTGCCTTCGTGATCTTCTTCGTCGCCTTTACCGAACGCATTCGGCGGCGATAGACGCGTAGTTGGGCACCCATGAGTTACTACTTCACCTCTGAGGACTGGAACTGAGTCTTGAAGGTTGTGATTGCTTCTTCAAGAGCTGAGACTGTGTCATCGGAGAGTTCGCGAGTCGATGAGATCACTTCAAAGATCGAAGCGCGCTCACGTGCGATGAAATCAAGGAACTCAGTTTCAAAGCGACGGATATCAGCAACTGGAATGGAATCCATCTTGCCTGTTGTTCCAGCCCAGATTGACGCTGCTTGACGCTCGACTGAATAAGGTGAGTATTGACCCTGCTTCAAGAGCTCAACCATGCGAGCTCCGCGCTCAAGTTGTGCCTTTGATGCAGCATCAAGGTCAGAACCGAATGCTGCGAATGCTTCGAGTTCACGGTACTGAGCAAGATCAAGACGCAAGCGTCCTGCGATCTTCTTGATCGCCTTCGTCTGAGCAGAACCACCAACGCGAGATACTGAGATACCTACGTTGATCGCTGGGCGAACGCCAGCGTTGAACAGGTCAGTCTCAAGGAAGCACTGGCCGTCAGTAATCGAGATAACGTTTGTTGGAATAAACGCAGAGACGTCATTTCCCTTAGTCTCAATGATTGGCAAGCCAGTCATTGAACCGCCACCGAGCTCATCAGAGAGCTTTGCGCAACGCTCGAGCAGACGTGAGTGCAAGTAGAAGACATCGCCTGGGTAAGCCTCACGACCTGGTGGACGACGAAGGAGCAAGGAGACTGAGCGATATGCCTCAGCCTGCTTTGAGAGATCATCAAAGATAATCAATACATGTTGGCCGTTATACATCCAGTGCTGGCCGATTGATGAGCCAGTGTATGGAGCGAGGTACTTGAAGCCTGCTGGATCAGAGGCAGGTGCTGCAACGATCGTTGTGTACTCCATTGCGCCAGCTGCTTCGAGTGCGCCCTTAACAGAGGCAATCGTTGAACCCTTCTGACCAATAGCAACATAAATACATTTAACCTGCTTCTTAGGATCGCCACTCTTCCAGTTATCGCGCTGGTTGATGATGGTATCGATCGCAATGGCAGTCTTACCGGTCTGACGGTCACCAATGATGAGCTGACGCTGGCCGCGGCCGATAGCAGTCATCGCATCGATCGCCTTGATACCAGTCTGCATTGGCTCTTTCACAGGTTGGCGCTGAACTACTGATGGCGCCTGAACTTCAAGTGCACGAGTGGTCTCAGCTTTGATCTCACCCTTGCCATCGATTGGTCGGCCAAGTGCGTCGACGACGCGACCCAAGAATGCATCGCCCACTGGAACAGAGAGAATTTCTCCAGTGCGGCGGACAGTTGTTCCTTCTTCGATACCGGTGAATTCGCCCAAGATAACGACACCGATCTCACGAACGTCGAGGTTGAGTGCCAGACCCAACGTTCCGTTCTCAAACTTCAACAGCTCATTGGTCATCGTGGAAGGTAGCCCTTCAACACGAGCGATGCCGTCGCCTGCCTCGGTTACTGTGCCGATCTCATCTCGTGCAGCAGCTCCTGGGTTATAAGAAGCAACGTGCTTTGCAAGTGCGTCGCGAATCTCTTCGGGACGAATTGTTAGCTCCGCCATGATGTATTCCCTCTGTCTCTCTAGCTAGTCGATACTCTTCTTGGTCGAGTATCGAAATCTATATTTAAACTGCGAGCGCTCTGCTCGCTTCTGCCAAACGGTTACTGATCGTGCCATCGATGATCTCGTCGGCGAAGCGAACTTCAATTCCGCCAAGAACTGATGGGTCGATCTCGGTATTGATGTGAACGGGCTGTCCAACCTGCTTGGTCAGGGAAGCAGCGAGCTTCTCGGACTGGGCCGGGGTAAGAGCGATGACGCTACGCACGATCGCAACGAGGCGATTACGGCGAGCAGATACTGCGTGAGCAAAGGCTGAGAGTGAGGCTTCGATGCTGCGGCCACGGGTGCCGCCAACGAGGGCCTCAAGCAGGCGCACAGTTGATGGGCTCGCCTTTGGTGCGAAGATGGAATCGATGAGTGCGCGCTTACGATCGGTTGAATCAGCGCGATCATTGAGCGCCAAGCGAAGGTCATTATGGGTAACAAGCAGACGTGAGAAGAGGAAGAGTTCTTCTTCCACGCGGTCGAGTGAGCTATCAGCATTTGCTGCAGTCGCTTCTGCCTCCACGGCAATCTGCTCGACGGCAGATGCGATCTCCGATGAAGGTGACCAGCGGTATGAAGCGGCAGTCACGAGTAGTGAGACTGCCTTCGCGCCGATCTCTTTTCCAAAGAGATCATGAATAAGAGCGGTCTTTGATGCATGGTCGCGAGCTGGATCTGTGAGAGCTCGACGTAATCCAACGGATGAGCCGATTGCACTCAGCGCCTTAAAGAGGTCGGTTGATAGCGCAGTGCACTCAGATGATGAGGAGCCCTTGAGCTGCTCATCGAGTGCACCACGAAGCGCCACAAGTGCTTGGCGACTACTACCACCGAGAACGATCATTACTTACTCTTCTCCAGATCTTCTAAGAAGCGATCGACAATACGAGATTGTCGTACCTGGTCTTCAAGTGCTTCTCCGACGATCTTGGATGCAAGATCAACGGCCAGAGTTCCCACTTCAGCACGCAGTGAGGAGATTGCCTTCTCACGTTCTGCTTCGATGGAACTGTGGGCTGCTGCAGAGATACGTGCAGCCTCCTCTTGGGCTTGTGCGCGAAGATCTTCGATGATCGCAGCACCTTGTACGCGAGCTTCTTCACGAATCTTCGCCGCTTCTCCGCGAGCATCTGCAAGTTGAGCTGTATATGACTCAAGTGCCCTTGCTGCTTCAAGCTGCGCGCGCTCTGCCTTTTCGATTCCACCCTGGATCGCCTCAGTACGCGCCGCGAATGCCTTTTCAAACATTGGCGTGACGAACTTACGAAGAACCAAGAAGAGAAGTCCGAAGGCGATTGCGCCAACGATCAGCTCAGCTGGTTTTGGAAGGAGTGGGCTCTGCGCCGCTTCAGCCACAAAACGAGAATGCATCTCTTATTCCTATCTAACGTTGCTTATTAGTGGGTATTAGAGGACGAATGCGAGGACGAGGCCGAATAGCGCCAAAGCTTCAGCAAGAGCGAAGCCGAGGAATGCAATTGGCTGCAGGACTGAACGCGCTTCAGGCTGACGTGCAACACCGTTGATATATGCGGCGAAGATTAAGCCAGTAGCGATTGCGGGTCCGATTGCAGATAGGCCATAACCGACCAGGTTGAGTGTGCCTTTCATCTTTGTTGCCTTTCGTTCGTTTTTACTTATGAGCAGTTGCTCATAAGGGGTAGGGAAAGTGAGTTAGTGCTCATCCACCAATGCGCCTGCAATGAAGAGGGCAGAGAGGAGGGTGATGATGTAGGCCTGGAGGCACTGCACCATAAATTCGAAGAAGGTCATCGCAATACCAAATCCAAAGGAGAAGGGCGAGAGGATCTTCATGAAGAGATGATTGTCATGGAGCATGTAGTTGCCGCCGCCGATGAAGACGAGCAAGAGCAAGTGACCGGCGAACATATTGGCAAAGAGACGCAGTGAGAGCGTCACTGGACGAATCAAGAAATAGGTTGCGATCTCAATTGGGGTGAGCAAGATGTATGCAAACTTTGGAACACCTGGAAGGAAGGCGATCCCCTTCAGATACTTACCAAGGCCTTGCTTCTTAATTCCGATGGTATGGAAGATGAAGTAAGAAAATCCTGCGAGTACATAAGGGAAGGCAACGTGTGACATCGCCGGGAATTGCAGGAATGGAATGATTCCAAAGATGTTATTTACGAGAACAAAGGTAAAGAGTGTGAAGAGGAATGGAACAAATTGAAGGAAGCCATGTCCGATGATCTCTTCAGCAAGGTCCTTGCGCACAAATGCGTAGACCGACTCTCCTACAAATTGGAGCTTGCCGGGCACGATCGCTGCCTTACGGGCTGCTGCAATGAAGAAGATGGAGATGAGGATTACGCTCAAGAAGACGAGCAAGATTGGTTTTGTTGTGAAGGCGCTATTGCCAAAAACGGGAGGCAGATTGAAGTCGTTAGTGCTTGGCGGGACAAACCCTGGCCCAGGTACAGCTGACACGAACACAGATGCTCCCTTATATTTCTTGCGCTCTGACGAACCTTAATTCTTATGGGAAGACGGCGTAACCCTATTAGCAGCCCAGCAAAAACCAAAACTCAAAGCGGGTACGACATTGTGATCTTTACGGTGATCTTTACGGTGATCTTTGCGGCTAAAACCAACCCCCGGCTACTCCCGACCGAAGCGCAGCCAGACGAGGTAGATCGAGGCTCCCATGCCGAGCAAGCAGCCGGTGAGCAAGAACCAATGGTGGTGAGGGTTGATCCAATGATCGAGGCCATAGCCAATTCCACCCCAAATAAGCAGGCCTGAGATCAGGTAACCCAAGATTGACCAGAGTGCGCCCTCTTCATTCGATGCCATGGTGGCTCCTTCTGTTCGTCCTACTTAACCTTACTTATCCTTCTGGAGGGGCAATGGTAGCCCGAGCTTGAGCTTCATAAATGCACGGATCTCCCCCGCCAGCCAGGCTGCGGTGATCGCCAGGGCTGTGACGGCAAATGCCGCCCGATTGACGGTGGCTGGGGAGCTGAACTTGGTCACAATGAGCAGGAAGGCTCCCATGACCATCACCTTTGCGAAGTAGGAGAACATGGCCAGGGCCATGGTGGCGATTGGATCCAGGTTCTTGGAGATGGCGCTGATTCCTAGGTGGACCGAGAAGAAGAGCACGACCGTCAGGCTAGCAAGCAGGGAGCCCCAGGCCCCAGGGCCTTTGCGAAGGGCGATCGACCCTGCAACACAGAGTGCGGCAACGAGGAGGGCAGGAAGGAGCGCTCCGCGCCACATCTGCTCTTCACTGGAAGCGCTGGCTGAATGAGCACTCAAATTAGACATTGCTTAGCTCCGAATTCGGGGTGACCGACCCTGACTTTCGCAGGGTATCAAGGATGAGAACGAGTGAGATTGATGCGATGGCGATTGCAACGAGGAGGGCGATCCAGAGTGGCTCAAAGGCAGCAATCACAGTGGAGAAGGCAAAGGTTGCCGACCATAGGTAGAGGATGAAGGTAGTGCGCCTATGTGAATTCCCACGATCGAGAAGTCTGTGATGCAGGTGCTCACGATCTGAAGCAAACGGTGATCGACCAGCACGAAGTCTGCGAACAATTGCCATCAAGAGATCAAGTAATGGGATTGCAAGAATTGTAAAGGGAAGCAGGAGTGGCAGGTAGGCAGAACGTGAACTCGAGTCAGAGATTGCATTCACATCAATCTGACCGGTGAGTGTGATCGCAGAGGCAGCGAGTAAGAGTCCTAGAAGCATCGCGCCTGAATCGCCCATAAAAATCCGCGCTGGATGGAAGTTGTGAGGCAAGAAACCAAGACACATGCCAATGACAACCGCAGTAATGAGGGAGGGTGCACCGGCGCGAGAGAAGCCATTGACCACAGCGAGAACGTAGGAGAATGCAAAGAAGGCCATTGCGCAGATCGCAACAACTCCGGTAGCCAGACCATCTAGACCATCGATGAAGTTCACCGCGTTGATCACGGTCATCACAAAGAGAACGGTGAGTAGCTGACCAATATTTGCGGGAAGAGTCAGAATGCCATTGATCGGCAGCCAGAGAATTTGCACACCGTGCAAGAGAAGTATTCCTGCAGCGAGTGCTTGCCCAGCGAACTTGGTGATGGAATCTAAATCGAAGCGATCATCGAGCATGCCAAGGACCATGATGAATGTGCCGGCAAGGAATATTCCTCGTGCTTCGCGGCCAAATGATTGGCCAACAAGTGGCAGATGATTAACAATCAAGAAGGTGAGCGACATCGCTGCCCACATCGCTACCCCACCCCAACGTGGGGTTATTGCTGTATGAATATCTCGATCACGGATTCCCACATACGCACCCGATCGCATCGCAAGCGTGCGCACCAGTGGCGTCAGAAGGAAGGTGATCATCGCTGCCAGGAGCAGCGTCAGAAGATATTCGCGCATGAAGGCCCGCCGTTAAGAGCGTGGGTAGACCGGGAATTGAGCGGTGAGGGCATGAACATCTGCACGGATAGCAGCTGCCTTACCTGCATCGTCACCATCTTTGATGGCACGCGCGATGAGGGATGAGATCTCTCTCATCTGCGCAACACCCATTCCTTGAGTCGTTGTTGCAGGTGAACCAACACGGATTCCGCTCGTCGTTCCTGCACCTTCTGGATCATAGGGAATGGCATTCTTATTCAAGGTGATTCCAGCAAGACCGCAACGCTCATCAGCAATTTTACCGCTGATACCGGTGCTGCGAATATCAATGAGTGCAAGGTGTGTCTGCGTTCCACCAGAGACAGCGCGCATCCCCTCTTCTTCAAGTCCAGCAGCAAGTGCCTTGGCATTGGTAATAACGTTCTTTGCGTACGCCTGGTACTCAGGTGTTGCGCACTCTTTCAGTGCAACAGCCTTGCCAGCAACTGCGCTCATAATCGGTCCGCCCTGCATTCCTGGGAAGACGGCGCTATCCAAAGCCTTCGCATGCTCTGCCTTGCTCAAGATCATGCCACCGCGTGGACCGCGCAAGACTTTATGAGTCGTGAAGGAGACAACGTCTGCATAGGGAACAGGTGATGGGATCGCCTTACCTGCAACAAGACCGATGAAGTGAGCAGCATCTACCCACATAATCGCGCCAACTTCATCACAGATTGCGCGCACCTTCTCAAAATCAATCAGACTTGGGTAAGCAGTTGCTCCACTGCAGATCATCTTTGGTTTATTTGCAATAGCGAGATCACGTAGCTCGTCATAATCGATCAATTCATTATCTTGGCGAACACCATAGGAGACGATGTTGTACCACTTGCCAGAGAAGTTGACCTTGGCGCCGTGGGTGAGATGGCCACCATGAGGCAGTGACATCGCAAGGACGGTATCGCCTGGGTTGGTAAATGCCTTATAGACAGCGACATTTGCGCTGGCACCTGAATGGGGCTGCAGGTTTGCATGTTCTGCGCCAAAGAGCGCCTTTGCTCGCTCAATACCGATCGTCTCGACCTTATCGACCTCTTCGCAGCCGCCGTAATAACGCCGGCCTGGGTAACCCTCTGCATACTTATTCGAGAGCGTTGATCCCATGGCAGCAAGAACTGCAGGTGAAGTGAAGTTCTCAGAGGCAATCAATTGCAGGTTCTCGCGTTGACGAGCCAGCTCTGTCAGCAGAAGTGCTGCAATATCTGGATCCTGAGCGGTCAGCTGGTTGAAATCTGGGCCATAGAAAGTTTCGGTCATGCGATAAGCCTAGTTGACGCTGGGATCGACTGGCGCGATTAATGTGAGCGTGGGCACCACTGCCTGCAGCCTCTCACCTGAGATTGCTCCCAGACGAATTAGCTCAAGGCCGCCGGGCTTTCCCAGAATCTGGCGGTGCACAACAGAGGATGCCGGGCCTGGCGGCAGTGCGCCCTCATCAATATATATGGCAATGCTGGATTCGTGGGCTGGCACGTATTGAATCTCATGTGATGGTCCAGTGCCTGCGATAGCAGCACTGGCTGCTGCAAGTGGCCCAGTCTTTGCAGCAAGGGCTCGAAGAAAATCTTTCGCTGGCACTCGCACTGCAAACTCGGAGAGCTCTCCACTATCCCCAAGATCCCAGGTCAGTGCAGCGTTGCCCATCACGTGAAGAGAGAGTAATCCTGGCCAAAATTCATTCGCCAGCGCCTTGAGCTCGTCATCAAAATCAATCGCTAAGCCAGGTAGGACATCGGCTGACCCAATCATGACTTGTGAGGCGGTGCCTTTGGCATCCCCGCGAAGGATATGTATCTGTCGCACTGCCTCATGATCAAAGGCATTGGCAACATAGAGATAGCCATGTTCTGCAGCAACGACGGCAATACCGCCGGCATTGATCAGTGCGGTCGCAGCATCCACTGTCTCATCGAAGTTATCTGCAGAGAGTGTGATGAAAGATGACATAGCTAGTCCTAGTTCAGTGCAGCAAGCTTCTCGGCAAGTGATCCATCGACCATTGCATGAATTGTTGTTCCGTGCTCGGAGTACTCCTCGCTCATGATCTCACCGCGATCATGAATCGCAGAGACAAGATCACCACGATTAAAGGGGATCGTTGTCCGCACTTCAACCCGCGGCCGTGGCAAATTCGTTTCAATCGCCTTCAGCAGGGTATCTAGACCAAAGCCAGTGCGAGCGGAGAAGGCAAAACTGTTTGGCTCAGCGCGTAGCAGCTGCATCATCACTTCAGGAGCCGCAATATCGGCTTTATTGATCGCAATAATCTCTGGGATATCTCCCCCGCCAACTTCATTGATGACTTTGCGCACGGCGCGAATCTGCTCCATCGGATCAGGGTGTGAGCCATCGATGACATGGACAATGAGATCTGCTGCTGCAACCTCTTCGAGCGTTGATTTAAAGGCTTCAACGAGTTGGTGCGGGAGGTGGCGAACAAAGCCGACAGTGTCAGAGAGGGTATAGATGCGACCATCAGGAGTCTTGGTCTGACGAGTCGTTGGATCAAGGGTGGCAAAGAGTGCGTTCTCTACCAAGACGCCAGCATTAGTCAATCGATTCATCAACGATGACTTACCGGCATTGGTATAGCCAGCGATCGCAACGGATGGAATATTAAACCGTGTGCGCTCTTGTCGCTTGGTATCGCGAGCGACCTTCATCTCTTTAATCTCTTTACGAATCTTCGCCATCTTGTCATTGATACGACGACGATCTGTCTCAATCTTGGTCTCACCAGGTCCACGTCCGCCGATACCACCAGCCTGACGTGAGAGTGAATCACCCCAACCGCGAAGTCGTGGGAGGAGGTAGGTCATCTGAGCAAGTTCTACCTGCGCCTTACCTTCACGAGACTTGGCATGCTGGGCGAAGATATCCAAGATCAGCGCAGTGCGATCAATTACCTTTACTTTGACTTTAGATTCAAGCGAGCGCAGCTGCGCAGGTGAGAGCTCACCATCACAGACCACCGTGTCAGCGCCGGTTGCAACAACTGCCTGACGAAGTTCGACTACTTTGCCTGAGCCGATAAAGGTTGATGGATCTGGGCGATCGCGTCGCTGAATCAAACCATCCATCACTTGTGAGCCGGCAGTCTCTGCTAGCGCCCGAAGCTCTTTGAGCGAGTTCTCGGCATCGTGCACTGAGCCTTCAGTCCAGACACCGACGAGCACCACTTTCTCTAATCGGAGCTGGCGATACTCAGCATCATTAACATCCTGTAATTCGGTGGAGAGTCCATGGACTCGTCGAAGCGCCTGGCGGTCTTGAAGATCTTGTTGTTGGCTCTCGGCATACTCGGCCGATCCTTCGCTCTCATCAAACTCTGCCGCAACTTGAGCAGATTCGCGCAGGAGTTGATCGATATCAATATCAAGAGGTTCTTGGTCGCGACTCATTGCCTTAAAGGTACTTGCTTATGTCGTGGTCTGCGATCAGAAGAGCAGGGCCGGTGAGCGTAGCGTTGCTATGGGGATCGATATCTACGGTGAGGCGTCCCCCTGGCGGATTGATGACCCAATGGGCAGGTAAGCGCTTCTTGGTATGAATCGTTGCAGCCAGTGCTACGGCGCAGATTCCCGTGCCACAACTTCGGGTCTCCCCCGAGCCGCGCTCATGCACTCGCATGGCCAGTTCGCCATTCTCCAAAAACTTCACAAATTCGACGTTGACACCCTCTGGATACTCATCTGCTGGCTCAACGAGTGGAGCGCTCTTGAGATCTCCAGCATCTGCTAGATCATCGACAAAGACAACAGCATGTGGGTTGCCCACGTTGATGTTATGTCCAGTCCAGCTCTTCTCTCCCACGGTCACTGTGATCTCACCATAGATTTCTTGAACACCACCCATATTGACGGCAATGTCCTCCACAGCCGGCACAGCTAAATATTTCATCCCAGCACGGGTATTGATCGCAAAGATTCCTTCGCCCTGGTGGCCACGTTCTACGAGATAGCGCGCCATGACCCGAATGCCATTTCCACACATCTCAGCCAATGAGCCATCACTGTTGCGGTAATCCATGAACCACTTACCATCGCGTTTGATGATGCGGATTGTGCCATCTGCCCCGATACCACTCTCGCGATCACAGATGCGGATTACCTGTTCTGGCGTTAATTCGTGCGCATCCTCTGGATCAAAGAGCAGGACGAAGTCATTCTCAGTCCCATGTCCGTAAGTTGCGATCATCTTTGAATAATAGTTGCTAAGGCAACTTCCTTGCGCGCTGAGGTACTTGAATCGGCAGATAACCAGGTGATTCGTCCATCGCGGGAGAACCAGGTCTCTTGGCGCCTGGCGTAGTGGCGTGTGGCGCGCTTGGTCTCCTCCTTCGCCTCATCCTCTGAGATCAACCCATGCTTCATCGAGATAATCTGGGAGTAACCAATGGCTGCCTGAGCAGTTCTGCCCTCGAGAAGCCCTTGATTGATCAACTCTTCCACCTCATCAACCAACCCTTGCTCCCACATCCGATCCACACGCATATTGATGCGATCACCTAACTCATCACGATTCATCGCAAGGCCAATCTGCATCGCATCTGGGTATCTGGTGGAGTCCTGACGAGGCAGGCTGGATGTGTAGGGCTCTCCGGTTAATTCAATGACTTCAAGGGCGCGGATTACACGGCGAATATTCTCTGCCGGGATAGCAAGTGCTGCTGCTGGATCTAAGAGTGCGAGCTTGGCATGGGTCGCCTCATTGCCGGCAATCTCAGCTTCATCGGTGATGCGCTGGCGAACAATGGGGTCAGTATCGGGAAAGTTGAGATCATCAAGGAGTGCTTTGATGTAGAGGCCAGTACCGCCGACAACGATGACTGGAATATTCTTTGCTCGAAGTTCATCGACCTTTGCACGAGCCTGTTCTTGATACCACGCAACGGTCACATCTTGGGTAACAGGTGCAACATCGAGGAGATGGTGTGCGATCCCTGCACGCTCATCTGGTGATAACTTCGCTGTTCCAATATCCATCCCTCGATAGAGCTGCATCGAGTCGGCATTGATGATCTCACCTTTGAGTTCGTGAGCCAGTGCGATAGCAAGATCGCTCTTACCTGTGGCAGTTGCGCCACTGATAACGATTAACGGACTAGAACTGCTCATCACCCAATCGTAGTTGATTCATGATCCGAGCCATCAACTGGTGGCCAAATCCCTTACGAGCAAGGAGTGAGGAGATTCTGCGATAGATGACATCATCGGCTAGGTGTGATGATGCCCGGTACTTCTTCTCAGCCAGAGCAAAGGCCATGGCGTACTCATCTTCATCATCGACAGCGCTGAGGACTTCATCAATGATGTCCTGGGCAACGCCCTTCTGGCGAAGCTCTGATGAGATGACGCGCTTACTTAACTTCTTCTGGCGTTGGCGAGACTGCGCCCAGAGCTTGGCAAATTCCAGATCATTGAGCAGCCCCTGAAGTTCCAGCGAATCTAAGACACCTGCCGCATTTATCTCATCAACCCCTCGAGAGAGGAGGTGGGTATGGAGCTCAGCCCTACTCCGAGCGCGAGGGGCAAGCGCGTGCAGCGCCATATCCATCGCATCGGAGTAGGTATGAGGTGAATCATCCTTCACAGATTTCAACTCTTAGAACTCGACCTCAGCTGTTGCCTCATCGACGGCAGCAACGAGTGCTGGATCGATGGCAACTGGTACGTAGTGATCGCGGATCTGCTGCTCAATATCATTGGCAAGATCTGGATTGTCGAGGAGGAAGGCGCGAGCATTCTCCTTGCCTTGTCCAAGTTGATCAGGGCCATAGGTATACCAAGCGCCAGCCTTCTTCACGACGCCGACTTCAACGCCAAGATCGATCAGCGATCCTTCACGTGAGATACCAGTTCCGTAGATGATGTCGAACTCTGCCTGCTTGAAAGGTGGAGCCATCTTGTTCTTCACAACCTTGACGCGAGTACGGTTACCGACCGCATCTTGGCCATCCTTAAGGGTTTCGATACGACGAACATCAAGGCGGATAGAGGCATAGAACTTCAGCGCCTTTCCACCAGTAGTTGTCTCAGGTGTTCCGAAGAAGACACCGATCTTGTCGCGGAGCTGATTGATGAAAATCGCAGTCGTATTTGATTGGTGGAGTGCACCAGTGATCTTACGAAGTGCTTGTGACATCAAACGAGCCTGTAGACCCATATGTGAGTCACCCATCTCGCCTTCAATTTCTGCGCGAGGAACAAGTGCTGCAACGGAGTCAACGACGACGATATCGAGTGCGCCAGAGCGAACCAACATATCCATAATCTCAAGTGCTTGCTCACCAGTATCAGGTTGTGAAACCAGGAGTGCATCGATATCTACGCCGAGCTTGCGTGCATACTCTGGATCGAGTGCATGCTCTGCATCGATGAAGGCTGCGATTCCGCCGGCCTTCTGAGCATTAGCAATTGCATGAAGTGCAACTGTTGTCTTACCTGATGATTCAGGTCCATAAATTTCAACGATACGACCACGTGGTAGTCCACCAATTCCAAGGGCGATATCGAGTGCGATAGAACCGGTTGGAATAACTTGCATAGGGACCGCTGTGCGATCTCCCATCTTCATGATGGACCCCTTACCGAACTGACGCTCAATTTGGGCGAGGGCTGTATCAAGGGCTTTACCGCGTTCGGATAATTGCTTTTCCGTCTTGCTTTCAGATTTATCTGAAGCCATTTTTATACCTTTCTTACTACTCAAACCTTCACTCATCAGGAGCTCTCACTCACTAACAGGTGTGGCGTCTGTACGGTCCCGAAGGTACGGAAGACCACTGACGGCGACGCACTGTGCGACGCGGAACTGTGGAACCGCTCGGGCTGGGCATAAGTAGTCTACCGAACATCTGTTCGAACAGCATCTGGAGCAAGGAGCGACACGCGGGATCTGGGCGTGAAAGGGCATAAAGAAGGCCCCCACCGAATAAACGGCGGGGGCCTTCTTCTTTGACCCTCGATTAGAGCTAACTAATTAGCTCTGGCCAACTTTTGTCTTTGCCTTGAGGTGGAATGCCTTCACCTGTGCCACAGCGGTCTGGGCAAAGGAGTTAGTGAAGGTTGCATCGAGGTTCACGCTTGCAACCTTAGATGCAGTCCAGACTCCGTAATCAATGCGACCCTTCTGCTCAGCGCGGAGAACTCCAAGAGCAGCTCCTACTGGCATACGGATTCCTGGGTTGTACATAACCTTCTCA
Organism: uncultured Actinomycetes bacterium; assembly: GCA_903821145.1. Classification (GTDB taxonomy): domain Bacteria; phylum Actinomycetota; class Actinomycetes; order Nanopelagicales; family Nanopelagicaceae; genus PALSA-747. The sequence goes on along the minus strand of CAIJKC010000072.1, from coordinate 145 downwards.
TCTGCAAGAGCTGAGACGTATGTATCAAGTCCAACACCTGCATAGTAATCAGCCGGCATTGCCTTTGCGATCTCCGTTGGAGTGTGCGCATCGATCCAAGCCATAGTGTCATACATTGCATTTACTACACCTTGAACCTGAGTTG
>CAIJKC010000071.1 GCA_903821145.1 uncultured Actinomycetes bacterium | reverse complement strand
CCAAGCCCTGAACCCTCACCCTTAGTACGGGCGCGAGAGGTGTCGGCGCGGTAGAAGCGCTCAAAGATCTTCGCTTGGTCCTCATCCGAAAGGCCAGGACCCTGATCTGCAACCGTTATTGCGACCTCATTTTCCAAATGTTCAACAGTGACTGTGACTGGCGTTCCATTAGGTGTGTGAGTACGGGCATTAGCAAGCAGATTTGCAAGAGCTTGATGAATACGGGTGGAGTCACCAAGGATGTAATTATCTCCGGCAGGAAGATTCACAGTGATCGTGTGGTCTGGGCCCGCTGCGCTCGCTGAGGCAACAACCTCTCTGATCAAGTCATCGAGATTAATGGGAGCGTGAATAAGTTCTGGGTTCTGATCCATTCGGGCTAAGAGCAAGAGATCCTCGACGAGTGAACCCATACGGATCGACTCCTTCTCGATTCGACCAATAAGTTCCTTCGTCTTCTCTTCACCAGTAACAGCACCCTGACGATGCAACTCTGCAAATCCTCGAATAGCAGTGAGCGGTGTGCGAAGCTCGTGGGAGGCATCAGCAACGAATCTGCGCAGTTTCGACTCAGACTCAACGCGAACGGCAAATGACTCTTCAATCCGGCTGAGCATTCGGTTAAGCGAAGTGGCGAGCTTGCCAACCTCTGTCTTGGTTCCAGCATCAGGAAGACGAGCAGAGAGGTCACCAGCGGCGATCGCCGCAGCTGTTCCTTCAACTTCATCGAGTGGCTTCAGACTTAAACGAATGAAGGTGCGGGCCAAGAGAGCGATCAAAAGGAGGACAGCCAGTGAGATTAAGAAGAAGAGAAAGGAGAGCTCTGCGAGAGTTTTATTGACACCATCGAGAGAGGCAGCAACAAGAACAGAGCCTTGCTGTGATGGCAGCACTGTTGCAATCACTCGGTAGTGAGAGTCATGGCCAACGTGCAAAGTGAAAGGTTTACCATTTGTTGCAGCAACCTTGGTCGTTGTAAAGGTGGGAAAAGAGGTTCCAATCAGGCTTCCTGCAAGGTCTCCACCAAGTTGGCCAATAACGGTACCTGTAGGGTCTAGGAGGGTGACACTTGTTGTTGTTGGGACGCCACGAAGTGGGCGGATCGGCCTAAATTGCGTATCGTCTGTTGATTGCGCCTGACTTTCAATGCCGGCGCGGTCTAATTGAATTTGTGTTGCACTCGAGATTGTTACTAACTGATTATCAAGCTGGGTAACAAGGAAATTTCGTAGTGATTCAATAGCGCCAAAATCAGAGGCCGCGATACCAATTGCTGAGACGATTAAAACCGAAACAAGCAACCGGTTACGCAGACTCCAACGAGATAAGTGCATAGTCTTGTTATAACCCCAGAGGTTATTTAACCGAAGGCATTCTCATGCGATAACCAACACCACGAACTGTGTGGATCAGTGGTGGCTCATAGATATCGATTTTCTTACGAAGATAGGAGACATATGTTTCAACAATGCCGGCATCTCCTCGGAAATCATATTGCCAGACATGATCGAGAATCTGTGACTTACTCACCACACGATCGGCATTGATCATGAGATAGCGAAGCAGTGTGAATTCAGTAGGGGAGAGATCCACTAAATTACCTGCACGTCTTACCTCATGCGTTGCTTCGTCCAGCTCAAGGTCTGCAAAGCGAACCTTCTCGTCATCGAGCTCTGATTCAGTCACACCAATGCGACGCAGGAGTGCACGAAGACGTGCAACAAGCTCTTCTAAACTAAATGGCTTTGTGACATAGTCGTCGCCACCGATGGTAAGACCAGCAATTTTATCTTCGACAGTATCTTTGGCTGTCAGGAAGAGAACACCGACTGAGTGCCCATCTTGGCGAAGCTGACGGCAGACATCAAAACCATTCTGGTCAGGAAGCATGACATCCAAAATAAGGGCATGGGGTTTGAACTCTTCAGCGATACGGAGGGCTTCAGAACCGGTTGCCGCCGTTCGAACATCGAAGCCAACAAACTTGAGGCTGGTTGCGATCAGTTCGGAGATGCTGGATTCATCGTCTACAACGAGAATCCGCTGGGTTGCCTGTGTGGTGGATGAGCCATGATTTGTCTGCAGAGTTGTAGTTGCCATGGTCGATACAGTGCTCCTGCTGGCTGGGGGTTTCCTGAGAACCAGCCTAATCCGTGCCTTGAGAAAGGGGAATCCACAGAGATATCAACAGGTGTGGAGGAGTTACAGCGGTGTAATTAGTGCCAGCGGGTGGCGAGCGTGAATCCAGCCCCAATGAAGCCAAAGCCGATGAGCATATTCCAGGCACCGATCTTAGGAATCGGGTAGCTGGTGCTTGAGACGTAGAAGATAACGATCCAGATCAACCCAGCGAGGAAGGCGGCGACCATCGTTGGTGCAAGCCAGGAAGGGGACTCCTTCAGGAGATGGGCATGTTCTGCCTGCTCCACGACCTGATCGTGATGGTGCTGCTCTTTGACCTTCTTGCGGACCTTGGATTTAGGCATGGGTAAAGGTTACTACATCCCTCCCGTATGAACAGACCCCCGGAGCCAGGATCCCACCGCACGGGTCTGGCTAGATAAGTAAGAATAAGCAGGTGAGTACCCCAATGACCCAGCCTCGAAAGATTCTTGTCGTCGATAACTACGACTCTTTCGTCTATAACTTGGTGCAATATTTGGGACAGATCGGTGCCGACTGCACCGTCGTTCGCAATGATGAGATCACTGTCGACTATGCAAAGAATTTTGATGGTGTCTTAATCTCACCCGGGCCTGGAACGCCAGAGGCAGCCGGTATCTCGATTGAGTTGGTGAAGTACTGCGCTCGCGAGCAGATTCCACTCTTCGGTGTCTGTCTTGGCCACCAAGCAATCGCCACAGCATTTGGTGCCACAGTCTCACGCGCACCAGAGCTCTTGCATGGCAAGACCTCTGTCATCTCTCATAATAGCCACGGCATCATGGCAAGTATTCCTTCACCGATCACAGTGACGCGTTATCACTCACTTGCAGTCGAACCTTCAACGTTGCCAGATGAGATTGAAGTAACAAGTACTACCGAATCAGGAATTGTGATGTCTCTTGAACATAAGAGCCTGCCGATATCTGGTGTGCAGTTCCACCCCGAATCTGTTCTCACAGAGCATGGCCATAAGATGTTAGGCAATTGGTTAGTTCGATGTGGCGATGCAGGAGCACGTGCGCGATCTGAAGATCTCACACCTGTTGTTGTTCGCGCCTAATTCTGTCTATTGACAGTAATCGTTACTGAGGAACCAATCGGTTGAGATGCACCAGATGAAGGTGCTTGAGCCAAAACATTACCGATCGCCTGCGTTCCATCGTAGGCATAGATGATAGTAAATAAGAAGCCAGCTTGAGTTAAGACTGTTTGTGCTTCAACTTCACTTACTGAGGTAACAAGTGGAACAACAGCGCTGCCACTTGCAATCTGGAGAACGACGCCACTGCCTGCTGCTAACGCAGTTCCAGGAGAAGGGGTCACCTGCAAGACAGTTCCAGGGCTCTGATTAGAATCCACCGGAACAATCTGATTGACAGATAAGCCAGCTGAAAGCAGTGAATCACGGGCATCAGCGAGAGCTTGGCCTATCAGATCAACAGGAACGGTTGTCTGGCCTGGGCCACTAGAAATAACAATCGAGATGGATGATCCAGATGGGACCTTCGTTGTCGCAAGTGGGATCTGACTAGCAACACGACCTACAGGGATTCTTGCATCTGGACCTTGAGTGAAGTTAATCGTGAAGTTATGGAGCAGATTCTTTGCTTGTTCTTCGGTAAGGCCGACAACACTTGGCACTTGGATTGTTGCTGAGCCACTACGGCTCACACCAATGATGGCTGCTAAGGCGGCGATAAGGATGAAAGCAAAGAGTGAGAAGATCACTCTGTTGCCACGTGGCTTAATGCGACGAATCTTTGTGGTGACCGGCTCACCCTTCATGGCACGCTTAAGATCTATGAGCATTGCGTGAGCACTCTGGTAGCGGTGCGCTGGATCTTTTGAGAGTGCGACTGAGCAGATCGTTCCCAAGCCTTGATCAACATCGGGTGCGCGCTCTGTGAGTGGGATAAGTTGACCTGAGACATGTTGGAAGGCGATAGAGACTGGAGTGTCCCCAGTGAATGGTGGTTCGCCAGAGAGCATCTCGTAGAGAACACAGCCAGTGGAGTAGATATCACTTCGAGCATCAGCAGTTTCACCCGTTGCTTGTTCAGGTGAGAGGTATTGAGCGGTACCAACGACATTCCAGGTATTTGTCATCGTTGCACCGATGTCGGCGAGAGCACGGGCGATACCAAAATCCATCACCTTGATCTCACCTGCATCTGTGATCATGATATTTCCCGGTTTAATATCGCGATGAATAATTCCTTTGGAGTGTGAATATTCGAGGGCATCAAGGATGCCTGCAGTGAATCTGAGCGCAGTTTCAGTGTCAACGCCTCCTTGCTGCAAGAGCTCGCGTAGGGTCTTCCCCTTTACTAACTCCATCACGATGTAGGAATCAGTGCCATCCTCACCAGAGTCATATACAGCAACGATTCCAGCGTGATTGAGGCCTGCCGCAGCCAGGGCCTCTTTACGGAAGCGAGCGACAAATGCCGGATCACGAGCGAGGTCACTGCGCAAGATCTTGATCGCCACATCACGATTAAGGCGATCATCATGGGCTGAGTAGACATCAGCCATACCGCCTGTTCCGATCATCGGACCTACGGTGTAACGAGCACCCAAAACCTTACTCATCTGCTGCCCCAAGTAACTCTCTTGTCGTGAGCGCTTCGTCAACAACCTCTGCCCAGATAATAGTGATGTTATCTGGCGCACCCTTTGCCTTTGTGGCAGAGATGAGGTCTGCGATCAGATCTGCCTCATCACTTCTCTTAATGATCTGCTCGATCTCATAATCGGAGAGAACAGAGGTGAGGCCATCACTGCATAACAAGAAATGTTCGCCGCTCTTTGCATCAAGACAGACCAAGACGGGATCAATCCCAGAATCTCCCATGAGCGCTTGAGTGAGAAGAGAACGTTGTGGATGATCATGCACCTCTTCAGGAGTGAGACGACCTTGATCAATAAGTTCTTGCATCACAGTGTGATCAACACTTAACTGTGAAAGCTTTTTTCCATTCCAGCGATAGGCACGAGAATCTCCCACGTGAAGTAACTCCACTGTTTCATCTGTGAGGTGCAGGGCAGTGAGAGTTGTTCCCATGCCACTAAGAGCTGGATTCTCAAGGGAGCGATCAACGATTTCTTGATCGATGGAGTAACAAATATTAAGTAAGAGATCTTCGCGAGATTCGCTATCCACGGCAGATTGATCAAGAACATTGCCCAGTGTTGCAAGTGAGGTGATAGCAATCTTGGATGCGACTTCACCGGCAGCATGGCCGCCCATGCCATCAGCGACTGCGATTAAGCGCGGTGAGACTAGCCCAGCATCTTCATTGCCATCGCGAACGAGGCCTCGGTCGGTTGCAGCAAGTACGCGAAATGATCGAACCATCACTGCTCCCTTGCGCATAAATAAATATGGATTACGAGCCCTGAGCCTAACAAGTTACCCTTAGTTCGTGACCAGCCCAGCGACCCGATACGCCTATCTTGGACCTGAAGGCACATTTACGGAAGCGGCCCTGCGTCAGATCACTACCGAAGCCGACGAGCTCATTCCCTTCGCAAATGTGACCGCCGCCCTTGATGCTGTCCGCGCAGGTCTTGTCAGCAAAGCCTTGGTCCCGATCGAAAATTCTGTGGAAGGTGTCGTCGCCCGCACACTCGATGAACTCGCCAATGGAACACAACTTGTCATTACTGCCGAGACAACACTTCCCGTCTCCTTTGCCTTAATGGTGATGCCAGATCGTGTGGGTCAGAAGATCACACGCATCGCCACTCACCCTCACGCTGAATCACAATGCCGCACCTATATCGCCCGTGAACTTCCTGGTGCAGAGATGATCGACACCCCCTCCACTGCAGCCGCTGCAAAATCGCTTGCAGATGGGAACTTCGATGCTGCAATCGCTGCGAAGTGGGCAGCAGAAAAATATGGTCGAACAGTTATTGCCGATGACATTGGTGAGAACCAAGGCGCGATCACACGATTTGTTGTTGCTGAACTTCCAGGTCTTCTTCCTGGGCCAACGGGAAATGATCGCACCTCACTTGTCGCATATATTGATATCGATCATGCAGGAGCACTCCTTGAGATCCTGACTGAGTTTGCTAAGAATGGTGTGAACCTGACCTTTATCCAGAGCCGCCCCACTGGGCGCGAGCTCGGCCACTATCACTTCATTATGGATGTTGAAGGCCACATCAATGATGCACCCGTTGCAGCCGCAGTAGAAGGCTTGCGCGCGATCTGTGAAGATATTCGCTTCCTCGGCTCTTACCCAAGAGTTAGGTAGAGTGAACCCGTGATCGATCTCAAGGTAATCCGCGATAATCCAGAAGCGGCACGCGCATCCCAGAAGGTTCGCGGTGAAGACCCAACCCTGATCGACCAAGTGATTGCAGCAGATGATGCCCGCCGTACCGCTCTCACAGCATTTGAGGCGCTTCGTGCCCAGCAGAACCTCTTATCCAAGAGCGTTGCCGCAGCCAAGGGTGATGAGAAGGGTGCAATCCTTGAAGAGGCAAAGGCACTTGCTGGCCAGGTAAAGGCAGCAGAGGCAACTGCCAGTGAGCTCGCTGAGAAATCACAAGCGATTTTGCTTCAGATCCATAATTTGATTGATCCCGATGCACCCGTTGGTGGAGAAGCAGATTTCACGATCATCGAACACGTGGGAACCCCACGTGATTTCACCACTGATGGCTTTGAGCCACGTGATCATGTTGAGATCGGCAAGATCCTTAAAGCTATCGATACTGAACGCGGCGCAAAGGTCTCTGGTTCACGCTTCTACTACCTCACCGGCATGGGAGCACTCCT
>CAIJKC010000070.1 GCA_903821145.1 uncultured Actinomycetes bacterium | reverse complement strand
CCAAATATCGCGCCAGTATCAGCCATCATCTTCTTAATATAAGAATGTCCGACTCTGGAGCGAATTGCAGTGCCACCATGTTCTTCAACGATCTCCTGCACTGCAGCTGAACTGATCAAATTATAAATAATCTTGGAACCGGGCTTGCGCTTTAACTCCCGGACGGCAATGAGAGCGGTGAGAGTGGAGGGATTAACAAGCTCACCCTTCTCATCAACGAGAAAGCATCGATCGGCATCGCCATCAAAGGCTAGGCCAATGTCAGCTTTTGTCGACCGAACTTTTTTCTGAAGGTCAACGAGATTTGCAGCCTCAATGGGATTTGCTTCATGGTTGGGAAATGTTCCATCAAGCTCAAAATACATCGAGGTGAGATCAACATTGAGACGAGCCATGACAGCAGGTGCTGTGAAGCCGGCCATGCCATTGCCAGCATCGATCACTACCTTCAGTCGACGCGATCCTGAGATAGTGGCTGCATCAAAGAGTGAGAGTAGGAAATCAACATATTCATCCAACATTGGTCGATCCTCAGATGCGCCAGGGGCACGAAGTGCCATTGGGACGCCATGAAGAATGAGCTCACGTATGCGAAGCAGACCCGACTCTTTACCAATGGGCCGTGCACCACTTTTACATAACTTAATTCCGTTGTATTCCGCCGGGTTGTGGCTAGCGGTAAACATCGCGCCTGGAAGATTGAGCTTTCCTGCAGCGAAATAGAGCATATCTGTCGATGCCAGGCCAATCCGTATTACATCAAAGCCTTGTGAGGTTATGCCATCAGCGAAGGCAGTTGCAAGAAGTGGTGAACTTGGGCGCATATCTTCACCGATGACAACGGTGGATGGTTCACGCTCTTCTTCTAAGAACTTGGCATATGCGCAGCCAAGTGCGAAGGCGAAATCTTCTGTTACTTGCCCATCGACCAGGCCACGAATGTCATAGGCCTTAATGATGGCATCGAGCTCATCTGCTGTGAACATGGCTCTAATCTATCGGGAAGCAGGGTGGTAGAGATAGTTAGTTAGATGGGATTGCGCGTAAATGACCGCGGCGGCCGATCTCTTGCGTGCTCAGCGGTGAATCTATGACTGGTTCTTCAATGGCAGCAGCTCGTAGCGCCCCCACTTCACGGACTGCATCTGCAATCGCCATAATGTCATCAGAGTTTGGACCAACTTCTACATTCGCAGACTCTTCCTTAATCACAGTCCAACCATGAGGGACGGTGAGTTTGTCAGAGTGTTCAAGGCAGAGGTCATAAGCATGAGGCTCAGCGAAGGTAGCGAGTTCACCAAGAATCGCAGATGAGTCGGCATAGATATAGGTCAGTGTTCTCACTGCTGGTTTGCGACAGCTTGCACGTGAGCAACCGCGAGGTCCACGCCGAACAGATTGGTTGCTTCTCATAACTTTAAATCTAGTGGGTCAGAGTGTGAACATCGTTGAAGGGCAGGGTCGTGTTCTCCAAGGGTCCACCACGTTCGATGGGCAGAGTGGTAAGCCCCCCAGATGTGAAGAGTGCGCCAGCAAAGACTGGTGAGTCAGCTCCGCCGTTGGTCTGGAAATGAATAGAGGTGATACCAGTTTTTGGTGCCCACGTAGCAAAATCAGTGCCTGTGATCGTCTGCGCGAATCTCTTGCCCGTCACATAGTTGCCGCTGACCTTCACCGAGATCGACTTACCCATAAATGTGAGCACCGGCACCTGCCCAGCGAAGTTCATTGAAGTGTTCACTAATGGGTCGACTGGGGCAGCCCAGGCGAAGTCCTGTGAGCCATCTGTCGTGAGGGTGCCAGCAAGGATCGGTTGATCGGCTGTGATCTGTAATCCGAAGGCGGAAGCGGTGGTCAGATTCGTGAGTGGGATCGTGAGAGCGCAGCCATGCGCGACCTGCAACGAATCAAAGCCAACTGGCACGAAGGTGTTATCCCCCGAGATCACTTGAACGTGAACGGTCGCATCAAGAGTGCCGGGAACAAGTAAACGCAAGGAATTGAGAATGCTGCTCTTGGAATTTGTGTGAGGGTAGATGGCAGGAATAAAGAGCTCCTTTGCTGGAGCGCCACTTGCCTTCACATAATCCATACCAAGTTTGCTTAACCCTTTAGCGCGTTGATCAAGAACGAAGGCAGAGATGCGACCAGTGCGGGTCACAACATGAAGAGCCATCGAATCATCTCCGGGAGCCAAAGCATCTAGTGCGATCACTGCCGAAGAATTTGCCTTCACCTTCACTGAAATCTGAGCAAGAGAACTCTTTGAAGTGAATGGGTAGATATCGACGATCGATTCACTCAAACCAGAGTTCACGAGTTGGAGTTGCCCCTTACTCGTCAGGCCACCTGATCCGCCGATAAACCATTCATCTGGGCTCCCCGCACTACAGGCTGCTGCTGCAATTCCTGAAGAGGCGAGAGCGGAGAAGATCAAAGAACTCCCTGGATTGCTATTGATGAGCAGTGCGCTCTTAGTGAGCGCAATCTGTGAATACCTCGTGCTCTTAAAGGATGTGCTCCTGCCATCGACATATCGAACCTGCAGTTGTGAAGTTGGCAGTGAAGCTGTTGTTGATCCAGCGCTAGCAAAGACAGGACATGCTTGGGCCGGATACTTGCTCTCAATAACAACCGAGCGCTCAGCTCGTGGCATAAGGTAGGAGGCAGCAAAGCCAACTCCGATAATTGCCACAGCAAGCATCGCCTTCTCTCGTCCACGAATTTTCAGCATCATGAGGTGACCTCATCACGTGCACTATCCCGTGCGATATCCCGTCGCCTTCGGCCTGCAGGAAGGGCCATCACAAGGGCAAATATCAAGGTAATAAGTTCGATCGAGAGCAGCGCCCGACGCAGTGTTCCATCGTGTGAGAGTGCTACTTCACCAGCCTGGGGAACGGAAAAGACTGGAAGACCACTGGATGAGCGCTGCAACTCAATAGGGCGTCCATCAAGGAGTAGTCGCCAACTCTGATCATATTTTTCAGCAAGCTGCACTATGCCACCTGATGGCACTTGTGCATTTGCGCTCACATCATGGGAATCAAGTGCGGTAGGAGCTGCACTCTTGGAGATGAAGAGAACGCGTGGATGGCTATTTACTACCCGCCACACAATCCCACTCGTTGTCGCCGACATACGAGTGAAGCCACCAATGCCATCGATCACTCGAATCAGAGATGTCGGTGCCGGATTTTGCAGATAGAGATACTGAATACCAAAGAGCCCGAGTGTGCGCCCACTTGTTAAACCATTTCCACCAACGAGATCATTCATAGCCTGGCTTATCTCGGCTGGAATGCCATTGGAAACATCGGCATCACCAAGTGAGATTCCAGCCCCTCGAGTAACAAAGTAGGTGACCTCATTTTTGGTAGCTCTCACAACCATCGTCTTAGGTCGCGCTGGAGTCTGTTCGAGTGCAGTCACAAATGCGGGAAGGTACGAGGAAGTTTTTACCGAAACTAATGAGTTTGCACCACCTGTGACAGTCCACAACGGCATCACAATGAGATTGAATGCGATAACAGCTGCAACTCCAGCCCAGCCAAGGTGGGCAAGCCCAACTCGGCGTGCAGGCAAAGTTGGAATGTGCTGCTGAGCAAAGGTAAGCGTGGGTGCCAACAAGAGCACCATGGCCACTGCAATCAGAGGACCACTCCATGCTTGAGCCGAGCTGCCGTGGCCGACGAGAACGAGTTGGCTGACAAGGAGCGCCCCTGCCATGAGGCCACTCACAATGAGTCCTACCGTACGAAGGCGATCAACTAAGAGCGTCAGAATAAACATCACGATAAAGGGCGTAATAATCCATACTGGCGGGGCTGATACGCCACCTGGGTTAAAGAGTGCAACATCAAGACGACTTCCTGATGCAAGTGGGATGCCAGGCTCAAGGAAGATTTGTGTGGGATGAATGAACAGTGATGCCGACCATGGGAATGTGAGAAGAAGTGGTGTGAGAAGAAGTGCGAAGCGACGCTTTGCACCATCAAGAAGGTCAGAAGAGAAGAATGCGACCCAGCCCATCTCACGAAATTGTTGGCGACGTTCTAGGAGTGTGAGGACGAAGAGCACAAGTTGAATGAGAACCCAGAGAACAAGAAGCAATGGCGAGAAGGCACCGATGATTCCGGCGAGCAGTGAGAGCGAGAAGATTCTGCGCCATGTCGAGAAATCGCGTTCGCGGGAGAATGGGGTGAGCGAGAGGAGGGTGGGCAGGAGTTGAAGAACGAAGAGTGTTCCAAGTCGGCCTTGATTGATCGAGCTCCAAAGAAGTGGTGATGCTGAGTAGATACCTGCACCCACCAAACCATAATTTCGTTCCACTCCCTGGCGCAGCAGGATCCGATAGATAGCAAGGAATGAGACTGCGGGTGCAAAGAGGAAGATGAATGTGATCAGTAGCGGCAAATTGCCCAGGGTCAACACTGAAGAGATCCCTAGAAATGGCACCCACGGCGGCATGGGAGATGCTGATCCAAGGCCAATCAAGTGCCAGGATTCAGAATAACGGTGCAAGAGGTCCAGCCCACTCGCAGGTGAGAGCGCAAGAGCGCCACCAGAGAGGGAACCAAACCTGCCACGGGATGCAATGAGCGAGATACCTGCAATGACAAATGCGATCACAAACTGCGGCTTACGAACGAGTGCTCTCCATAATGAGGGTGCTTCCATCATGGCCATATCGCCATCATCAGAATCGGTTTCAGATGCGGGGATCTGTTCGTCAACGATGGGTTCAATCCGCTTGCGAACAGGTGCAATCCAGCCAGCCAGTGCAATTCCTGCGCGTTCAAAGGCGATCTGTAATTGGCTCCACGCCGAGGGGATGAAATGGGAAATTACTCGTGCAGAGAGCAGGCGCTTCTTCTTGCGAGCCCTGCGTGCCTGGAAGAGTTCAGCAGGGTGAGCCAAGAGGAGCCCTACCGCAGCGATTTCATCACCTGCATAGCCCGGAAGTTTTGCTAACAAGTTAATGAGAGCTCGGGCAACACTTGTTACGAGCAGTTGCAAGGCAATCCATGGAAGTAACCACCATGTGGAGTTCACTAATAAGACATAGGCGGCGTTACGACGATCGAGCAGAAGTGGACGATGAAGAAATGCTTCGGAGACATCGACAGTTCTGCGCTCACTAGCTGATGCTTCTGCATGGAATGCAACTGCCTCCTCAACGCAGATCACCTGGTAACCGGCAACATGTGCTCGCCAGCCCAAATCAACATCATCTCTAAAGAGTGCAAGATTGATATCTAGTCCGCCCAGCTCTTCAAAGATACTGCGCCGCACCAACATCCCTGCAGTACTCACAGCCATAACTTCTGAGATGGAATCGTGTTGACCTTGGTCTTGTTCATTATCTTCAAGGCCGGTCCAGCGCGAACCATTTCCTGCTATTGAGATACCCACTTCGAGCAGATGATCACGGTCATACCAATTTCGAAGTTTTGGTCCAGCGATAGCAACTTGTGGTCGTTCCTCAAGTGCTTCAAGTAAAAGTTTGAGTGCATCTCTGGTTGGTGCGCAGTCATCATGGATGAGCCAGAGCCATTCATTCTCATCGGTGGTTGGTGTGAGAGCGAGCGCATGTTCAATCGCATCGCCATAACCCATCTCTCGATCTTCAAGATGTGTCGTGATGCCGGCAGACTTTAATAATTTAAGTGAGGTGTCAGTAGACCCGGTATCGACTGCGACGATGCGATCAATAGATCGCGTCTGTGAACTCAGTGATGCGATGACTTGCGGTAACCACGTTGCACCATCATGGGAGACAAGAACTGCAGTGACAAAAAATTTATCCGCCATTACGCGGCTCCTAATTTCGTCTTATGCCATTTAGGCGCTGCGGCGCTTAAGGCGGCGGCGCTCACGCTCGGAGAGGCCACCCCAGATGCCAAAGCGCTCATCATGAGCCAAGGCATATTCAAGACACTCGGAACGAACATCGCATGAGAGACATACTCTCTTAGCTTCGCGAGTAGAGCCACCCTTTTCAGGAAAGAATGCTTCGGGATCGGTCTGGGCACAGAGGGCGCGCTCTTGCCAGGAGAGTTCGACAGAGTTGTCAGCGAGCGGAAGGTTGGTCACGGTCTGCTTATCGGGCATAGCTGGCATATCTCAAACTCCT
>CAIJKC010000069.1 GCA_903821145.1 uncultured Actinomycetes bacterium | reverse complement strand
CCCACGTTCGCTGGGATGATCTAGATGCCATGGGCCATGTGAACAATGCAAAGTACTTGACCTATGTTCAAGAGGCTCGCGTAGAGATGCTCTGGCGAACACGCACTGATGCTGGGCTTGAGCCAGTGCTCTCTGACATGGTTGTGGCTCACGCCGAGGTCGATTACCTATTGCCCATCAATGAGGGAGCACTCGATATCGCTTGCGATATCTGGATCGGCAAGATCGGGGGAGCATCCTTTGATATGTTCTATGAACTTCGCAGCTCACTCGGATTACATGCCAGAGTGAAGACTGTGCAGGTTGGTGTTGATACCGCAACGATGAAATCCCGCAGACTCACAGATGAAGAACGGGATTATCTGCTGCAGTATCAGGAGTTGCCTGAGTAATGAGGAAGATCCATCCAGCCTGGTATGCCTTTGGTGTCACCTTCTTAACCCTTGCGGCTAGTGCTGGTTATCGATCAGCCCCATCCGTACTCATCATCCCGCTCCAAGATGCCTTTGGATGGTCGAGGTCCACAATCGCTGCGGCAATTAGCATCAATACCCTGCTCTTTGGCCTTACCGCGCCCTTTGCAGCCGCACTTATGGAACGTTTTACCGTCCGCAAGGTCGTGATGTCGGCTCTCACCACTGTCGGTATTGGTTCGATCTCCACCATCTTTATCACCCGACCATGGCACTTAATGCTCTTGTGGGGAGTCGTCGTCGGTATCGGTACCGGGTCGATGGCACTCGTCTTTGCCGCGAACATTGCAAACCGTTGGTTCATTGCGAAGAAGGGCCTGGTTATCGGGATCCTCACCGCAGCATCTGCAACCGGCCAACTGATCTTCTTGCCATCTCTTTCAACCCTCGCAATCCATCACGGATGGAAGAGCGTCGGTCTTACCGTCGGCCTTGCATCACTCTCACTTGTTCCGCTGATCTATCTCTTCTTGAAGGAGAGCCCACAATCCATTGGCGCCGCTCCATTTGGTGCACCAGCTGATTGGAGCGCTCCGGTTCAGGTAAAGCGCAATGCAGCTAAAGAGGCGCTGAACGCGCTTCGCGAAGGATCGAAGCAGCGCGACTTCTGGTACATCACTCTCTCATTCTTAGTATGCGGCCTCTCAACCAGCGGTCTGGTCGGCACACATTTCATCCCAGCTTCGCATGATCACGGAATGTCTGAAGTCACCGCGGCTTCTCTCTTAGCCCTCATCGGTGTCTTCGATGTGGTCGGCACAATCTTCTCGGGATATCTCACCGATCGGATTGATCCACGCAAACTCTTATTCTTCTATTACTTCTTGCGTGGCCTCTCACTCTTCTTGCTGCCATCCATCCTCTTCTCGACACTTCATGCATCAACCTTGGTATTTATTATCTTCTATGGCCTGGATTGGGTCGCAACAGTTCCACCCACCATCGTTCTCTGCCGCACCATCTTGGGGCCAGAGCGCGCCACCGTTATCTATGGCTGGGTCTTTGCCGCCCACCAAATAGGTGGATCAGTCGCAGCTCTCGGAGCCGCATTGTTACGCGTGAAATTCGGCAACTATGCAGTGGCCTTCTATATCGCCGGCATTCTCTGCCTTGGCGCTTCCTATATCGTCTTGCAGATTGGTAAGAAGAGGACCACGGAGCCCGCACGTGTCTGATCAAGCAACGTTCTACGAACGTATCGGAGGACATCAAGTTTTTGCCGATCTCGCATCACACTTCTACGCACTTGTTGCGATCGATCCGATCTTGCGGCCGATGTATCCGGCAAATGATCTGCACGGAGCTGGCGAGCGATTGATGATGTTCTTAGAACAATATTGGGGCGGACCACAGACTTACTCAGAGAAGCGTGGACATCCACGTCTTCGGATTCGTCACGCCGGTTTTCATATCGATAGCGCAGCCCGTGATGCCTGGCTTCGCTGCATGAAGAGCGCAGTCTCAGAGATCGAATGTGCTCCAGAGTTGAAGCAAGAGTTGTGGGAATATCTGGAAGGCGCCGCGCAGTTCTTAGTCAATCAACCAGATTAAGCTCGCTTAGGTTGGGATTTATTTCCGATCTTGAGGATCTCACCATTGCGTAAATACCAGAGCGTGCCATCTTCACCGCGAATCGTTGTGATGCGAAGTCCCACAGATTCGACAACGCCCTTCACCTCTAGAACATCGACGCTGTCACCGACGCCATATTGATCTTCGATCAACATAAAGATTCCGGCAAGCAGATCACGAACGATTGTCTGGGCACCAAGTCCGAGAGCAACACCTAATACGCCAGCAGATGCGACGACCGGGCCAAGGTTTAAACCAAATTCACTGAGCATCATGGAGAGTGCGATGAGCCAGATCAGACCATTGAGGGCGGATTTAAGAATCGTTCCGGTGGTCTGAGCACGCTCACGTTGGCGGGTGGCGGTGCGTTGTGGTCCTGGGACAAAGTCAGCATTGGCGATCCGGCCCATGGCACTGGAGATGGCCCGGCCGCCCAGAATCTGCAGCCCAAGGGCAACGGCGAGGATGGCGACGATATGCAGGGGAGCACCGCTAAACCAGGTGTAGAACTGGTGAATATTAAGTTTCATGGTGTGAAGACTCTATCTAAATCTCGCCAAATCCAGCCATTTTTGAGGTGAGTAGGGCAAGATTTCCCCATTGCGGGCTGGTTGCACGCTAGCTGGTGTTCGGCAAACATCGGCCAGAACTTAAGGGAGAAGTTCGGTGAGTCAGACACTTGTTCTGAATGCTACGTATGAGCCACTAGGAGTTGTTTCAGATAGACGAGCGCTTATCCTCGTTCTCAATCAACGTGCCAGCACTGTTGAAGAATCTGACATCATCTTGCATTACGCAGGCGGGCAGATGGTCCTCCCTGCAGTTATTCGGCTGACAAAATTTGTGAAGATTCCTTATCGCCACGCCATTCCACTCTCACGCCGAGCAGTCTTTGCTCGCGATGGTGGCAAGTGTGTCTATTGCGGAGCGGCAGCAACCTCTATCGATCACGTGATTCCACGTAGTCGTGGTGGCGCCCATCAATGGGAGAACGTGGTGGCTGCCTGCCATAAGTGCAATCACCAGAAGGCAGATCGGATGCTCAAGGAGATCGGGTGGAAGTTGCGCTCGCTACCGCGCGAACCAGCAGGTGCTGCATGGCGGATTTTGGGTACGGGCCGTTCGAATGAGAGATGGTCGGCATACCTTGAGCCGTATGGCGTTGTGTCGGGGGTATCGGGGCTCACAAGTGTGAGTGCTGCTAGCGCATAATCTGAGCATTAGGATACGACCATGATCATGCATCTTCTGCCACGAGCTCTGCCAACACTTCTGCATATGACTGCGCAAGAAGATGGCTCACATCCTGGCAAGGGTCTTACTGCTCTGCAGACAATCACCTACTTCATCATCACACCACTCGCGCTCTTTCTCACCATCACGATCGTTGTTGTGATTGCAAGTGCTGATCGCTCAAAGGTAAGTAAGAGCGATCTCACACGTATCGACTAGTAGAAACTAGCTCTTAAGCATCCTTTGCCTGGGCACGAAGTGCACGGGCTAGGTGATCGCGATTCTCATTTAAGAAGCGGATCATCGCAGCTGGGGCATCTTTATGCGCAGATAGCCAAGAATCTGTCTTCGCCAAGACTTCTTGGGTGATGACATAACGTGGATACATTCCTTCCACAATTGATCCAGCCATCTCAAAGCCATGTTCATCCCATGTCTTGAGTAATGAGTCGAAGAATGGATCAACGAAGTTGGCCAATAGATCGCGTTGGGTCGCACGCTGGAAGCCGACCATCATCGCTTGGCGAACCTGAGTACCAGTCTCAACCTTGTAGATCGCATCCCATGTGGCTTGCTTTGCAGCGAGAGTTGGTTGCGCGGCAAGGCCACGTTGGAATTCAGCGTTACCTGGAATCGTATTGTCGGCATCGAGCAGCTTCTGTAATTCGGCCTGATCGAAGGCACCGTTCTGTGCCAAGGCGATACCAAGGGCCCACTTGAGATCCTTATCAAGGAGCAAGCCATTGATTGCGCCATCGAAGATGCCACGAAGTTGTGTCACCTGTTCTGGAGTGCTCGCCAACGTGCCGAAGATACGAGCAAGTTGGAGTTGCTTATCGCTACCGGCGGCAGAGTTCTTCAAGATTGTGTAAACAGTATCTGCTGCTCGGACTTTGAGTCCCTGACGATTTGCAGGTGATGCATATTGCTCGATCGTGAGTGCGATCTTCTGACCGGCGCCAGTAACTGCGCTGATATGTGTCTCGGTCTCAAGGCCAGCAAGTGCGATATCGATCCACTCTGTTGTTGAGATCTCGGCATCGCGAGTCATATCCCATGCAGCAGACCAGCAGATAGCGCGAGCAAGTGAATCATCGATCTTGCCAAGGTGCGAACGAAGAGTTGAGATCGACTTTGGATCAAGGCGCCACTTTCCGTATGAGAGATCGTGATCGTTGATTAAGACGAGGTCAGCAACCTTCTCACCGGCGAGTGCGGTGACTTCGGTTGAAGCACCCGCTGCATCGATCTCCACAGACTTTCTGCGCACGACGCGATCATTGACGATATCGAAGAGACCAACAGATAGTCGGTGCAGGCGAAGTTCCTTGGAACCTGCAGGGACTGTTGGCGCCTCTTGTGAAATCTTGATCGATGAATAAGTCTCT
>CAIJKC010000068.1 GCA_903821145.1 uncultured Actinomycetes bacterium | reverse complement strand
TGGTTCAACTCTGAAAAGGGTTTTGGTTTCATTGCTGTTGATGGTGGCGGACAAGATGTCTTCGTTCACTACTCAGCTATCCAAGGCAATGGTTACAAGTCTCTCGAAGAGGGTCAGGCCGTGACTTTTGAAGTCGTACAGGGTCCAAAGGGTCCTCAGGCTGATGCAGTTAACCCTGCATAAGTAATCACTCACCATTTAAGAAGCCTCACTCGAAAGAGTGGGGCTTCTTTTTTTATGCCCAAAGAGGATTCCCAAATCCGTTGACTTTGATTGCGCCCTGAGTATTTTATGAGGAGGAAAATCAGCTCCTGTTGATTCCAAGCCCTATAACCTCATGAGCAGAAGAGAGATCAATGATGACTGGTATTGATGTGATGCATGCGATGGCGAAGGCCTATAACGCTCAAGATATCGATGCAATGATGGCTCTCATTTCAGATGATTGCATCATACAGAAGGATCGCGGCGAGGTCTTGGTTGCTGGCAAGGCCTCCATTCGCGAGTTTTACCTAGGTGGCATGAAAAGCCACCCAAATATGAAACTCGAGCTTAAAGAGAACTTCTCTGCAGGGACAGCCCTCTTTGTTCGGGAAATCAATACCGGCTGGGTTGTCGATGGTAAAGAGACTGTCCTTGAAACTACATGGGCATACCAAGTCGTCAATGGCAAGATCGCCTTGATGCACTACTTCTCGATTGATTACAAGAGCGCCGGAAACGTCTTCTAGTAGTTGGTAAAAAACCACAAGCAAGTTGGGTAGTTAGTACCCGACTTGCTTGGGAATTTCACCGATCTTCTTCTCAAGTCTTCCAACACTTCCAGCAGGAGATAAATCCTTCCCTATCTTCCAGGCATCAAGAAATGGCCATGGATAGAGCTCGCCTCTGCGTACCCACCAAATATTCTTTCCAGATAGAGTCGGCCAACTAATTCCGAAGTGAAGATGGGGCGTTGTCCCTTTCGCATCCCCTGAATTGCCAGTCTTGCCAATCAGATCTCCAGTAGCGACTCGCAACCCTGGGATAACGTTCGCTGGGATAGCTGAGAGGTGGGAACCGTAGTAGCGAACACCATCATCGCCGATCATCGAGACAGATAGTCCCCCACGGTCAGCGCCTTTATTTGTCTTCCAGGTAAAGCGATCTACTCGGTTTACTTCATCAATCACACCGGATGTTGGGGCGACAAAGCTGCAGCCAATCTTGGTGAGGATATCTGTGGCTGGGTAATTGTGATGGGCCTTGGCATATGTGTACTTACAGCCAGTCACCGGAAAGGCGTAGGTAGGTGCAGCGGCAGCTAGTGGGATTGTGGAGCTTAGAAGTCCCAGCGTTGCGATAGCAGCAAATATCTTTCTCACCCTTGAAGCATAGAGCCCAAAACTCTTATGAGGTCACATCTTTCTTCGCAAATCGAATGAATGAAAGAGAGGTCAGAATCGCCGCGAGAATTACGGCATAGGCGGCGCCACGAATCATCTGTGTCCAGTCGATCTCACTGGAGAGAGCATCAAACCAAGAAAATGAGAAGTGGCTAGGCAGCCAATTGCGAAGTGACCCAAGTCCTGTGATTGCGTCCAAGATATTCGAGAGGATCATGATGCCGATCGCTCCCCCAACAGCTCCAAGGGGAACATCAGTAGTGACACTAAAATAGAAGGCGATTGCTG
>CAIJKC010000067.1 GCA_903821145.1 uncultured Actinomycetes bacterium | reverse complement strand
TGCATCTTCTGGTGTGGAGTAGAGCTTGGCATCGTGCTTTGCCTCGATGCCATCTTCTTCGCCACCAACAACGCCAATTTCAATTTCAAGAATGGTGCGAGCAGCCTTTGACTTCTCAAGAAGTTCCTTGGCGACCTTCATATTCTCTGGCATATCCACTGCTGATCCATCCCACATATGTGAGTTGAAGAGCGGCTTCTGGCCAGCCTTGATGCGATCGGCACCGATAGCGAGAAGTGGACGCATGAAGCCATCGAGCTTCTCCGCTGGGCAGTGATCGGTATGGATAGCAATATTGACGTTGTAATTCTTCGCAACGATATGAGCGTATTCAGCGAGCGCAACAGCGCCATCAACCATGTTCTTCACAGTCGATCCAGATAGATACTCCGCGCCGCCCCATGAGATCTGGACGATGCCATCTGACTGAGCTTCTGCAAAGCCACGGATTGCACCGATCAGCGTCTGTGATGATGAAACGTTGATTGCTGGGTAGGCGAATGATCCAGCCTTCGCGCGGTCCAACATTTCGGCATAAATTTCGGGGGTTGCAATTGGCATTTCAGATCTCCTTGATCCCAGTCTCAGTTGTGAGAATCTCGACGGCGAGAATATTCGCGTAAGTTTCTAGCGAGACGCTTCGTTGGGGTCGCAGGCTTACGGCTAATCCCACCATATTTTGGGGCGGATTGGAATTTGGAGCCCCGCCACACGCTCATGTCGGGGCCGCCAAAGGGTTTACTGACTTAGAAGCCGATTCTGGTTAAGAGGCGGTCAAGCCCCAAGAGCCCAAAATTGGAGTGAAGCAGGGTCTGGCTTGTCTTAGCCAGAAGCTTCACTCCAGTGCTCGCAAGGTGCAGGTGCGAGGCTGCCGTAAAAAGACGCATCCACCACATTTTCTATTCTCCTTTCAGTCGTTTGCGTTGATCTCAACGACCGCGAAAGTACAAGGGCTAGGTGAGGAAAACTCAAAGGCGAAATCCATAGTGTGGATAAGTTTTGGCTGGTAATCTCGAAAGATGAGTAAAGAAGAGATTTCAAACCTCGGAAACGAGAATCGACGCTTTCCGCCAAGTGCCGCCTTTGCTGCGCAAGCAAATGCTAAGCCCTCACTCTATGACGAGGCAGATGCCGATCACACTGCATTCTGGGCAAAGCAAGCAGAATCACTTGTCTGGGAGAAGAAGTGGGATCAAGTTCTGGAATGGAACCTTCCGTTTGCACAATGGTTTATCGGCGGAAAAATCAACGCTTCTTATAACTGTATTGATCGACATGTCCTTGAAGGTCGTGGCGATCGCGTTGCCTTCCACTTTGAAGGTGAGCCTGGCGATACTCGCACACTCACCTATAAGGATATGTTGCGCGAAGTTTCTAAGGCGGCCAATGCGCTGACCTCTCTTGGTGTTAAAGCTGGTGACCGAATTGCGATCTACATGCCGCATATTCCAGAAGCAGTAATCTCAATGTTGGCGTGCGCTCGTATCGGAGCAGCTCACTCTGTGATCTTTGGTGGTTTTAGCGCTGACTCACTCTTGCAACGTATTCAAGATGCAGATGCGACCATTGTCATCACTGCAGATGGTGGATTCCGCAAAGGTGCTGCTTTTGCACTAAAGCCAGTCGTTGATGAGGCTCTTAAGGGTGAGACGCATGTTCGTAAAGTATTGGTGGTTCAACGCACCAAGCAGGAGACCGCGTGGAATGCAGAGCGGGATATCTGGTGGCATGATCTTGTTGATTCCCAATCAGATCAGCACACTGCTCAAGCCTTTGATGCCGAGCATGTCCTCTTTATCCTCTACACATCAGGCACAACAGCCAAGCCAAAGGGCATCTTCCACACCACAGGTGGCTACCTCACGCAGACAGCCTTCACCCACAAGATGGTCTTTGACCTTAAGCCTGAAACCGATGTCTATTGGTGCACCGCTGATGTCGGCTGGATTACCGGTCACTCGTATATGGTCTATGGACCGATGATCAATGGCGCCACCCAGGTGATGTATGAAGGAACTCCTGATACGCCAGAGAAAGACCGCATCTTTAAGCTGGTAGAAAAATACAAGGTCACCATCTTGTATACAGCGCCAACGCTGATTCGCACCTGGATGAAGTGGGGCGATGAGTTCCCTAATGGCTGCGATCTCTCATCTCTTCGCTTGTTGGGATCCGTGGGAGAGCCAATCAACCCTGAAGCATGGATGTGGTACCGAGAAGTTATTGGCCAGAATAACTGCCCCATCGTTGATACCTGGTGGCAGACCGAGACTGGTTCCATCATGGTCTCACCTCTACCTGGCATCACATCGACAAAGCCAGGATCTGCAATGCGACCACTTCCTGGGGTCGATGCAACGGTGATCGATGACGATGGCAATATCGTCGGTAATGGTCACAGTGGATATCTGACTCTCAATAAGCCATGGCCATCAATGATGCGTGGTGTCTGGGGTGAACCCGAGCGTTACAAAGAAACTTACTGGTCGCGCTTTGAAGGCAAGTACTTTGCTGGAGATGGTGCGAAGTGGGATGAAGATGGCGCCCTCTGGTTATTAGGTCGCGTTGATGATGTGATGAATGTGTCCGGCCACCGTATTTCAACGGCTGAGGTTGAATCCGCTCTCGTCTCTCATGAAGCGATCGCCGAAGCTGCAGTTGTCGGTGCTAACGATGCTATGACCGGACAAGCAATCGTTGCCTTCGTTATTTTGCGAGGCGGCATTGACCATGCCAATCAGGAGAGTGGTGAGGCGCTCACTAAAGATCTTAAAGCTCACGTCGCCAAGGAGATTGGTGCGATCGCTCGTCCACGCCAGATCATGGTCGTCAACGAGTTGCCAAAGACTCGAAGTGGAAAGATCATGCGTCGCCTACTTCGTGATGTGGCTGAGAACCGAGCTGTTGGTGACTCAACCACACTGGCTGATCCAAATGTAATGAAACTTATTTCAGAGGGATTGAGCAGCGCTAAACAAGAGGATTAGCCTCTGTACAAAAATCTTTAAATACTGTACATTCTCTTCATGAAGAGTTTCTCAGTTACTGATGCCCGCAACTCTCTACCTGCGCTCATCGATATGTGCGAAAAGGAGAAGGTTGTTATCGAACGCCATGGTAAGGCGGTCGCAATCCTGGTCGCACCATCGAAGTTTGAGGAAATGCTTGAAGCTCTTGAAGATGCGCAGGATCTCAAGTTAATTGAAGCGGCTCGTGCCGAGGGTGGCCCATCCATTCCTTGGGAGCAGGTGAAGAAGGATCTCGGATGGTAACGAGGCGTTACCAA
This sequence comes from uncultured Actinomycetes bacterium, assembly GCA_903821145.1. GTDB lineage: Bacteria > Actinomycetota > Actinomycetes > Nanopelagicales > Nanopelagicaceae > PALSA-747. The sequence goes on along the minus strand of CAIJKC010000067.1, from coordinate 3,888 downwards.
GTCATCATCACACCAGCAGCTCAGAAATCCCTTGCCAGGATTGAGAAAAAGATGCGGCTGCGCATCCAGGGCGTAATCGAGCTCTTATCTCAAAATCCGACTCCTCCAGCTGCTCGGAAATTATCAGTTCGGCCAGAATATAGGGTGCGTGTTGGCGATTACCGAATTCTTTACGAGATTTTTGAAGATCAATTAATTATTGATGTGATTCAAGTTGGCCACCGCCGAGATGTTTACGGTCAATAGAACTAGAACTTTGTAGACGGCAAAGAGTGAAGATTAAAACTCACCTTTGGTGCACTCTTCTCAATCTTCGTAAATAGCGCGCTCTTAGGAATCTCGTTATGACCGATACTCCATGGCATCGCCATCAAGAGTTTGCCGATGATGAAAATCAAAATAAGGGTGCGAAGCACTGAGAGAGCGGCACCAAGCAGGGAATCAGCCCACTTAAAAGGCCCAAAGAGAACTTTGCTGTGAAAGGCCTTTGCAACGCGCTTGAGGATAGCCTCGCCAATAGATGCACCAAAGAAGATCGCAACAATGATGACTGCGAATTTTGTGGCATTGCTATGCCACTTTGTGACGAAGTGAAGGGCTGTGAAGAGGCCAGCGAAGCCACCGCCAATAAAGCCAACAGCGCTAAAGAAAGTGGAGAGTAGGCCTGCGCGATATCCCCGAATCAGCGCACCAAAGAGTGCTACTGCGATAACCCAATCAACCCAATTCTTCATAGTGTGATTTTAAGATACTTCTTGACCAGATTCTTGATCTGATCATCAGAGGTAAAGAGCCCGATCTGCTTGTAGACGACTTTGCCGTTTGCATCGATAAACCATGTGACGGGAACGCCCATTCCAAAGATGCCGCGGGTTAGCGCTTTGACGTCATAGAGCTGGGGCCAGCTCATCTTGTGAGCGGCGACAAACTTTTGGCCTGCAGCCATATTTCGCTCTTCAACATCGATACCGATGATGGCAATCTTCTTCTCTTCTGCAACATCGACAAGATGTGGGATCTCTTGCTTGCACGGTTCACACCATGATCCCCAGACATTGACCAATACTGGTCCTCGAATTGCTTCAAAGGTTGTGGAGCCACTGCCGTTGAGGCACGGAAGCACAATCCCTTTGGGGTAAGCGGTTTTTGCAACTTTGATCGAGGAACAAGATGGGGTAGTCGCAGCTTGTACTGGTGAGATTGTTGCAATGATTGATGCTGCAACAAGTAAGAGGGCGCGCTTCAACGGAAATCCTCATCACTTTTTACAAGCGCCATAGCCTTAACTTTATCGGTTTCACCTATTCCATAGGATGGGCAGAGTTTTGCAAGAGGACAGGCACCACACGCTGGTTTGCGGCTATGACAGATACGCCGGCCGTGCCAGATCATGCGCTGAGAAAGGTTGGTCCACTCTTTCTCTGGGATTAACTCCCCCACAGCAAACTCCACCTTCACCGGATCTTCTAAATCAGTCCAACCAAATCGGCGAGCCAATCTGCCAAAGTGAGTGTCGACGGTGATCCCAGGAATATCAAAGGCATGGCCCAAGACAACATTGGCTGTCTTACGTCCAACTCCAGGTAGTTTCACCAGCTCATCTTGGATGGGTGGGACGCTACCCCCGTGCTCCTGCATGAGAATCTCACTCAGGCCCTTAAGGTGCCTCGCCTTCACATGGAAGAAACCAAGTGGCTCGATGATCTCCTCAATCTCGGGGATCTTTGCTGCCGCCATCTTCTTGGCTGTTCCATATTTTTTGAAGAGGCGCGGGGTCACTGAGTTCACGCGCTTATCAGTGCATTGCGCACTCAAGACAGTGGCGACCAATAATTGAAAGGGAGTCTGGAAATCTAATTCACAGCGAACATTCGGATAACGAACCGTCAAAACTTTATACATCGCCTTGGCCTCTTTGGCGCTCTTCAATCGGCTCACAGGCTCAAGGTTAGTCGGAAGGCTCTCGTTTGGTGATCTAGGCCTCACTTGAGTAAAGTGGGATTCGTGACCAAAGCTGCCGATGAATCTGTCATTCGTTCCGCACCACTTTTTAGCGCGCTCAATGATGATGAAGCCGCTGCACTTCGCGCATCAATGACGCAGGTCAAGGTAACCAAAGGACATACACTCTTTAAAGAGGGCGATGAAGGCGATCGTCTCTACGTTGTTCTTGAAGGAAAACTCAAGCTTGGAACAACATCTATCGATGGCCGCGAAAACTTGCTCTCCATCCTCGGGCCTGGCGAGATGTTTGGTGAACTCTCACTCTTTGACCCAGAACCCCGCACCGCAACTGCCACTGCAGTAACAGATGCGAAGTTGCTCGCACTTGCTCATGATCAAGTCATCGGCCTTGTTACAGCACACCCACAAGCATCACTTGAATTGCTTCGCCGTTTGGCACAGCGCCTACGTAAATCTAATGAAATCTTGGCCGACCTCGTCTTCGCAGATGTTCCAGGTCGCGTTGCTAAAGCGATCATCGATCTCGGTGCACGTTTTGGCCAGCAGAAAGAAGATGGACTTCACGTCAATCACGATCTGACTCAAGAAGAACTTGCTCAACTCGTTGGAGCATCACGAGAGACAGTGAATAAAGCTCTCGCAGACTTTGCCGCACGCGGCTGGGTAAGGCTTGAACCTCGTGCTGTTGTTGTTCTCGATTACGAACGTATTGCCAAGCGCGGTAAGTAGTACTTACTTAACCTCGACAACAAGCTCGATCTCTACTGGCGCATCCAGTGGCAACTCTGCAACGCCGATAGCGGTACGTGCATGCTTGCCATTGACATCGCCCCAGATATGAATAAGTGTCTCTGATGCACCATTCACAACACCAGGATGGCCAACAAATCCAGCAACACCATTCACAAAGCCACGGACTTGAACAACACGGACGATTGAATCAACTGGTGCAACGAGTTCGACCGCTGCAAGGGCATTTAAAATACAGATCGTTGCAAGCTCTTTAGCGCGTTCTGGTGTGACTGCGCCGCCAACTTTTCCGGTCTCGGCCATCTTGCCATCAACAACAGGAAGCTGACCGGCGGTAAAGACGAGGTTTCCTGTGCGCACTGATGGAACATAGGCAGCAAGTGGCAGGGCTGCTACAGGAAGTGTTAGACCGATCTCTGCAAGCTTGGCACGAACATCCATCTACTTGACCTCACGCTTCATATAGGCGACTAATTGTTCTCCAGTACCTGGTGCTGGAATTACTTGTACAAGTTCCCAACCTTCAGATCCCCAGGTATCCAAGATCTGCTTGGTTGCATGAGAGAGAAGTGGAACTGTGACATATTCAAACTTTGTGTGATCTGACATTAGTTGCCTCCGGTGAGTGCTGCTTTGACGAGCCCTGAGACAGTGCCGCCATCGGCCTTGCCTGCAATCTTTGGTGAGATGATCTTCATGACCTGACCCATACCTGCTGGACCTGATGCACCAGTTTCGGCGATCGCATCTGCGATCAACTGCTTGATCTCAGACTCTGAAAGTTGAGCAGGAAGATAACGAGCGATCACTTCGCCTTCATCTGATTCAAGCTTTGCACGATCAGCGCGGCCACCATCGGCAAATGCCTCAGATGCTTCACGACGCTTCTTCGCTTCACGGGAAAGAACGGTGATGACCTCAGCGTCGCTGAGTTCACGGGACTCTTTGCCAGCGACCTCTTCCATCGTGATGGCAGTGAGGACCATACGGATAGTTCCTGAGGTGAGCTCATCGCGTGAGCGAATCGCCTCAGTTAAATCATGCTGGAGGCTCTCTTTGATACTCATAGAGAGTATCTTCTCACGCCTATGGCTTATCAACTACGCGAGGCGACCCTGCCGGTGCTCCCCCCTGGAGCAGCACCGATCCGAGTCCTGCACTTCTCTGACCTTC
>CAIJKC010000066.1 GCA_903821145.1 uncultured Actinomycetes bacterium | reverse complement strand
TGCGACCAGTCCGGCGCGTAGTGAGAAGGCCTGCGCATCTTGATACCAGACGGTACGAGATGCTGTGCAGGTAGTAAGGGATCCATCACTAGTTGTTCCGTTATAGATCTTTGTGTAATTAAAAGTCGTCTCACCATATTTCGCGACATACGTAGGAGATGCGTTATAGGTTGTCGCTAAGTTTGCAACATCATGCATCACCACTGTGGCGGCGGAGCCGCTTGGTGTAACAGTTTTCAGGTAATTGATGGGAAGCGATGGACATGTTCCATCAACCTTCGTCACCCAATCCCGACCATACCCGGGGATTCCGACGTAAACCTTTGAAGCAGGCATCACCGAAATCGCATAGGTAACAGCGCTCTCAGTCCACACTATTGGGCCGATGGGGCCAGGAGATGAGGTGGAGTAGTCATAAGCCATGATGCGCAGCCGGTCGATTGCCGATCCGATCTGCGACCACGCGTAGAGGTAGTAGCCCTTCTTGCCTGAGGCTGGATCAAAGAGTGGCGGCGTTGTTACTGACAACAATTTACCTTGTGCATGCAGCGCAGCAGCGAGGTCTTGGATAAATTGAACCCATCGAGGTTGTGTCGTGCTCCATGTAGAAATGGGATCTACGTATGCAAAGCTCTCCCAATCTAGGTCGATACCATCATATTTATTGGTGGTGACTAAATTCATAATCGAGGTGATGATCGATTTCTCAGTCGTCGCATTTGCGAGCATGTTCGAAAGAGAGAGTTGAATACTCTTTCCACTCTTTGGATCGGTTGATGTTCCATCGGTGATGGTTGGTAAGACCAAGTAGCCGGCAGCTTGTAGTTGAGCGATTGTTCCTGCGATAGGCAGATTGGGATTAGCAGGGGTGTAATTATCTTGGATCGTCTGAGCATCCTTGAGCGTGTACCAAAATGGTGTTACTTCGCTAATCAAATCTGGGTTTGCAAGCGCAGCTGGTAATGAAGTTTTGATCGAGTAATAAGGAATCCAACCAGAGAGGATCTTGCGCGGAGGATTATCGGCGCTCGCCGTTGGTAGTACTACCGCTCCCACAAGGAGTGAGAGAAGAGTGAGAAGTGCGAGAAGTGGCTTTTCCATTCCTCCCTTCAATCTCAGCAAGGGGTACTACTCCTTCTTCAGAGTTGCGTAGATCTCTTTGCATGTGGGGCAGATTGGGAATTTCTCGGGATCGCGATTAGGGACCCACTTCTTTCCGCACAGCGCCTTCACGGGCTTGCCTGTAACAGCTGAATGAACGATCTTCTCTTTGCGGACATAATGTGAGAATCGCTCATGATCGCCATCGTCTGTGGTGAGCGGCTGGGTCGACTCTTGGGTCTGCTCATCGGTGAGGCCCCGCGTAAGCAGCCCAGGTAGATCAGAGAAACCCATGCGCATGGGGCGATTCTATCGCCTAAGATTCTCCAATGAAGGATCTACTACGCACCGCGCACTTAAGTCGGGCTGATGTCGATTTACTCCTCGATACCGCAGCCGCATTTGCGACAAACCCATTGCGTTCTAAGGATGTCCTCGCCAATCGCACAGTTGCGATTTACATGACAAAGCCATCCACGCGTACCCGCCTAGCAACAGAGACGGCAGTTGCTCATCTCGGTGGGACTCCTATCTTTCTTCGTGGTGATGATCTGCAGATCGGCCGAGGCGAGACAATCGCCGACACTGCTCGAGTAGTGAGTGGATTCTGTTCAGCTCTTCTCATTCGAACCTTTGATCAGAGTGATGTGGATGAGCTAGGAGCTCATGCAACCATCCCTGTCATTAATGGCTTAACTGATCTTGACCACCCTACGCAGCTGCTTGCCGATTGGGCGACGATCCGTGAGGTATTTGGCAACGATATTGCGGGAAGAAAATTTACCTACGTCGGCGATGGCAACAACATGGCGCATGCGTGGCTTGCGATGGGTGCAATTCTTGGTGCACACGTTGTCGTCTCAACACCCACTGGTAAGTGGGCTCCTGATCACGAGGCAATCGCCACGGCGCGAAAGATTGCTGAATCCACAGGTGCAAAAATTGAAGTGGATCACGATCCTGAGAACGCCGCCAAAGGTTCCTCTGTTCTCTATACCGATGTCTGGATGTCGATGGGCGATGCAGAGAGTGAGCGGAAAGAGAAGCTTGCTGCGCTAGCTCCGTACCAAGTAAATGAACACCTCATGGGACTGGCAGAAAAAGATGCGATCTTCATGCATTGCCTTCCTGCTCACCGTGGTGAAGAAGTGACAGCCGGGGTC
>CAIJKC010000065.1 GCA_903821145.1 uncultured Actinomycetes bacterium | reverse complement strand
TGGTTCACAAGTGGTTGACCATTCTTATCTGTGACATGGTAGGTCAAGTTAGTTGTTGAACCGACTGGAACGAATGTGCGCTGATAGAGAACGCCAGTTCCGAACCAACCGTTAGCAACCCAGCCATCGGCCATCTTCTGATTGGCAGCCATCTCGCTGATATTGGTGGCATCAAGGTATGGTGTTAAGAGAGTTGCATGTGCATCTTGAGGTGGTGTTCCTGCCGCATGTGCTGATCCTGCGACTGTTCCTGCAAATGTCGCGATGAGAGCCGCGGTAGTTACAGCAACTGCGATTTTCTTGGCCTTGAGCATTGGTACTCCATTTCTTTACTAGGTGTTAACCGGGTTTAAGCGGGGTGTAAACGTGGTTGAGCTGATCTAGCCTTTTACTGCACCATCCATGACGCCGGTCACAAGTTTGCGACCCACAAAGATAAAGAGGATTAGCAGTGGCGCAGTCGCCAAGAAGGCACCACCCATCTGCAAACCATAATCAAGTCCATACATCGGCTTGAGTTGAGTGAGAGCCACCTGCAGCGTGAAGTGCTTGGGGCTCTGCAAAACGATCGTTGGCCAGAGGTAATCATTCCAAGCGGCCAAGAAGGCGAAGAGGCCAAGGACGAAACCGCTCTGCCTCACGATAGGAAGAACAATCTGGAAGAAGATACGTGGAACAGATGCACCGTCGATACTCGCTGCCTCCAGGAGTTCATTGGGGATCTGGGCATCGATGATCTGGCGCATCCAGAAGACGCCAAAGGCGGTAATTAACGCTGGCACGATCAATCCATAGAGGGTATCGATCATATGAAGGTTCTTAACCAACATGAAGAGCGGGATGATGCCGAGCTGGCTTGGCAACATCATCGTTCCGATAACGAAGAGGATCAGACCTTTACGCCCTTTGAAATCGAGCTTTGCGAAGGCGAAACCGGCAATCGCAGAGAAGATGACTTGGGCGATGGCGATAGAGAGTCCCACGATGAAGGTATTCAGTAAGGCGCTATTGAAATAGACACCCTGCGCGCTCAAAACTTTACGAGCAACGATGAGGAATCGTCCACCTGGGATCAAGGATGGTGGGCTCTTGGAGATTTCAGCGTTGGTGTTGGAGGCAACGACAAACATCCAATAGAAAGGAAAGACGGACAAGGCAACGATCATGGCCAAGAGCACGTAGTTGCGCTTTGGCACCTTGCGCCAACGTGGCTGTTTCACTCGCGTGACTTTTGCTGGCTTCAGATCAGGTGTGGCATAGGTTGTCATTAGCGCGTCCCATCATTTGAAATCTTGCGCGTAATCACAAAGTTGACCGCCGAGATGATGAGAACGATAAAGGTAATGAAGATACCGATCGCCGCTGCGTAGCCATACTTGTTATTCACAAATGCTTGGTTATAGAGGAAGAGTGTGAGGGTGAGGAACTGCTTGCTCGATCCCCCATCGGCAGCTAGCTGTTGAGGCTCGGCGAAGACTTGAAGACCACCGATCGTTCCCACGATCAAGACGAAGGTGATGGTGTTCTTCAGCTGAGGCAGGGTCACAAAGCGGAACTGCTGCCACTTCGTTGCGCCATCTACTGATGACGATTCAAAGAGCTCATTAGGAATGGCGAGCATGGAGGCCAGGAAGATCAAGGTGTTATAGCCGATCCAACGCCAGGTGATCATGGTGGCGATCTGGACGTGGCTTGGAATCACACCTTCGATGAAGTCGATGTGGTGGCCAAGGCCTGCCCAGCCCAGAATGTCATTAATAATGCCGAAATCACGGCCAAAGAGCTGGCTAAAGACGATGGTAATGGCGATGACAGAGGTGATATTTGGGACGAGCAAAATTGTTCT
>CAIJKC010000064.1 GCA_903821145.1 uncultured Actinomycetes bacterium | reverse complement strand
TTTTGCTCGCAAGATTACCGAGAGTTCTCAGTCAGGTAAGTCGCGTCGCCTTGAGGAGATTCTTGAGTCAGGGGAGATTGGATCCCTTGAGAATGATGACTTTGCCATCGGTTCCATTATTGAGGCACTTGATCAGATTGGAAATGCTCCACGAGAGAACTTCTCCACAGATGGTTATCAGCGATTAGTGGAGTTTGCTGCCGAACTATCATCACTACGACGGCAGATGCATGGATCAATCACCGATATTGTGATTGAAGCCGAGAGATTCCTTCGCCTTGATACAGAGCTCCTTGTTCGAAGCGGTTGGCAGAATGGCCGCAGGCATGTAGATGCCTTCATTGATGAAGCTGCACACTTCCAACGAAATGGTGGCACTCTGGCTACCTTCCTGAAGTGGCTTGAGGTTGCTGATAAGCGCGAGGGTGGGCTAAAACCAGCCTCTATTACTGTCTCCAACAAGGCAATTCAGATACTCACTATCCACGGCGCTAAAGGCGGTGAATGGGACCATGTGGCAATCCCAGGGCTGGTGAAAGGCAACTTCCCGAGCGAGGGAAAGAAGAGTGAGAGTTGGTTGAAGAACTCTGGCTCGATTCCACTCGAACTACGGGCTGATGCTGACCAATTTGGTTTCTCCTATCAATTCCCAGTGACGATAGATCCACCCACCGCCTCCGAAGTTGCAACGTCCCTCGATGATTTTGATACTGCGTGGAAGGCCCTTCGCATGGAGGAGGAGTATCGCCTTGCCTACGTTGCCTTCACTCGCGCGCGTCACTCGGTGATTGCGACTGCCTCCATCTATCGAGATGGGACGAGGGAGAAGGGTCTCTCGACGATCTATAGCTGGGTAAAGGAGTATCTTCTCTCTTCGTATCCCACAGGAATTCTTGAAGATGCGGAGAACGATGATGGCGTCAACCCAGTAATCGCCAACCCACGTACCGGCCAATGGCCTGCCCGATCAACAAAGATAGAAGCAATTCAAGCAAGTGCAGAGTTTGCCTCACGTGCTACAGCAATTGATCTCTCATCGCTCTCAACTTCTGAGCTCTTCACAGCCATCAATGAAGGCCATCGCATCGATGCGCAGAAACGCGCAGAGGATGCTCGGATGATCATTCGCGAGATCAGTACGCGAAGCGATAAGCAAGCTATCTATCTACCCGATCGTCTCTCTGTCTCAGCCCTCCTGACCCTCAAGACTGATCCGGATCAACTTGCGCTGGCAATTCGTCGTCCAATGCCCAATCCAACAAATCCCTTTGCGCAACGTGGAACGCAATTTCACGAGTGGCTCGAACGCCACTTCCAATCTTCGACGCTATTTGATGATGATGCCTTCGACCCAGGACCGGTTGCAGATGTTCCTCTCAAGGAGCTACAAGATAAGTGGCTCGCCTCAGAATGGGCAGAGCGCACACCCAGTGGAGTTGAAGTTGGCTTTGAAACTGTGCTTGATGGAATCGTCCTGAAGGGGCGTATTGACGCTATTTATAAGGGTGCCGATGGTCGATATGAAGTCATCGATTGGAAGACAGGGCGAGCAAAATCTGGCGATGAGCTCGCCGATGCTGCTATCCAACTGGCCGTCTATCGCCTGGCATATGCAAAACTTCATGGGATAGCTTTGGACGAAGTGAGTGCTGGATTCTTCTACGTCAATGAGGGCGTAACGATTCGCCCAACGGACATGATGGGGGAAGCAGATCTCATCACACTTCTTCAATCAGTAGAGCGAGCCGACTAGTTAGATAATCTCCACTCCGATGGGAAGATGATCGCTGATTCCAAGATCAGGGATTTCAATATCAGTAATCAGTCGCTCACCAAACTTCGGGATATATGCAGTGATGTAATCAAATTGAATTTTTGCTCCCCAGGATGGATAGGTATTCATGGTGCGAAGGGAGCGCCATTGTGTGCCGCGCACTGGAAGTCCCCAACCAAGGTTGAGGTCACCGATGAGAACCGGCTCCCCAGGTAGCGCCTTTAGCCAACGGCGGATCTTTATCAGCTGGAAATAATTGACGAATGGAACAAAAGACAAGTGTGTGACGGCAACGGTAAATCCATTCTCAAGTTCGGCGGCGAGGCCAACGCGTGGTTCATCTCGAACATAGATAAATCTCATTCCTGCTTTAGATCCTTTCGCTGATGGAATCGCCAGAGGAAGACCTATCCGGCTTCGGCCCAATTCGATGCGATGCCATTTCTTTACCGGAATCGTTGAGACCAATCCAATGCCATAGCGCGGATCACTATCTGGTTGCTTCTTCGTACTCTTACCTTTACCTCCACCACCGATGAGGATGTGCTCATCACCAGAGGTGAGTGGGCGCCAACTCTCACCAGGTGTTCCAATAACGGCAGGGGCAAATGCCCAATCGCATGCTCCCAGCGCATGAGCGATTGTTGTGACTTGTGAGAGATGGGCAGAACGGCTTTGCGAGTCATCGACCTCTTGAAGGCCTATGACCTCTGCGCCGACTTCAGAGAGGCGAAGGGCGGCACCCTGAAGAAGTGAGGTGGCAAGGTCGGGAGAGAGTGGAGTCTGGGGAGGTGGCAGGGGTTGGCCGTGGAGCAGATTCCACGAGATGACCTTCATGAGCCAAGGCTAGTAGGGTCACCTCGTGCGCGCGTCTTAAGCCTGGCAAATCGTGGCTTGAGCAAGCCAGCACGTAATTCAACGAGGGGGTGTGGTGATGAAGATACTTAACCTGCCTCTTGCTCGTAGTCGAGTCGACCGAGCTGAACATCTTCGCAGCGACCCCATCGCTCTTGAAGCTCTCTGGGAACGCGCTCGCGTTCTCCACTTTGATGGCGAAAAATTCTTAACAACGGCCACAGATGGCGTTCGGGGGTTGCGTTACCTCAAGAACTTTGAAGCCCCTGATAATGGGGAAGAGTTCTTCTTGGGCTTAGATGGCAATCAACCATATTTCCTCTTCATGTCAGCGCAGATTGCCGGTGAAGAAGAGAACTACAAGACACTTCGTGAAATTGGTGGCCTGCTCGATGATCTGCAGATTGGTCTTGCAGTTCACTCACAAGGGTTAGGCAATTGGCATCGCAAACATCCACGCTGTTCAAGTTGCGGTGCGCCGACAGCTGCAGCACTGGGTGGATCGATTCGCGAATGCTCGCAATGCGCCGTTCAACATTATCCACGAACAGATCCAGCGATCATTGTCTTAGTGAAAGACTCTCACGATCGCATCTTGCTCGGCAGGCAGAAAGTCTGGCCAGAACATCGCTTCTCCACCTTTGCAGGATTTGTTGAGACCGGTGAATCTTTCGAACAATGTGTTTCGCGTGAAGTGGCGGAGGAGGCGGGAGTGCTTGTCTCTGATGTGAGATACCTTGGTTCGCAGCCGTGGCCCTTTCCTGCCTCACTGATGATTGCCTTTGAAGCAACCATCCTTGATCCAGAGAATGCACGTCCCGATGGTGAGGAGATTGAGGAGATTCGCTGGTTTGATCGTGACTCCATTATTGAGGAGATCCAAGTCGGTGAACTCTTACTTCCACCAAAGATCAGTGTTGCACGTGCCATGATCCAGTCGTGGTACGACCTCGTTCCCCTTGCTGATGGAAGTGCTCGCCCAACATTTGAATCTATTGAAACCCCTCACACATTAGAGTCTTGGCGAAAGTAGTCAGGCAGCCATGAAGCTAGATGAGATTCTGCAGGGCCTAGATCCTGAGCAGCAGGAGGTTGTCACTGCAATTCGAGGGCCGGTATCAGTGATCGCTGGTGCTGGGACGGGTAAGACGCGAGTTATTACCCACCGGATTGCCTACGCCATTGAGGCTGGTGTCACTGATCAGAGCAAGACCCTTGCCCTGACATTCACCGCTCGAGCCGCCGGTGAGATGCGCTCTCGCCTGCGTGGCCTTGGAGTTCCCAATGTGAGCGCTCGTACCTTTCACTCTGCAGCGTTGAAACAGTTGATGTATTTCTGGCCCTACTCCTTTGGTGGCGCTTTCCCTAAGTTGTTGACGAGCAAAGCCGGATTTATGTCTGAGGCGATGGGACGCAGCGACACTTTCTTGGCACCTGGTGCAACGACATTGCGCGAAATATCGAGTGAGATTGAGTGGGCGAAGGCTGGTGAGTTCGGAGCCGAGCAATATGCGGAGGCGGCGATTGCCGCATCTCGAACCTTGCGTATTCCCAATGGAAAATCAGATCGGGAGAACTTTGCTGAGATTGCCAAGGTCTATGACTCCTATGAAACTCTCAAACGACAAGAACGTGTGATCGACTTCGAAGATGTCCTCCTTCTGACTGTTGGCATGATGGAAGAGGATCGTCCAGTGCGAGAACGAATCCGCGATCAGTATCGCTACTTCACCGTCGATGAGTATCAGGACGTATCACCGCTTCAACAGCGACTTCTCAACCTCTGGCTTGGCAATCGCAACGATATTTGTGTTGTCGGCGATGCTGCGCAGACGATCTACTCCTTTGCTGGTGCCACCTCCAATTTCTTACTGGGTTTCACGGGAAGATTTCCTGAGGCGAAGGTCATCCATCTCACTCGTGGCTACCGCTCCACTCCTGAAATTATTCAGATGGCAAACCGCGTTCTCAGCCACAGTGAGAGCCATAGCAGTCAGCAACTTGTCTCGATGAATACTCATGGTGAGAACTTCGAGCTAGATCACTACAACTCACCTGCCAGTGAGGCAGTGAAGGTAGTTGAGAGAATTTCACAGCTCAAGGCAAGTGAGGTCAGCGTTGCGATCCTCTCTCGTACCAACCAGCAACTTGATCTCTTCGAGCGAGAGTTGCGAGCTCGGGGCATTGAATCTCAGCTCAAGAGCACTGAACGCTTCTTTGATCGCGTGGATGTTCGAGATGCGATGAAGGTGATTCGCAGCGCCTCAGTTATCCCTAACGATGAGAATTGGCTACGCGATTTAGAGTCAGTATTAAGACCTTTCGGAGATGCTGATTACATTCGCGCGCTGACCTCCTTGGCTCAGACCATGCATGCCGATGGCGCCCCAACCATGCGCACCTTCCTGCGCGAGCTAGAGGAGCGTGCTGATCAAAATAACCCACCACCGCTGCCTGGCGTCGTTCTCTCAACCCTGCATGCAGCGAAGGGTTTGGAGTGGGATCACGTATTCCTTGTGGGAGTCAACGATGGAATCTTGCCGCTCACTACCGGAGCCGCCGGAGCGGAGAGCACAGTGGAAGAGGAGCGGCGCCTTTTCTATGTTGGGCTGACGCGTGCACGCAAGCAGGTGCACCTGAGCACATCAGGGGATCCAAGTCCCTTCCTTGCAGCCCTGGTCTAAGGCGCTTATTAATGAGGTTGCATCCTCGATTACCGGTGCTCTACTCTGAACCCGTGGAGATCATGAAGTCATTAACAGCCGTCACTGGCTCTACTTGGCGCGCCACAACACCTGCGACCCATACCCATTGTGCGGCCGTAAATGCACCCGCTGACGCTACCCGTCATGCCAATGCCTTTACATACGCCAATAAGTACGGATCAAGCGGAACCTGGAGCACTATCGGTTAACCGATAGAGAGCCACCAGGGCCGCAGATCCGAAAGGATATGCGGTCCTTTTTTATTTCCATTTTCCATCCATCACACAGAGACAGAACCAAGAACAGAAATACCACCAGGAGCAAGACAAGAGAGGAAGTGAGAGAAGTGAGCGTTCTCTTCAGCGATTTATTAATACCAGGATGGGCAGAGGGTAGCGAGGCGAAGATTGGCCTTACCGATGTCACCTGCATGAGCGGCAGTGGTGATGAGTTCACACTCCCATGTCACACAGCCGACCCAGAGCTCTTCTTCTCTGAAGAGAGCGTTCAGATTGCGATCGCCAAGAAGATGTGTGGCGGCTGCCCCATGCGTAGCGCCTGCCTAGAAGGCGCGCTATCTCGGGCTGAGCCATGTGGGGTCTGGGGCGGTGAGCTCTTTGATGCAGGTCAGATCATCGCGGCAAAACGCGGCGTCGGACGTCCACGCACCCGCACTCTGGGTGAAAGCTCCACCTTCGACGCTCTATCGGATGAGTTGGTTCAAGCAAGCTAATCACCTGCGAGTAGCGGGCATAATCGGGGAGAGTCTTCTCCCTGGATGATGTGGCGTGCAGATAGTTTGCCACCCACGTCGTCAGCAGTGCTGCAACGAGGGCTGCTGATGCAGCGGGTAGCTCATACTCGTGCTGCGCACTGGCGAGGGTAGAGAGATCGAGCGGCAAAGCATCGCGGCGATGGAGTGCGATGCAACGAAGACAGGGCCCCTTACCTGGATGGATGATGGGGGAGATTTCAATAGCTTGGGCGATCACCTCACTGATCGCAATGTGCCTGGTTCCCATGCTCTGCCAATGCTGAATCTCTTGCGCGCTTGCACCAGCTG
>CAIJKC010000063.1 GCA_903821145.1 uncultured Actinomycetes bacterium | reverse complement strand
GCATCACTTCATTTGCGTTGCTTCTACCGCTACTCTCCCTACTTTTGACCTCTTTTAAGACTTTTACCGAGTCGATCGGCGTCTACAGATGGATCCCCGCACAATTTAACTTCAACAATTACCGGAAAGTCTTTGCACTAGAGAACTTCCATTACTGGACCTATCTGCGAAATACTATGTTCATCTTCGCGATGAAGGCGGTAGGCACTGTCACTACTTGCACACTCACTGCATACGCCTTTATTCGCTTTAATGTGAAATACAAGAATTTCTATTTCATTCTTTTACTGTCCGTGATCTTGCTCCCCGGCGAGCTCCTTGCAATCCCTTCCTATCAATTTTACTTATCCGTTGGTTGGTTTGACACTCCTTATCCACTCTTTACTGCATGTTTCTTTGCCACCGATGTCTTCATGATCTTTCTTTTCAGGCAATTCTTTATGTCGATCCCCAAGGAGCTTTTTGAGGCGGCTGAAACAGATGGGGCAACTGAGTTTCAGATCTTTCGCAAGATACTGATTCCTCTCAGCCGACCTGCAATCATGACGTGCGTCATCCTTTACTTCACTGGAACATATAACGATCTCTATGGACCGCTCCTCTATCTCTCTTCTCCCGATAAGTGGACGATGGCCCAGGGAATTAAGTCGATTGAGGATATCTTCAACCTTGGTCCTCGTGACTACATCGTCCCTTGGAACTTGGTCTCTGCTGCCACAATCCTCTCACTCATCCCAGTGATGATTCTTTTCTTATTTGCTCAAAAACAGTTTATGGAGAGCGTAGCTAGGACAGGGATAAAAGGATGAGCAATTTCATCAGTCGCAGGAATGTATTACTGGGCGCTATGGGTGTCGTAGCACTTGGCTTTCTCGGCAAAACTTTACTCAAAGGCGGTGCTGTCGTGAGAAAGTTTGTTCCTTCCGCCAAGATAGCTGGCATGCCGATCAACCAAAGCACCGGCGTGCTCATTGATTGGAAGGCACGTGCTCAGGCGACCTACGATGTTCTCTTTGATTTCCACGCTAAAGGACCCAATCTTCCGGTTATTTGGCTAGATACCGAGAAGCGCAATTACAACTTCGACATGTTCGCCCTGCCTGCCTACCTAGGTGATTATCGTCAGAACCCCCAGCATCAAGGCTCGCATGAGTCACTGTCGGGAATCGGAGCGGTGCTGGGTGCATCTCTCACGGGGATGGATATGCGTAGCTACCAAGGCCGAGATTTCGTAACGGAGATCCTGGGCTATCACCAGCAAAATGGCATAGCAAAAGTTCTTCTCAACCAGACCGAAGATAGTGGTAGCGAATCCTCCTTCTGGTACATGATCTATCCCAACATCGCCTTCTATGCAGTCAACAGCCTTTATCCCAGTGAGCCAATCTTTGATGGCGTCTCACGTGAGATCGCAGATCAATTTCTCGAAATGATCACCCATTTGAAAAGCATTGATGGAAAACTCTCTTTTGAATTTGCCGGCTACAGCTTCCTCAAAAAAGAGGGTGTCGATGGATCATGGAAAGAGCCAGATTCTGCCGCAGGAGTCGCATGGATCTTCTATATGGCCTACTTTCGATTTCAGGATAAGAAATATCTTGATGGTGCAAAGATCGCCCTGAACTACTTAGAGAAAAAGACAGTGGATGAGAATCCCTTCTATGAAGTGCTCCTTGCGTATGGCGTGATAGCCGCAGCACGAATGAATTCCCAGGAGAAGACAAATTATGATGTTGGAAAGCTCTTCTCGTGGATCTTTGATGGTTTCTCAAATGTTCGTGCGGGTTGGGGTATCGTCTCTGATAGCTGGGGAGTCTATGAAGTCCATGGCTTGCAAGGTAGCACCGTTGATTCTGGTGGATATGCCTTTGCTTTTAATAGCTTCAATATGGTTGCAGCACTTGCACCCCTTCCCATCTACTCACCGGAGTACACGCAAGAGATAGGTAAGTGGCTTTATAACGTTGCCCTCTCTGCCCGCCTCTTCTACCCAGACCAACTACCTGCAGAGAATCAAAGCCAACCAGAGTTAATGAAGGATTATGGCGGAGGCATAGCTTATGAGGGGTTGCGTAAAGAGTGGGCCTTTGTTTATCCATACGCCACAGCTGACTCACGCCGTAGTACCTGGGCCGCAACAGATCTGGGAATCTATGGTTCAGGTCTTGTGGGGGTGATGAGTAGTTTGATCTCTAGTGTCGAGTCATCAGGAGTTATGGTCTTTGAGATCTCTAAGACAGATTTCTTCCCTCTCACACCAACGAGAGTTCTTTTGGCTTACAACCCCACCAAAACTACGCAGTCTTATCAAGGTAAGGAGATCCCTAGCGGGGGATCCGTACTCTTCTAATGTCAGAGAGTCCAGCGCTACTTCCTAAATCTGAAACAGAGATGGCCTCGATCCTGTAATCTCGAACTCTCACGAGTGTAATAAGGAGTTCGATCATGAAGGGTTCTACCAAGATTGCTCTTTCACTGATCTCGGCTGCGGCACTCTCTTCACTATCCATCGCGCAGGCCAGCATGAAGATGCCTACCCCAACGCCGCTTGCAGTCGGCCAAGGAAAAGCGGCCCCTGGTGGTGGTTCATTTCTTAATGCACCAATCCCAGCAAATATTGTGAAACTCCCACTCGTCGATAGTTCAGGCAAGACATTCACCCTTGCATCTCTCAAGGGCCAGACCGTTGTGATTGCAAACTTCTTAACCTCATGCCACGAGATATGCCCTATGACGACAGTCAGCATGCGCCAAGTTGGCGACGCTGTTGCCGCCTCTTCATTAAAAAGTAAAGTAAAAGTTCTAGAAATCACCGTTGATGGTGCACGAGATACACCATCACGATTAACGGCTTATCAAGCAAATTTCCAAGATACGAATTGGACGCTTGCCACAGGAAAAGATTCCGATCTCACAAAGTTCTGGGCCTTCTTTGGATCAAGCAATACCAAGACGGCATACACGGCGGCCGAAAAGAAGACTCTGCCCCTTGATTGGCAGACCGGTAAGCCAAGTGAGTACGACGTAACTCATTCCGATATGGTCGTGATTGTTAACGCTCAAGGATCGTGGGCATGGCTCGATCTTGGCAATCCCAACCCCGGTAAGGGAGTTGTCCCACCAAAGCTCAAGAAGTATCTGAATGAAGAGGGCTTACATAACTTGGCAAAGCCACAAGAGCCTTCATGGGATGCCAAGGCGGTATTGGCAGCTCTTTCTAGTATTACTGGCACCAAGATCGGATAGGGAAGAAGCCCCTTAAAGCTGCTTAGCTGTTGTACTCTGCTGGAATGTCTACTTCACACACCGCCAAAACTCCCATGATCCTTGATTGCGATACTGGGGTCGATGACACCATGGCAATCATGCTCGCCTGCCTCGCACCTGAGATCGAACTAGTGGGTGTGACCACCATCTGGGGGAATGTGCATACCCCGATTGCCACAAGAAACACTCTCAATATCTTGGCGATGTGTGGCAAAGGCGATGTCCCAGTAGCCCATGGCGCTGAGGGTCCATCAAATGGGGATATAGCTGATCCTGCCTACTTCGTTCATGGCGATGATGGCCAAGGCAATAAAGGCATGAAGGCAAATTATGGAAAGCCCGTTGATATGAGCGCCGCTGAATTTATCGTCGATGCTTGTCGCAAGCGCCCCGGTGAAATCGAACTTGTTCCAGTTGGGCCGTTGACCAATATTGCGCTCGCTCTCCAATTGGAACCAAATCTTCCTAACCTGGTTCGCGGTGTAACCGTCATGGGTGGAACAGCGCTCACTCCAGGAAATGTGACACCGGTGGCAGAGGCCAATATCTGGCACGATCCAGAAGCTGCTGATGTGGTCTTTCGCGCACATTGGCCGATCACTATGGTCGGATTAGATGTGACCATGAAGGTACTTCTTGAGCCAAAGCATTTTGAAAAGATGAATAACGGTGGCGGGATTTCCAAGTACATGGCTCGAATTACCGAGTTCTATTCTGACTTCTACGAGAAGTACACCTATAACAAACCGCTCACCACAATGCATGATGCAATTGCAGTTGCACTGGCCGCAGGACTTGTGAAGGCGAAGGTTTCACCGTGTGTGAATGTGGAAGTTGATATCACCAATGGTCCGGGTCGCGGACAGACTGTCTGTGATCTTCGTGGTGTCTATATGAACTTCCCACCACAAGAAGGTGCACATTGCTACGTTCCACTTGAATTAGAGGATGGCCTACCTGATTACTTCACCAATCTCCTTGCAAGCGCTGGAGATCCAGCAGTGGATGTGTCGTAGTAAACTTCACCTCTCATGGCTCACTATTCGATCGCAATCGTCGGCGCAGGACCTGCCGGGTATTTCACTGCCCAGGCGTTCCAGAACGCTCAAAGCGAGGACCGCACCTTTGCCATTGATCTCTTTGAACGCCTCCCGACCATGTGGGGATTGGTTCGCTTAGGTGTTGCTCCTGACCACCCAAAGATTAAGACGGTTGCAAAGGTATTTGAGAAGGTAGCTGCCGAACCTAATTTCCGCCTCTTTGGCAATATTGAAATCGGCAAAGATATAGATATTGAAGACCTCACCTCTCGCTATGACGCAGTCGTAATGTGTACTGGTTCTGCCATTGGTCGAAAGCTTGGTATTCCGGGAGAGGATCTCATTGGATCAATCTCGGCTGCAGAG
>CAIJKC010000062.1 GCA_903821145.1 uncultured Actinomycetes bacterium | reverse complement strand
CTTGAGAGAAGACCGCAGCTGCGATCAGGAGAGCGACAACAACTTGTTTCCAATTTGGAGCAACTCCAATAATGATCAATCCACTTGTCACGGTGGTGAGGATAAGTGAACCAAGAACTGTCCCAGTGATCTTTCCAATGCCGCCTGCAAGGGCAGCTCCACCAATTACTACGGCAGCAATGGCATCAAGCTCCCCTGATTGGCCTGATGATGGAGAACCCACGCTCAAGCGCAAATAAAGGTAGAAGCCAGCAAGCCCAGAAAGCCCACCAGAGAGGATATAAATCTTGGTGAGATGGGCTTTTACATTTATCCCAGCTGAGCGCGCTGCAAAAGAATTGGAGCCAATCGCGTAGGTGTAGCGACCAAAGCGAGATTTATGAAGGTAGAGGCCGATGATGACCACAAGTACCACAACTACCAATCCAGGTCCGTTAAAGGGTCCATACTTTGGAACTGTCAAAGTGATTGCATTCTCTGGGCCATCTCCGATAGGTCCGCCACCAGTTGTGACGATACAGAGACCTCGGAAGGCACCAAGTGTTGCAAGGGTAGCGACGAAGGGAACGATTCTCGCTCGAGTGATAAGAAGGGCATTGATAAGTCCAATGCCGCACCCAACCGCAACAGCTACTAAGAGTCCAATTGCCAAAGTGGTGTTTTGATTAACGTTATGAGCGGTCAAGTTCCGCATCGCAAAAGCGGTGACGACGCCAGAGAAACCGACAACTGATCCAACAGAGAGGTCAATGCCGCCAGTAATAATGACGAAGGTTTCGCCCACGGCCATAAGGACAACTGGAATCCAGTCTGAGAGCACGTTTGCGAATACTGCCGTAGTGAAGAAAATGTGGTTCTTCAATGAGAAAAAGCCAACCATCGCAATAAGCACTAATACCAAAATGAATTGCTGATTTTTGAGCAGGCCCTTTGCCTTTGAGGCTACTGTCGGGATCTGAGTGATTTGAGTCGTCATGACATCCTTTGCAATTTTTTGACATTCTATTGACGAATGATCGGCAAAACAATGGCCTGATCATCAAGAAGGGCCGGTAGCAATCCCTCGACTTCTACCAGCCCGACTTGGCTATCTATTTCCTAGATATTGCCTAGTGTTCTGAATTACTTCTGAACGTAGGTGTACTTCTTCTTATCTGATGCGTGGGTGTAGATATCGATAGCGAAGTTAGGAATCACAACATTCTTCTGGATTCCAGCTGTCTTTCCACCGATGTAATCGACGAGTGTGTCGATTGCAAGCTTTGCTTCCTGTGCAGGATCCTGAGCAATAAGAGCTGTGATGACGCGCTTGGCGATCAAATCAACATTCTTCTTATATGCATCGTAACCAACGAGAGCAACCTTGCCGACGAGACCCTTAGCCTGGATCGCAGAAGCTGCGCCATCTGCGTTTGTGCCATCGATAGCGAAGATACCGTTGAGCTTTGGATACTTGGTCAACCAGTTGCTGACGTTTGTGTTAGCAACAGCAGGCTGTGACTGTGAGTATGCAACATCGCCGATTGTGATGTTTGGATACTTAGCAGCGATCTGAGCCTTGAAGCCTTCAAGACGTGCAACGTTTGTTGTAGCTGTAGCGGATGTAAGACCAACTGCAACCTGGAACTTCTTTGATGATGAATACTTGATTGCCTTAGCAATAGCGTCAGCAGCCTTTGAACCACCATCAGCGTTGTCGCCTGTGATGAATGAGATAACGTTTGTGAGATCGTTAACGTGGGTATCAACGTTCACTACTGGAATCTTAAGAGCGACAGCCTTTGTTACTGAAGCCTGGAGAGCAGTTGGATCGGTTGGGATAAGAACCAATCCATCTGGCTTCTGTGCAAGGACAGTGTCAACGATTGGAATCTGTGTTGCAGGTGAGTAGACAGATGGGTCTCCCTGCCATACGAGGTTTACATTCTTAACCTTTGCTTCTGCAACGGCTCCGACCTTCATGGCCTGGAAGAATGGATCTGACTCAGCACCCAT
>CAIJKC010000061.1 GCA_903821145.1 uncultured Actinomycetes bacterium | reverse complement strand
CTGGTTTCGTCTTTCAACACGATGCGACATTTCCCTGGATGAACGTTGCGAACAATATTGCTGCAGGACCAAGATTCCGCGGAGTTCCTGATAAAGAAGTAGATGCTCTAGTTCAAACATGGATTGGCAAGGTTGGTCTTACAGGTTTTGAGAAGCATTTTCCACATCAGCTATCAGGTGGAATGCGCAAGCGAGTTGCTCTCGCGCAATCTCTCATCAACGAACCTCGCTTACTTCTGCTTGATGAACCTTTTTCAGCCCTTGATGTTCAGACTCGAGCAATCATGACCGAAGAGCTCATGCAACTCTGGGATCAAACAGGGTCAACGGTGATGTTTGTAACTCATGATCTAGAGGAAGCAATCGCGCTCTCTGATCGAGTTCTCGTGATGACCGCAGGGCCCGGCAGTATCAAAGCAAATTTCAAAATAGATCTGCCTCGCCCACGTAAGGCTAGAGATATTCGCTTCAAGCCAGAGTTCATCAAGATCTATCAAGAGTTGTGGGAAGTTTTACGCGAAGAAGTAGATGTCGCTTACCAACGTCAATTGATCGCTTCAAAGTAAGGGATGGCAGAGAGATATGAGCATTGATCAAACAACTGGGAATCCAGATTTCGCATCTGAGGCAGAGCTCAAGCGCAAGGCTCGTTTCAGAGTTTTACGAATTAAAGGATTGCAGGTCTCCTTGGCGGTCTTCTTGCTCGTCTCATGGCAAGTTTTAGCAGATCACAAAATTATGGATCCATTCTTCTTTGGACGACCAACAGGAGTCTGGTCGCAATTGATGACATGGATTCAACATGGCACCGCAGCAGGTTCACTTTGGTATAACGCCTATGTCACCCTCATGGAATCCACATATGGATTCCTGATCGGTGTAATCCTTGGAGTCATCTTTGGCATCTTGCTTGGGCGCAAAAGATTGCTCGCAGAAATCTTTGCTCCATACATCAAGATCGCGAACTCGATTCCTCGCGTTGTTCTTGGCTCTATCTTCACCGTTATCTGGGGACTCGGATCGACATCTAAGATCGCACTTGCATTTGTGCTCGTCTTCTTCCCAGTCTTCTTCAATGCCTTTACTGGTACCCACGAAGCAGATAAGAAACTCATCGCAAATGCACGTTTACTTGGCGCATCTAATCGTCAGGTAACTCGCAAGGTAGTTCTGCCGTCGGCTCTCTCGTGGATCATGGCATCGATGCACGTCTCATTTGGATTTGCCATTATCGGTGCAATCGTCGGTGAGTTCCTTGGCTCTAACCATGGACTTGGGCTACTTATTGCGACCGCTCAAGCGACCTTTAATCCAAACGGTGTCTACGCAGCGATGTTGATTATCGGCATCATGGCGCTGAGCGCTGAATGGCTCATCACCCAACTAGAAAATCGCCTACTTAATTGGCGACCAAATCAGAATTCCGGGGCTGAACTCTAAAGAGTTTCGGGATATCTACCGCAAAAAAAAGGAGAAAGAAAGAATGAAGGTATCAAAGAAAGTAGTAGCGGTTCTCGGCGCATCTGCGTTAGCCCTGACCGCATCCGTAGGAGTTCAATCAGCTAAAGCTGATTCATCTCTTATCAAAATTGAGGTCGGTGGTCTCTCTAAGCAGATCTACCTACCATTCATGCTCGCACAGCAACTAGGCATGTACAAGCGTTATGGCGTTAACGTCGAGCTTGTTGACGAACCTGCTGGCGGAGATGCAACCAACGATATGGTCGCCGGGGGCGTTCAGCTCACAGGTGGATTCTTCGATCACAATATCGATCTACAAATTCTTGGAAAGAGTGCGGAATCAGTAGCCGTACTTTTGAAGTCACCAGGTGAAGTTGAGCTTTGTCGCGCAGATCTTGCCGATAAGATCAAGACCCCTGCTGACTGGAAGGGTGGCGTAAACGTTGGTGTAACTGGACTTGGTTCATCAACAAACTTCATCACTCGCGCGATCGGCTCAAAAGCCGGCGTTGCTGCTAAAGATATGCACTCTGTTGTCATTGGAGCAGGTGCAACATTTATTGCAGCATTTAAGAATAAGACTGTTGATTGCGGAATGACCACTGAACCTACAATTTCAGCGATCCTTCAGCAGAAGCTTGGTTATGTTCTTACCGATATGCGTTACGGAACATTGACAAAGGCTGCACTTGG
>CAIJKC010000060.1 GCA_903821145.1 uncultured Actinomycetes bacterium | reverse complement strand
GATTGATGAGGAGGCTACTTGCAGCAGGATCGACCTACGCCAGCGCCGTAAAAACCCACTCACCTATGGCTCATTACTTAGCTGAGCCAGCCTTATACCCCACGCCACGAACGGTCTGAATGAGCTCTGGATTATCAGGATCTCGTTCAATCTTTGAACGAAGGCGTTGGATATGAACATTCACAAGGCGGGTATCGGTTGCATGCTGATAACCCCAGACTTCACTCAGGAGCGCATCGCGCGTGAAGACGCGGCCTGGCTCTTTAGCTAGTGCAACGAGAAGATCAAATTCAAGGCGAGTGAGTGGAATCGACTCACCATTGCGATTGAGTGAATGAGCAACTTGGTCGATTGAGATATCACCGATACGCAGTGAATTTCCGCCATCACCAGGAGTTCGGCGCAGCCGAACTTTGAGCCGTGCAACAAGCTCGGAACTCTTAAAGGGTTTCACCATGTAATCATCGGCGCCAGCATCAAGGCCAAGCACGATCTCATGAGAATCACTCTTTGCAGTGAGCATCACGATCGGGACCATGGACTCTGCCCGAATCTGACGGCATATCTCTATGCCATCAATTCCGGGCAGCATCACATCAAGGAGAACGAGATCAGGTTTATTTGCTCGGAAACTTTCCAGCGCCTGATCGCCATGGTTAATGAGGTCGACTTCATACCCAGCACCGTTGAGCACAATGCCCAACATCTCTGCTAGATCTTGATCGTCATCAACAACCATGATGAGTGTCATTAGGAGCCGTGCTCCCATGAGTTGAGGTAGAGCTCTTGTGCCGGAGTGAGAGTGTCAATTGATGCACCCATGCTCTCAAGCTTCAAGCGAGCAACTTCCTTATCGATCACAGTTGGAACTTGGTGCAAACCTGCGCCAAGGCCAGCTGCAGCCTTGAGAAGCCATTCAGCAGTAAGAGCCTGATCAGAAAATGACATATCCATTACTGATGCTGGGTGACCTTCAGCAGCGCCAAGGTTCACAAGGCGACCTTCGGCTACGAGCAAGATACGACGGCCATCTGCGAGCACATACTCATCTGTCTGGTGGCGGATCTTCTCGTTCTTCTGCTTTGCATTCTGCTCAAGCCAGGCAACATCGATTTCGATATCAAAGTGGCCAGAGTTAGCGAGAATCGCACCATCCTTCATGACAGCGAAGTGCTCGTCGCGGATAACATCGCGGTTTCCTGTGACAGTGACGAAGAAGTCACCAATCTTTGCCGCTTCTACTCCTGGCATAACGCGGTAGCCCTGCATCAGAGCATCGAGTGCCTTAGTTGGATCGATCTCAGTAATGATGACATCTGCGCCCATACCCTTAGCACGCTCTGCAACACCCTTACCGCAATATCCAAAGCCTGCAACAACCACAGTTGATCCTGCGATCAATGAGTTGGTTGCACGAAAGATCGCATCCCATGTTGATTGGCCTGTGCCAAAGCGGTTGTCAAACATATGCTTGGTATCGGTGTCATTGACCGCGATCATGGGGAATTTGAGTGCACCATCTTTTGCCATCTGTGAAAGACGGATAACGCCCGTTGTTGTCTCTTCGCATCCACCTTGGATACCGCCAAGGAGCTCGGTGCGAGTTGTGTGGAGAGTGTTGACGAGGTCGCAACCATCATCGAAGACGAAATCTGGCTTGATATCGAGAGCCGCGTTGAGATGTGAGTAGTACCCATCACGATCAACTGCATTACGTGCAAAGACGCTGATGCCATACTCGTGAACGAGAGCTGCTGCTGTGTCATCTTGGGTGGAGAGTGGGTTTGATGCACAGAGTGCGATCTCGGCTCCACCGGCCTTGAGTGCAAGCATTAAGTTCGCAGTCTCGGTGGTGACGTGCATGCATGCTGCAATGCGTGTGCCAGTGAATGGCTTCTCACGTTCAAAGCGTTCACGAATCTGAGCAAGAACAGGCATATTGCGACCTGCCCACTCAATGCGCTTCTTTCCTTCAGCAGCTAGCGCAGGGTTTGCAATCTCGCTGCGAATCTTTGTCTCTACAGATGAATCTGTGGTCACGGCTGTGCTCCTCATTCTGTTCAATTAAATAAAGTAGGTGTAAGCGTCGAAAAGACTTCTTCGTGAGGCCTCACTAGATGGGTAAAGATTACCTGATGTGGGCTAGATGAGCTTCAGGACCTGATCCCGCACGCGCTGCATCTGCTCCAGGCTATGAGCCTCCACATTGAGCCGTAAGAGCGGCTCCGTATTGGATCCCCGCACGTTAAACCACCAGTCTGGGCCGGTCACGGTATAGCCATCAAGGTCATCGATCGGGTAATCCTGGGCAAAGGAGGCCTTGATGAATTCAAGGGATTCGCCAGTGTTCTCGACCTTCGTATTGATCTCACCGCTTGCCACATATCGGTTGTAAGGGGCGAGTAACTCAGAGAGTGGAAGGGGTGATGCAGCGAGTTCGGAGAGTGCGAAGAGTGCAGCGAGCATGCCTGAGTCGGCGCGCCAGAAGTCACCAAAATAGAAATGGCCTGAATGCTCCCCACCAAATATCGCGCCAGTATCAGCCATCATCTTCTTAATATAAGAATGTCCAACTCTGGAGCGAATTGCAGTGCCACCATGTTCTTCAACGATCTCCGGCACTGCTGCCGAACTGATCAAATTGTAAATAATCTTGGAACCGGGCTTGCGCTTTAACTCCCG
>CAIJKC010000059.1 GCA_903821145.1 uncultured Actinomycetes bacterium | reverse complement strand
GATGCATATGTTGTGCCGCTGCCATCACTCCAAGCAACGAAGGCATAGGAGTTTCCACCATAAGAGCCTGTGAGGCCAGTTGGTGAGGCAAGCGTGAAGCTTGCACCGTAGGCGACATCTGCCTGGGTTGGAACGGTACCCGAGCCATATGGAGTGCCTGGCAGGTAAGTCACGGAATAACTTTGTAGTGTCCATTGGGCATAGAGCGTGGTGTCGGTAGTAACAGTCAACGTCCCGGTAATCGGAGTTGATACCGCAGTGCGGCCCCACCCAGTGAATGCGTAACCCGTCTTTGCCATCGTGCCAACTGTTGGCAATGTGATCGCAGTTGAGGCAGTGGTGTAAGAGTCAGAGCTCTTACTTGGAGATCCGGTCGCACTATTCACGTTATAAGTGACCGTGTAGGTGTTAGGCGTCCAAACGGGATAGAGCGCTACGTTATTTGTTGTTATCGGATAGATTCCACCGCTTTGATAGATGGTTCCGGTACGGGGGTAGTTATCTGCCCAGCCGACAAAGGAATAGCCAGTACGAACCAAGGATGAGTTGGCGAGAACAGGTGCGTTCTGGCCTATGTTGTAGATGTTCTGAATGCCTTGGGCGTTCTGATCAAGTGGCGCCACTCCAGAGGTAGCATCTGTGCTCTGGTAGGTGACGGTATAAGGAATGGCTGTCCACTTGGCGTAGAGAGTGATACCAACCAATCCCAGCGAATAGCTATTTCCTGCAGAATAAACCTGGCCCGTGTTCGCTGAATTAAGCGTCCATCCTGCAAAGGTATAACCCGACTTTGTGAGCGAGCCAGTATTTCCAAGAACCGTGCCAGTTGCACCTGATTGGTAGGTCGTTGCATCAGTTGGTGCCGAACCACCCGTGTTGTTATTGCCATCATAGAGAATCCGAAGAAGCTGCAATGTTGTAGCAGTGGTCGATTCAGATCCCGTTGCATAAAGAGATCGACTTGCGGTCACAGTCAATGTCAATGAAGTGAGTGGATTAACGCCAGTTACTGCGACTCGGCCATCAGCACTTACCGCCGCATTACCGGATGTCGCAGAGGCAGACCAAGTAAAGGTGGAGTCAAAGTTCGAAATCGTGGCAGTGAGCCCGCTAGTAGAGGTAGCCACGCTCGCAAAAACAGGAATAAGTGCTGCATTGAGCGAAGTTCCTGAAGCATATGCAGTGCCATCTGAGTAACTAGATTGTGAAGCGGTAATGGAGATTGTGACGTTTGCACCTGGCGTCATTCCCGTTACGGTCAACGGCAAGGTTGTGCCGGATCCTGTACCTACAGTTACTGACCCTGTACCACTAGTCACCTGTGCGCTTCCCCAAACAAAGGCAGGATTCCAGTTGGTAATGCTTACTGTAAAGCCATCTACTGTCGGAGTTGATTGTCCGAAAGTCGGAATGAATGCCAAGCCAAGGGGTTTTGCCGTCGCGGTCGTGGAGTAAGTACCTGTGCCAGCCGAAGTGACTGCCGCAACTCTAAATGAGTACGTTGTTCCATTTGTCAGACCAGTGACGTTGATCGAATCAGCGGTGGAGGCAGAATGGGTGAACGAGACCCAAGCACCAGCATTTGCTGCATATTGAACTGAGAAGGTAGAGATCGGTGATGCACCACTTGTATCGACGTGGGTCCAGGTCAAAGCCACCTGGCCACTCGTGGGGGTAGCCGCAAGATTGATCGGTGCGTTAGCAGGGTTGCCATTGAACGTGAAAGTGAGTGAGGTAGAGGTAGCAGTCGAATAGGCGCTATCTGCAGCTTTGGTTGCAATCACGAGACAGGTACCAGCTGATGTCGCACTCAATAATGCATTTGATAGTGCACTTGAAAGCTGACATCCGGTTGCAGACCCGCCCGCGAGAACAGAGTATGTGACGGTTCCGGTACCTAATCCACCGGTCGTCGAGAATGAAGGCGTCGCACTCAAACCATTGGCGCTCGTAGCAAACGCGCTCAATACCAAGGTTGATTGTGATCCGCTTGTGATCGTGAAACTAACTACCACTGATGGCGCTGCCAAGTAATTAGTATTTCCAGCCTGATCGGCGTTGACCGTACACGTACCTGCTGAAACCATCGTGATGCTAAAGCCACTCACTGTACAGACCGATGAAGTCGTCGATGTGAGGGTTGGGGCAAGTGATGAAGTCGATGTAGGAAGTGTCGAAATTGGTGTTGTTGAGAATACCTGACTTGCAATCGCCGAGAAGGTGATGGTCTGTGACGCCTTACCAATGACCACTGGAACCAAGGTTGTGACTGCTGCGTAATTTCCGCTTGCCGCACGTGTGACTGAAACGCTACAAGTGCCGGCTGTCGTGTACGTGAGTGTCGAGCCTGTGACCGAGCATCCAGCAGCAGAATTAGCGGCATCTAATGCATAGGTATAGGCACCAGTCCCCGATCCGCCAGTACCACTAAGAGTCACTGTCTTTTGAGTTGCTGACCAGGTCGCTGCTGTTGTTGTCAGTGAGAGCGTATTCTGAGAAAGAAGGTTGACTTGTAAAGACAGGCTAGTTGAGGCTGAAGTAAGGTAGTAGAGAGCATTGCCTAAGTAGCTTGCCGCTAAAGTCGGATAACTACCCGAGGTACTAGGAGTCCAGGCGCACACTGCCACACCAGTACTTATCGCTACAGAGGAACATCCGGTAATTGATGTGCCATTACTTGTGAAGTTTACAGATCCTGAAGTGTAAGAGGGAGAAACGGTTGCTGTCTCATAGACAATCGATCCAATGCCAATCGCTGTGCTTGAAATTGCCAAGGATGTAGTGGTTGTTGCTTTGTTGAAAGTAAATGTCAGTGATGCTGTCGTGAGATTGTAGTTAGTCGTAGCGGCTTTCGTTGCGGTAATAGTACAAGTGCCAAATGCTGTTGCCGTAAGAGTGGCGCCAGCCGTTGAATCACTCAGTGCACAGCCAGTAGCCGTTCCATTTGCAACTGTGTATGAGACAGCACCAGTGTCAGAACCACCAGAGGTCGAAAGCGATGGCACTGACGTAAAAGCCGATCCCGAGTATGAATCTGAAGTCGTAGTGGCGGATACGATCAGGGCCGCCTGCGCTGATTTTCCTACGTTGATACTTAAAGAGCCTATACCTGAGACCTTTGCGTAGTTAGTGCTATCTGTAGCGGTGAAATCGGCCGTCAAGATCACTGCTGAACTGACTGAAGTTGGAGTCCATGTACATGTTCCCGTTGTGGAAGCAGCATTAACTGTCTCGCATCCCGGTATATTTGTGCCCCCCGCCCTGAAAAGAATTGATCCTGGTGTACTTACTGTCGCCGTGACCACAACTGGTGTGTTGTAGACGGCGGTAGTTGCAGCAGCAGGCAAAGAGAGTGTCAATGTTGGCGATGCCTTATTGATCGTGACCGACCCGGCCGTGTATGAAATCGTGTAATTTGTTGCGGTGCCTCCGCTGCAGCTTGTCGCAGGAAAGGATCCAACCGCAGACGTTCTCGTATAGACAGTCGAACATGTCTGGCCTGTAACCACAGTTGATGCATCCCCGTTTAGAAGCCCAGAGTACGAAGCTGTGATCGTTGGAATCACATCCCCATAAGTGACAGTTGGCGAAGAAGCTGTGATGGAAAGAGCTGCTTTCGTAACTGTCAGAGAAGTCGCGCTCGATGTAGATGAACTGTAGCTACCGTCGCCGCTATAGACAGCGGTGATATTTGAATATGACCCCACGCTTGGCAACCAACTGCTACAAGTGGCAACTCCTGAAGTAATCACCGCGGCCGAACATCCCGTGATTGTCGTTCCATTATTCTGAAAAGCAACGGTTCCGGTAGCAGAAGTCGGTGTAATCGTCGCCGTAAGAGTATTTGAAGATCCATACCCGACCGATGATTTCTGAGAAGCAATAGATGTCGCTGAATTCGCAGGGAAAGTCAATTTCAACACCTGCGACGCGTTTTGGACGTCCATCAGATCACCCGCAGATACATACGCCGTGCTTCCATCTGCGCTGAAAACAGCATTTGTAATACGAAGTGTTGTTCCACCTTGGTATGTCCACGTCGCACCGGAATCGGAAGAGATGTAAATAGAGTTGCTAGAGTCCCACCCAATTATTTTAGTTCCATCCGCGCTTGCTTTGATGCCCAACCAATCATGTGTTGAGTTTGCAATCGAGGTAAAAGTAGCGCCGCTATTAATCGATTTCCATACGGGTCCAGTAAAAGGCGGTG
Source organism: uncultured Actinomycetes bacterium (assembly GCA_903821145.1). Lineage (GTDB taxonomy): Bacteria > Actinomycetota > Actinomycetes > Nanopelagicales > Nanopelagicaceae > PALSA-747. Next base: position 2,384 of record CAIJKC010000059.1, on the reverse strand, counting down.
CGCCACTTCTACCATTACCAGCTAAATACATCGTCGTTCCATCTGCGCTACCTGTAATGCCCTTGGGATCACCTAAGAGTGATCTATAGTCTGTTGTCGTCCAAGTTCCAGCAGTGAGCGAAGCCACATCTGCGTTCGAAAAATCATAACGCCACAATCCACCATTACCCACTACATCTTCTGCCTTTGCAAACCAGATCCCAAAGCTAGAAGTGGTAGTAGTGCTCTGAGTAAGATGAATGTTGTTGCGGTACATTCCATAATTCGGCATAGTAATTTTTGAAAAGTTTGCTCCCGAGTCTCTGCTGATTAATAGGCAATAAGAATTGAAGGCCTGAAGTGCTACAACTGAACCATCAGAACTCATCGCAATACCAGAGTAGAAATCGTTGAACGAGCTATTGAAATTTAAACCATTGCACGTGGAATGGAGGGAAGAGAGCGAGACCGATGTCCATGTCGCCCCATAGTCACTTGACCTCATGATCGCCTCTGAGGTTCTAGTAGTAACGACAACGTATTGACCAGTATTGCTCGAGACAACTTGAGTGAGCGGCGAACTGAACACAGGAATGGAACGCTTGGTCCAACTTGCACCAGAATCTGAGGATGTGAAAAGCTCATTGGCCAGACCAGTAAACGATTGATTAGTACCCGTGATCAGAACCAGCTTAGTTCCATCAGCACTGACCGAAATTCCATTTGCAGAGTTCACGGCCGGAATATTCGAAAGATTAGTCATAGTCACGGCTGCTTGAGCAACTTGGGCTTGAATCGCCTGCGTTACACCGAAAATGGCGGTCACCATTGAAACCAATAGCCCGAGAACGAGGACCTTCGAAATCTTGATCTGTGCGCGCTGTAAGAATGTAGTCATTGGCGAAGAATATTTTCGTCTTCACTTGGCATAAGTAATCCGTCACACTCAGGCGTGATTCGGTGACAAAGTGGGGTGCCCCCTGAAAAATAGAGTAACAACTGTGACACATCTCCCACGACTATTCTTCCCCTCATGAGAGAGTTAGATATGCGCTCCACTCGGGTCTTATATGTTGAAAACGACCCTGCGCTGCGGCAATTTCTTGGAGATTCACTCTCCCTTCGAAATGAGATCGAACTTATTGGCACATTCTCTAACGCCGATGAAGCGCTGGATCGTGCTCTTGTTCGCAAGGCGGATGTCGCACTCATCGATTTTGGTCTTGATGCTGACGGACTCAATGGAATTGAGTTGGGTATCGCTCTGAGATCTATCAATGAATACATCGGCATCGTCGTCTATTCGCAGTTCAATGTGCGCAAGATGGTAAACCGCGTACCGCCTGCGATGCGCTCTGGCTGGTCATTCTTTGAGAAGAGTGGCGAGATGAGCGCAAAAGATTATGTCGATGTTCTCAAAGAAACGGCGAGCGGAAAGGGCAACTGGGAGGAGTTCATTTCTCAAGCAAGTACCGGCGCAGAGAACGAAACCAACCTCTACTTCGCACTCACTCCCCGTCAGCGTTCGATCATTGCCTTAGCCGCTCAGGGAATCACCATCCAAGAGATCGCAGAGAAATTGGATATTAGCTACGCCTATGTGCGCAAGGAGCTCTCGCGCGCATATTCAGTCCTCTTGCCTGATGCTGCCGGTGGAGATGATCTGAAAACCCAAGCGATCCTCAAATACCTTGAGATTGTGAAGAGCTGATGCCTTTAAGTAGGCGTGAACGTTTCTGTCGATGGCTTGGGCCATATGACTACAACTATCCCCTGATCTTCTCTGCCATTGTCGCTTTATACTGCGCTCAGACTCGGGTTTACTCATATTCGTACGCCTACGGCGTAGGTCGCACACAATTTATCTTGAAATCCATTCTCTTGAATATTCTCCTTGGATTTATCTGCGCTGGGTCATTCCGCCTGGCAGAGCTATCGAGAAGATCATCTACCGTTGCGCTCAGACGATATATTCTCGAAATCTTTTTTGTTATGTCTTTCTTCTCCTTTGCGATCTACCTTTTTAATACGTATATCAGGGAGAGAATCGGCTTCATTAAGACTTGGGGCCCAAATGACACTCCCTCCACTTTCACTTCAAGATTTCTCTTCGCGATCATGTTCATCGCTTTCACCCACAATGGCATGCGGTCTTTAAAAGAGCTCCTTGCGAGAGCTTCTGCCTTAAATAATGATCTTCAAGGAAAGTATCGAACTCTTATCGAATCTGATGAGGAGATCCGAGATCAAGCTGCACGTTATATCCATGATCGAGTGCAAGCTGAGATCACATTAGTAAATGTAAAGCTTCAAAAGGTCGGCGCTCTTCATGGCGGCGAGGTTCAAGAATCACTGAGTCCAGCAATCTCACGGTTAGAGAAGATCCGCGCTATCGATCTCAAACT
>CAIJKC010000058.1 GCA_903821145.1 uncultured Actinomycetes bacterium | reverse complement strand
TCTTTTATAACATCTTCGATATAGGCGATCGCTTCATCGCGTTGAAATTCAAAGTGATAGAAACCTGGACGAACACCAGTGCGGCCATGGGCTGTGCGATCGTAGGAGTACATATGGAATTGCTTCTCCACCGCGGGCAGAATGGTCCAATCCCAACGATGCGATGCGCTTAAGCCGCCATGTAACGAGAGCAGTGGTTCACCATTATTAGCGAACTCATTGGACCAGACTTGATGGCCACGAAGGTCGATGTAGGCCATGCGTGCTTGTTAGAGTGAATCCATGATGTGGCGATTGCCGCGATCAAAGGTGAGATAGTTCCAGGTCCAGTCAGCGATTGTTCCAATGCGCTTCTGGCCGCCCATGAGATAGAAAATGTGAAGAAAGAGCCAGGCAAACCAGGCAACTGGTCCCCAGAGACGAATCCCCTTCACTTGCACAACAGCTTTGTGGCGACCGATAGTTGCCATGGAGCCCTTATCAACATACTTAAATTTCTGGACATCTTTGCCCTTGATCAGACGCTTAATCTGTTTTGCGACAAATGTTCCTTGCTGCATCGCAACCGGTGCAACCATGGGAAGCGGTCGACCGTTAGCGCCCATCACTCCAGCGTTATCGCCGACACCCCAGACGTATGGATAGTTACTTACCTGACAGGTCGCATCACAGACGAGGCGATTTCCCTTCACAGGAAGTGAGAGATCATTGATTGCAGGGGCGCCTTTAACGCCAGCAGCCCATACGACAACTTCTGAGGTGATGGATGAGCCATCAGCGAGTGAAGTCTTGCGCCACTCAACTTCTTTCACTGCCGTATTGAGCATGACTTTGACGCCCATGTTCTCAAGCTGGCGCAGCGTCTTTTCAGAGAGACCAGGTGTGAACATAGGAAGTAGACGAGGACCAGCCTCAAGGAGATAAATATCGATGTGCTTTGATGCGTGATAGTGATCATGGCGCAATGGGCCTTTAACAAGTTCAGCAAGTGAGCCAGCCATCTCAACACCAGTTGGACCGCCACCCACGACGACGATAGAGAGTCGGGTCTCATCCTCAAAACGAACGAGGTCCTCAAAGCGGCGCATAATTTCAGAACGAATAGCGAGGGCTTCGTGGATATTCTTCATACCAAGTGCAAATTCATTGACACCAGGGATACCAAAGTCGGTGGTCGCAGATCCCATCGATACAATCAAATGATCAAAGTGAAGCACTTCAGATGAATCCAGCTTCACAGTCTTATTCTTATGATCAACTGAGATTGGGGTTCCCATTCGGAACTTCGCACCAGATTTACGCAGCGCACCACGAATCGGATAGGCGATGTGATCTGCCGCGAGTGAGGCGGTTGATACCTGGTAGAGAAGTGGAAGGAAGGTCTGATAGTTGTGGCGATCCACAACGGTCACATCGGCAGCTTTGCCCAGTTCGCGGGCGGCATTGAGGCCACCGAATCCGGCGCCAAGAATGACGACCTTTGGCTTGCTGATACCAGACATCACATAATCCTTTTAGAGTAAGTACGGCAGCTACTAGGTAACAGAGCCCGTAACAAGTGGGAATCATCTTTGATCAACACTGAAGTCCTTATTCTAGTCAATAGCCGAAGATGGCTTATTCAAAAAGGCTCTGGGGTATCTCGAATCACATTAAATCTTGGCAAAATCTCGCCCTGACTCAGCAAATCAGGGAAAAAGTCGGTCCTCACGCATAAGATGCGGCTATGGAAAATCAGGCATCCGGTGGAGAGATCGATCAGGCCCAGGCTGGGGTTTCTACCCTGACCGAGCTTGAGACCAGGATCCTGGAGTTTGAGCGCCAATGGTGGAGATATGCAGGCGCTAAGGAATCTGCCATCAAAGAGCTCTTTGACCTCACGCCTCCTTCCTATTACCAACTGCTCAATAACCTGATCGACCGTGATGATGCGCTCCTTGCGCAACCCATGCTCGTCAAGCGTCTTCGCCGTCTGCGCGAGGCCCGCACCACCCAGCGCACTGCTGGTTTCTCTCTCTAAATTCTCTATACTTAAAAGATCATGAAGACTGGCAGTAGTGGTCAACTCCTACTCGACATAGGCCTAGTTTTTGGCTTTATCCTCCTTGCAGGCATTTTTGTAGCTGCCGAAATCGCCCTCATCTCGCTACGTGAATCACAGGTGCGCCAACTTGAATCAACAGGTAAGCGCGGAGCAAGGGTCGCAGATCTAGCGAAGAATCCAAACCGCTTCCTCGCTGCAGCCCAGGTTGGTGTGACATTCTGCAGTTTCCTCTCTGCGGCTTTAGGTGCAGATCGAATTGGAACAGATTTTGTCATTCCGCAGTTAGAGAAGTGGGATGTGAGTCACGGTCTTGCGACCTTCCTCTCACTTGTTGGCCTCACCATCATCATTGCCTACATCTCACTTGTCTTCGGTGAGTTAGTTCCAAAGCGCTTAGCGCTCTTTCGGACTGAGAAGATTGCGCTCGCAAGCGCACCCATGATCGATCGGATTGCCCGAATCTTTGCCCCAACAATCTGGCTCCTATCCAAATCCACCGATACCGTCGTTCGCATCTTTGGTCTCACACCGGAAGAGGTTCGGGCCCAGATGTCTGAATCTGAACTTGTCGAACTTGTTACTGGCCATAACGCCCTCACCGTTGAGGAACGTGACATTTTAGAAGATGTCTTTAATGCAGGAGATCTTTCACTTCACGAGATTATGGTTCCACGTATTGAAGTGGATTTCCTTGATGTTGCATTGACGATTGCCGAAGCGAAGAAGTTTGCAATCGAGACCGCCCACTCGCGCTACCCAGTAACGCGTGGATCAAGTGATGAAGTCATTGGCTTCTTGCATATCCGCGACTTATTGAAATTGGCTGAGAGTGATTCCTCCAAGAGCATCTTGGAGTTTATGCGCCCGATTGTTTACCTACCTGGTACTAAAGGCGTCCTTCCAGCTCTCACCGAGATGCGCAGCAAGCGCTCTCACATTGCGGTTGTGCTCGATGAATACGGTGGCACAGATGGCATTGTGACTCTCGAAGATCTCGTCGAGTGTTTCGTGGGCGATATCCATGATGAATATGATGCCGTCATTGGTGAAGTGACAGCCCAGACCAAAGTTGGAGATTTTGAAGTGGACGCCCTGATCTCACTCGAAGATCTCTACGAACAGACTCAGATAGCTCTGCCTGAAGGCCCCTATGAGACCGCTGGAGGCTTCGTCATGCACTCACTTGGACGCATCCCAGAGCCTCATGATCTGATCACAATTGAAGGAGTTACGGTTAAGGTTTTAACCGTTGAAGGCAAGCGAGCAGGTCAATTATTGATCTCGCGGACGCAATCGGCAGAATAAGATAATCCCCATGAGTAAGGCGCGTGCACTCTCCGGAATCCAGCCAACCAGCGGATCTTTCCACCTGGGCAACTACTTAGGTGCCGTTCGCCAATGGGTAGAGCTCCAAAGTACTCACGATACCTATTACTGCGTTGTTGACCTCCACGCCCTCACCGGTGGAGTTGAACCGGCAAAGCTTCGTGAAGCCACTCTCGCATCTGCTGCGCAATTAATAGCACTCGGCATCGATCCTGATAAGTCCACGCTCTTCATCCAATCTCACGTTCCAGCACATAACCAGCTTGGTTGGATTATGGAATGCATTACTGGCTTTGGTGAAGCCGGACGTATGACACAGTTCAAAGATAAGTCTTCAAAGAATGGCAGTGATCGTACTGTTGTTGGACTCTTTACCTATCCCATGTTGCAGGCTGCAGATATCTTGCTCTACCAACCTCAATATGTTCCTGTTGGTGAAGATCAACGCCAACATATCGAGCTCACTCGTGACTTAGCTCAGCGTTTTAATACCACCTATAAGGAGATCTTTACGATCCCTGAGGGTTATATTCTCAAAGCTGGTGCAAAGATTTATGACCTCCAAGATCCAACAGCAAAGATGTCAAAGTCTTCATCCTCAACTTCTGGCATCATCGAACTCCTTGACACCTCTGAGGCAAATACCAAGAAGATTAAGAGTGCAACAACTGATGCTGGGCGTGAAGTTACCTATGATGAAGTGAAGAAGCCAGGTATCTCTAACTTGCTTACTATTCACTCTGCCTTCTCTGGTCGCACAATCGCAGAGTTGGAAGCCGAATATGAAGGCAAGGGGTACGGTGACTTCAAGGGCGCAGTTGCAGAGGTTGTTACCTCTCATCTTGACCCCATCCGCAAGCGGACCCAGGAACTCTTGCAGGATAAGGGCGAACTCACTCGCTTGCTCAAGGTTGGTGCTGAAAAGGCGACGATCGCGGCTGATGCAACGGTTCGCAGAGCTTATGACGCGATGGGGCTGATCCCACGTGGCTAGCCGTAAATGGCTACTTCCGCTGCTGGCCTCACTCTCTCTCAGTTTTGGGCTCCTACCGAGCGCGAGGGCAGATGCCCCAATAAAGATTGCCATCGCCTACGACGTAGGTGGACGCGGTGATAAAGCGCTCAATGATGCTGTCGCGATCGGCGTTGATCTGGCTAAGAAGAACTTAAAACTCACCGCGCTCAATGTTCGCGAGATGGTGACGGATGGTACTGAAAAAGATCGCGCCCGTCGTCTGCGCTTTCTAGCCAATGCTGGCTACACAACGATCGTTGCAGTAGGCGGGGGATATGAGCAATCTCTTCGCACTGTTAGCCAAGAGTTTCCAACGATTAATTTTGACATTATTGATAACGGAAATATCTCAATTCTCAATGTTCAATCCCTAATCTTTGATAGCCAGCAGGGTTCCTACCTAGCCGGTGTTCTCGCTGCAAGCGCTTCAAAGAGAAATAAGGTGGGCTTTCTTGGGGATTCAAATCTAGCAACATCACCTGCTGAAGGAGCAGCCTTCGCTCAAGGGGCAAAATCAGTGAAGCCTAAAGTGGTGGTGACGATCACGATTCCATCAGATAAGTCACCAGATGCGACTCTGACCGCGATGCATCTCAGCGGAGTCGATGTCGTCTACTCCAATTGGGAGAAGAACTCGAAGTTACTCGACTCGGTGGTAGCACTCAACACCGTCCCAAAACCGCTCAAACTCATCGGTGTTCTACCTGACCAGTATTGGTTGCAATCAACAAAGTCGAAGGCAGTTCTGATTGGTGCATATAGCAAGCATTTAGAGAGCGCTTCCTATGATGCGATTTGGAATGCAGTAAACGATTTTCCTATTGGGGATGTATTGCAGGAGAATCCAAATATTTACGGAAAGAAATACTCTGTTGCTGATGGCGGCGTTGGTCTAGCGCTAACAGGTGCAGGGATGAGTTACTCAGCGGTCATTACATCAGTAAGTGCACTTCTCAAGGCTGGCAAGATTAAGATCGCTTCTGCCTGAGGAGCACAGAGCTCGATATAACATTTCATCTTCGCCTCTGTTCCGCTAGGGCGGATAATGACGCGCAGATTCGGTCCAAACCAGTAGCGCAGCCCATTGGTGGCAGGAAGTCCATCGGTCGGGCGCTCTAAATCATCGGCCTGGGTAAGTTGATACCCACCTATTGATTGCGGAGGGTTCTTGCGCAGACGGCTGAGGAGAGAATCAACTTGAGCGATGCTCTGCACTCGGATGGAAATCTGTTCTGTTGCGTGGAAGCCATAAGCGCTCCAGATTTCATCAAGATAATCAGCCATGGTGCGACCAGCAGCCTTTAACTCCCCAGCGCATTGAGCTATGAGCAGCGCTGCAGAGATGCCATCTTTGTCGTTGACATTGGTTGGATCTATCGCATACCCGAGCGCCTCTTCATACCCGTATCTCAAGTTTTCAATCTTGGCGAGCCACTTGAAGCCAGTGAGGGTCTCTCGAAATTCAATACCGTGCTTTTCTGCAATCTTCTTCAAAATCGAGGAGGAGACAATCGAATTACCAAATGCTCTTCCCTTGGTCGACTCTGGCATAGTCGTTGCGATGTAGTGGCCAAGGATTGCTCCGACCTCATCACCGCGCAACATGCGCCAACCAGTAGCTGGATCATTGATAGCCGCAGCGCAGCGATCTGCGTCGGGATCATTGGCAATGACAATATCGGCATCAATCTTTTTTGCAAGAGCTAAGGATAAATCTATGGCCCCGGGCTCTTCCGGATTGGGAAAAGCAACTGTGGGAAAATCTGGGTCTGGCATGCGTTGCTCTTCAACATAATGGATCGCAGAAAACCCTGCAGCCTTAAACACTGCCTCGATACTTTCACTTCCAACACCATGCATGGCGGAGTAGACAACTTTTAAGGGATTTTTAGTCCGAGCAAGGGAAGCGGTCTTTGCAACATACTCATCAAAGATTGCATCATCGAGATCTACCCAATCACTCTTCTTTGGAGCGAGCTGGTGAATCTTAGATATTTCGGCAGCGATTTGGATATCTGCAGGTGAGACGATCTGTGATCCGGCATACCGTGTTCCATCAACAGTGCCACCGAGATAGACCTTGTAACCATTGTCTTGTGGTGGATTATGGCTCGCGGTGACCATGATGCCCACATCAGATCCCAGAGCAGTCGTTGCATAGGCTAAAACAGGGGTCGCCATCGGGCGAGGAAGAACGAAGACTTCCATTCCGGCACCTGCAAAGACCTCTGCGCTCTCGCGTGTGAAATCCTCTGATCCATACCGAGCATCACGGCCAATCACTACCTTCGTCAACCCACGAGCCTTCATATAGGCGGCGATACCAGCGGCTGCGCGGTGAACAACTGCTCTATTCATGCAGGAGGGCCCAGGCCCTATCGGTCCCCGTAGCCCTGCGGTGCCAAACTGGAGAAAACCATTGAAGCAACGACGTAGATCATTTTCGTTACCTTCATCCAACCACTTTTGCAAAAGTGCAGCGTCTTGCGGTGATGGATCGAGGGCGATCCACTCTGCTACCTCAGCGACGAGTGATTGGTCCAGACTCATAGTTGTGGCAAAACTTGGCTAAGTAGTTCACCCATACGGCCAGCAGCAGCTTTCCCTGCAGCCATTACCTCTTCGTGATTGAGTTTTTCACCAGTGACGCCAGCGGCTGCATTGGTAACAAGTGAGATACCAAGAATTTCTGCGCCAAGTGCGTGAGCTGCGATTGCTTCTGGCACTGTGGACATTCCAACTAAGTCGCCACCAATAGTCCGAACATAATGAATCTCTGCAGGAGTTTCATACGCTGGCCCGCGCAAGTGAACATAGACTCCCTCGGCAAGTGATGGGTCAGCCTTCTTCACAAGCTCACGAATACGTTTGCTGTAAAGATCGGTCAGATCCACAAAGGTCGCTCCTGTTAATGGGCTGACACCAGTAAGTGAGATGTGATCAGAAATAATGACAGGTTGGCCAACACGGTATTCAAGGTTGACTCCACCGGAGGCGTTGGTGAGTACGACGACTTTGCAACCAGCTTTTACTGCGGTGCGAACACCATGAACAACTGGTTCAATTCCTTTGCCTTCATAGAGATGGGTGCGGCCAAGAAAGACGAGTGCATGGATCCTTCCATTGGGTCCTTGTAAATCGTAGGAGCGAATAACGCCACCATGACCAGCAACTGTTGGCGCTAGGAAGCCTGGCAAATCTGTAGCAGGAAATTCATGTGTGGGAGTTCCAAGTGCATCTGCTGCTGAGCCCCAGCCAGAACCCATGACGAGAGCTACATGGTGGGAACTCTTACCAGTTAGCTCGGCTAACTTTTTTGCTGCGTTTTCAGCTGCGCCAATCGGGTCTTGATAGAGATCGCTCATAGGAGCAATTTAGTCTGCATCCTCAATCAGGCACAATGTTGCTCCGCTGGCCACAGTCTGGCCAACTGAAACGGTGAGCTTTTCAATCACGCCATCGCGGTGGGCAATGAGTGGTTGCTCCATCTTCATCGCCTCAAGCACGACAATGAGATCTCCGGCTTTGACACGCTCACCATTGGCCTTGAGGATCTTTACAACTGTTCCCTGCATAGGAGAGTTCAGGGTGTTTCCAGAGTTGGCACTCAACACATTGGAGCGAATCTTGTGGCGACGGTGCTGCTCTTCCTCTGAGTGAACAACAACTTCAAAGCGCTTGCCATTGACTTCAGTGACAATCTTTTGAGCAACAACTTTTGAGGTGGCTACGCCTGCCTTATAGGAGAATGCTGGAATCTGGTTATCGAATTCATTTTCGATATAGCTCGTGTAAACCTTGAAATCATCGGTGAAGTTGGGATCTTCCAAGATCGCTCTATGGAATGGGAGAGCAGTGGCAAGGCCACCGATTTGGAATTCTTTAAGAGCACGCTTTGCCCGCGAGATTGCTTCCTCACGTGTTGCACCCGTGACAATAAGTTTTGCTAAGAGTGAATCAAAGTGTGAGCCGATGGTATGTCCGTAGTCGAAGCCAGCATCGATTCGAACACCAGGTCCAGAAGGAACTTCCCAATTGGTGATTGTTCCAAGGGATGGCAAGAAGCCATTTCCTGGATCTTCACCGTTGATTCGAAATTCAATGGAGTGGCCACGAACAATGGGATCAACTGGGTTAATAGCCTCACCTGAGGCAATACGGAATTGCTCGCGCACAAGATCGAGTCCAGTAACTTCTTCTGAGACTGGGTGCTCAACCTGCAGACGGGTATTTACTTCAAGAAATGAGATCGTGCCATCAACACCGATGAGGAATTCGCAGGTGCCAGCGCCAACGTAGCCAGCTTTCTTCATGATTGCCTTGCTAGATGAGTAAAGCTGCTCTTGTTGTGCTGGAGTCAAGAATGGTGCTGGAGCTTCTTCAACCAGCTTCTGATGGCGACGTTGAAGTGAGCAGTCGCGCGTAGAGACAACAACAGCATTGCCGTGGCTATCAACGAGTACCTGGGTCTCAACGTGGCGTGGCTTATCAAGGTAGCGCTCAACGAAGCACTCGCCACGTCCAAAGCCAGTGATCGCTTCACGAACAGCTGATGCGAAGAGCTCTGGTATCTCCTCGATTGTTCGGGCTACCTTAAGACCACGTCCACCGCCACCGTGAGCTGCTTTAATAGCGACGGGAAGACCGTGTTGCTTGGCAAAATCAATAATTTCTTGGGGATCATCTACTGGATCAATCGTTCCAGCGACAAGGGGAGCGCCAACCTCTGCGGCAATTTTGCGGGCTGAGACTTTATCGCCTAAGAGTCTGATTGCATCAGGTGATGGTCCGATCCAGATAAGACCTGCATCGATAACTTTTTGGGCGAAATCAGCATTCTCAGAGAGGAACCCATAACCAGGGTGTACAGCATCAGCACCAGAACTCTTTGCAAGGGTGATGATCTTGCCCTGATCCAAATAGCTGTCAGCAGCGGATAAGCCATTGAGAGCAAATGCTTCGTCGGCGATAGCGACGTGGAGGGCGTTTCGGTCTTCATCGGAGTAGATCGCGATAGAGCGGATGCCATGATCACTACAAGCACGAGCAACACGAACGGCGATCTCACCACGGTTTGCGATCAATACTGCCGCGATCTTCTTAGCTGATGTGCTCACAGCAGATCTCCCCATTCCACACCGAGATTGATCATGATCTTACGAAGAGTAGGAAGAGATAACCCAATGATTCCACTGGGATCACCATCTATATGGGTAATGAATGGGGCGGAGCGACCATCTAAGGTGAAACCACCAGCAACCTGAAGTGGTTCACCACTAGCGACATAATCCTCGATCTCACGGTCGGTCATATCTGCAAAAGTGACTTTGGAGGTTGAGATATCAGATACTTCAATATCTTGAGCGGTATCAATCACACTATGGCCGGTATGCAGGTAACCACTCTTGCCACGCATCATGAGAGCTCGCTCTATCGCCGCTTCGCGAGTAAGCGGCTTACCCAAGTTTTGACCATTGAATTCGAAGGTTGAGTCGCAGCCAATGACGAGAGCGTTCTCACCAACTGGGTGAGAGTTGCGCACGGTATGGGCTTTCATGATCGCGAGTGCGATCACCATCTCGGAGGGCTTAAGAGATAAGAGGTCTGGGTCTTCTTCATCCACGCCACTCACATAAATCTCTGGTGAGATGCCAGCAGACTCTAAGAGGCGCTTTCGGGATGGGGAGGCAGAAGCCAAGATGATGCGACGTTTACTCATGAGGGGGTATTGCCCCACTTACGCGGAAGTGAGTTCTGAATCTTCAGGCGTGCCCATGATGTTCGGTACTTTTGCTCTGGATTCTCCTGCTTCTGGATCTCACGAATTGCGCGAGAGATCGCCACATACTCTTCTCGAGTTGGGTCTCCACTCACAATAGTAAGGCGTTTTCCTTGAAGCATTAGAGCGGAATATTTCCATGCTTGCGAGTAGGAAGGTCTACGCGCTTATTACGAAGTGCGCGCAGAGCCAAGGTAATCTGGCGGCGAGTTTGGTGAGGTTCGATTACAGCATCGATTAAGCCTTTTTCAGCTGCGATGTATGGATTGAGAAGTTCATCTTCATACTTCTTGATGAGAGTTGCAGCAACTGTCGGATCGGCGGCAATTTCACGACGATGCAGAACGTTCACCGCGCCTTGGGCTCCCATCACGGCAATCTGAGCTGATGGCCACGCAAGGTTCACATCGGCACCGAGTTGCTTAGAACCCATCACAATGTAAGCACCGCCATAGGCCTTGCGGGTGATGACGGTAATAAGTGGCACAGATGCTTCACCATATGCGTAGATCAACTTTGCTCCGCGGCGAATGATGCCATCCCACTCTTGTTCTGTTCCTGGCAAGAAGCCTGGAACATCGACCAGGGTAATGACTGGAATTCCAAAGGCATCGCAGAGACGGACAAAGCGCGCAGCTTTCTCTGATGCATCGATATCGAGTGTGCCGGCAAATTGTGATGGCTGGTTAGCGATGATGCCAACTGATCGTCCCTCAATACGGCCAAAGCCGACGAGAATATTTGGTGCGAAGAGGGCGTGGACTTCCAAGAAATCTGCTTCATCTAAAAGCGCTTCAACGAGGATACGCATGTCATATGGCTTGTTCGCATTATCGGGAACAAGGGTGTCGAGAGCGCGATCAGAAGGTGAGAAGTCCATCGATTCTGTTGCCTGGAAGGCTGGAGTGTCATCTAAGTTATTCGATGGCAAGAACGAGAGGAGCGCCTTCACATAATCGAGTGCATCATCTTCGTTATCGGCCAAGTAATGTGAATTACCGGTCTTTGAGCTATGTGTGAGTCCGCCGCCGAGCTCTTCCATAGCAACTTCTTCACCCGTAACGGCTTTGATGACATCTGGGCCAGTAATGAACATGTTGGAGGTCTTATTGACCATGATGACAAAGTCAGTGAGCGCTGGGGAATAGACCGCTCCACCAGCTGAGGGTCCCATGATGACTGAGATCTGAGGGATGACACCAGATGCGCGGACATTGCGTTTAAAGATCTCGCCATATTGGCTGAGAGCTACAACGCCTTCTTGGATACGAGCGCCACCTGAATCATTGAGACCAACAAGTGGAACACCACTCTTGAGTGCGAAGTCCATGACCTTGACGATCTTCTTACCTGTCATCTCGCCAAGACTTCCGCCTTTTACGAGGAAATCTTGAGAGTAGAGCGCGATGGTTCGACCATCGACGGTCGCGTACCCAGTGATGACGCCATCTTCAATCTGCGCGTCAAATTCAATAAATGAGCCGTCATCGACGAGGCACTCTATGCGTTCGCGTGCGGTCTTCTTGCCTTCTGCATGGCGTTTTGCAATTCTCTCGTCAGTCACGGTTATAGGGTACTACGGTGGAGCTAGATCAAACGAGTATCACTAGTGCGCTAACCAAGGGCTACTGGTCAGTAAAAGTGGTTGAAAGTATTGAATCGACCCAAACCGCACTAAAAATATCCTCACCACATCATGGTGATGTGATTGTTGCTGATTATCAAAGCGCTGGCCGCGGCCGCCTTGATCGCACCTTCGAATCTACAAAGGGAACCGGACTTCTCTTCTCTGCTTTTGTGAAGCCACAACGCGATCAGAGTGAGTGGGGATTCATTCCTTTACTCGTTGGTCTCTCCGTCGCAGAAGTTTTAGGGATTGAATTCTTCACTAAGTGGCCCAATGACATTTTGAGTGATCTTGGAAAAGTTGGTGGCGTTCTCTGCGAAGTTCACAAAGATGGAATTGTTATTGGTGTTGGAATAAATGTTTCTATGACAGCAGAGCAACTGCCTGTTCCAACAGCATCTTCTATCCTTCTTACCACCGGAACTTCACCAGATCGCAATCAGCTCTTACCTGCAATCTTGAAAGAGATTGCTTTTAATCTCTCTGAATGGGAGGGGGCGGATTCTATGGAAGATCTGATTGATGATTACCTAGATTCCAGTGCCACCATGGGTAAGCAAGTCTCTGCTCAATTGCCAGATGGCACCTCTGTCGTGGGGAGAGCCACCGGCATCTCAGGTAATGGCGAATTACTGCTTGATACAGGCGCAGTTATCAGTGTCGGTGACATCCTCCATCTTTCGTTAAACTAAGGCAGTGAGCTTTCCTAAAGTCGGTGTGATTGGTGCAGGACAACTTGCACGCATGATGGTCGCACCTGCAACCGAGCTCGGAATATCACTCTCTGTCTTCGCAGCAACACCGCATGATTCGGCTGCGCAGGTCTGTGATTATGTCGTCGGTGACTACACCGATTCTCAAGCCGTGCTCGCCTTTGCCAAGAGTTGTGACGTCGTGACTTTCGAGCATGAACAGGTTCCGCAATCAGTGATCCGAACCCTCGAAGCAAACGGTGTTCGGGTTTACCCGCGTGCGGATTCTTTTATTTACTCCCAAGATAAGCTCGCCATGCGCGAGAAAATGGATGAACTCGAGCTACCAAACCCACGTTTTCAGAAATATGTCGGCGGTAAGCCCATGATGGATTTCCCACTGATCGCCAAGGCACCCACTGGTGGATATGACGGCCGTGGTGTGTGGGTGATCAATAACCAAGAAGAGCTTGATGCACTACCTACCCCATTACTTCTTGAAGAGAAGTTAGATTTCACCCGCGAAATTGCGATCATGGTTGCACGGTCTCCTCATGGACAGGCTGCAACGTGGTCACCCACATGGACCGTGCAGCAAGATGGTATCTGTACAACGACAGTCACACCCGTTCCTGATCTCTCAGATGAACTGGCGATAGCTGCAAGTAGCATTGCACTGACAATTGCGCAGGGAATCAACCTGGTTGGCGTAATGGCAGTTGAGCTTTTCCACGTTGGAGATCGATTTATTATCAATGAGTTGGCCCTACGACCTCATAATTCTGGTCACTGGACCATAGAAGGTTCGAGGACTTCACAATTTGAGCAGCACCTGAGGGCGGTGTTGGACCTTCCTCTAGGGGATACCTCTCGCACCAGCGATTGGGCTGTGATGGGAAATATCTTGGGTGGTGAGAAGACCGATATGTATCGGCCGTACCTTCACCTCATGGCACGCACTCCAGGCCTGAAATTCCATCACTACCGCAAGGAAGTTAAGCCTGGTCGAAAGATTGGCCATGTCACATTGCTTGGCAGTGATCTCGTAGAATTAACCCAGGAAGTCGACCATGCAATTGATTATCTGAGCGGAGTTATCGATGAGTAAGCCAGTTGCGATTGTTATGGGATCAGATTCAGATTGGCCGATCATGCAGGAAGCGGCAGCTATCTTGGATGAGTGCGGCATTGAATATGAAGCCAATGTCATCAGCGCCCATCGCACACCAGATGAGATGCTCACATTTGCTCACTCCGCCGTAAGTTCAGGATTCAAAGTAATCATCGCGGGAGCAGGGGGCGCAGCACATCTTCCAGGAATGATCGCAGCAGCCACCACACTTCCGGTTATCGGAGTCCCGGTTCCACTTAAATATTTAGATGGCATGGATTCACTCCTCTCTATCGTGCAGATGCCCGCTGGCATTCCGGTTGCAACAGTCGGTGTGGGGAATGCAAAGAACGCAGGCCTCTTAGCCGCACGAATCCTTGGAACATCAGATGCCGCAGTTTCAGTCAAAGTTGCCGGGTTGATGGAGAGGGCTCGCGTTGAGTCGCTTCAAAAGGGCCAGGCTCTTCATGCAAAGCGCAATCAGAAGACTGGCTTTTAATTAATTAGTATCGGTACGGCCAAGAGCTCGAACGTGCCATCCCGCTGCTTGCCACGCGCTGCGATCTAACATGTTGCGACCATCGATCAAGATCGCATTCTTAACCAATGCTTTTACAGCCTTGGGATCTAATTCGCGATAGATCTTCCACTCAGTCAGATGCAAAACGATCTCAGCATCCTTCAGGCACTCATTGAGATCTTCGGTAAATGTGAGTGCGGGGAAGCGTTTGGATGCAGGCGCAGTCGCCTTTGGATCGTGGACAACAACATTGGCACCGGCTGCATGTATTTGAACAGCGATATCAAGTGCTGGGGAGTCACGCACATCATCACTATCAGGCTTAAAGGCAGCACCCAGAACCGCGACCTTCTTGCCCACAAGATCTTCAGATAAATCTTTGCGAACGAGATCGATCACGCGTTGGCGTGCACGTAGATTGATCGAGTCAATCTCACGTAAGAACTCCAATGCTTGGTGCGCGCCAAGCTCCTGCGCGCGTGCCATAAATGCACGAATATCTTTAGGAAGGCAACCACCACCAAAACCAATACCTGCTTGCAGGAAGCGGCTACCAATACGTGGGTCATAACCAATCGCCTTGGCAAGGACGGTCACATCACCACCTGCTGCTTCACAGATCTCAGCCATCGCATTGATGAAGGAGATCTTTGTTGCGAGAAATGAATTAGCTGCAACCTTCACAAGTTCAGAGGTTGGAAGATCAGCACGAACCCATGGAGTTCCTTCAGCAAGGTTCTTGGCATAGACCTCTTTAAGAATTACCTCAGCTCGATCATTGGTGACACCGACAACTAACCGATTGGGATGCAGGGTGTCATCGACGGCAAAGCCTTCTCGCAAGAACTCTGGGTTCCAGGCAAGATCTGTATCAGGATTGATCTCAAGAAGTCTGGCGCGAAGGGCCGCAGCTGTTCCCACTGGAACAGTCGACTTACCAACAACGAGTGATCCCGCTTTGATGAGGGGAGCAATAGATTCCAGTGCAGCTTTGACGTAGGTCATATCGGCTGCGAGACCATCTTTTACCTGCGGAGTCCCCACGCAGATGAAGTGAACATCGGCATCTTTGATGGCCTCATAGGAGGTGCTAAAAGTGAGGCGACCAGTTGCGAGTTCCTTTGCCAGCAATTCTTCTAGCTCTGGCTCATAAAATGGGACTTTGCCCTGATTGAGAGCAGAAATC
>CAIJKC010000057.1 GCA_903821145.1 uncultured Actinomycetes bacterium | reverse complement strand
TGCAAGAAGCCATCACCATCATATTTCGAACCTTGGTCATCAAAACCATGGCCAATCTCATGTCCGATAGTTGATCCGACCCCGGCGTAGTTGGCCGCATCATCGGCTTCTAAATCAAAGAAGGGTGGTTGCAGGTAGGCAGCAGGGAAGACAATCTCATTGAGGTCAGGACGGTAATAGGCATTGACTGTCTGCGGAAGCATCAACCAGAGATCGCGATCAACGGGACTGCCAATCTTTGCAAATTCAATGGCGAGTGAAAAGGCATTGATGCGAGCGAGGTTGCCGATCAAGTCATCTCCAACAATGGTCAGCGAGGAGTAGTCACGCCACTTATCGGGATAGCCGATCTTGCTACGAAACTTTGAGAGCTTCTCTAGCGCCTTTGCTTTGGTCTTCTCAGTCATCCAATCAAGTTCTGTGATGCTGATCCGATAGGCCTCGATGAGGTTTGCCACAAGCTCATCCATTCGCTCCTTGGACGCTTGCGGGAAATGCCGCTCTACATAAATCTGACCGATCGCCTCTCCAAGCCCGCCCTCCGTCAGAGAGATCGCCCGCTTCCAACGAGCTCGCATCTCTGGTGCACCACTCAGGGTCTTTCCGTAGAAATTAAAGTTCTCTTGAACGAGGGGAGTGTGAAGATAAGCAGCGCTGCCATGGATGATGTTCCAGATCAACCACGAACGCCACTTCTCCAAGTCGAACTTTTCAAACATCAGAGAAATTCCCTCAAAGAAGGATGGCTCGGCAACGATCGCTTGGGAGAAGACATTGGCTGGGACCTTGCCAGCCGAAAGATAGAGATCCCAATCAAAGGCTGGGGAGAGTCTCTTGAGCTCCTCAAAAGAGAACTTGTTGTAGGTCAGGTTGGCATCCCGGTCCTTCACCTGATCCCAATGGTGGGAGGCGATCTCACTCTCCAGAGCCATCACTTTTGCCGCGTGCTCACGGGCGCTCTCGATACCGGCGATCTCTAACATCTTCTCAACGTGGGCAATGTAAGCAGTTCTAATCTCAGCAAACTCATCATCGGTGTAGTAAGCCTCATCAGGCAGGCCAATACCACCTTGACCAATATGGATAATGTTGGTCTCGACATCTTTTGCATCACCGCTGATGTAGCCATAGAAGAGGCCACCTGTTCCACGATTCTCGAGGTCGGCCATGAAGGCGATAAATTCGTCGAGGGAAGTGATCCCGGCGGCTTTAGCAAGATCCTCACGAATGGGATCGATCCCCGCCGCCTCAATGGCGCTCTCATTCATAAAGGAGCGGTAGAGATCTGCAATCTTCTGGCCATCTCTTCCCGATTCTTGGGGCGTAGAAGTCAGCTCATCAACAATCGCCTTAACTCGCTGTTCGGAGAGTTCACGCAATTGGACGGGGGCGCCCCACCACGAGCGGTCTGCTGGGATCTCTGTGGAGTCCAGCCAGGTGCCATTGCTGAACCTGAAGAGATCATCTTGTGGGCGAACCGAGCTCTTAAAATCCTTGAGGTTTAATCCTGATTTCATTGGGCAACGATAACTGAGAAGGTCGAAAAACGAAGTACTTTAACTTTCAACTATTTGGAAATCGGCGTACCCTTAAACCATGGCACCCACCAAGACCGAAGCTCGCTGGCTCAATCCACGAGAGATGAAGGCCTGGCGCAACTACATCATTGCTAGTCGGCGCATGCTAGAAGCCTTGGATGGCGACCTCGCAGATTACGAGTTGACGCTGGCCGATTATGAAGTCTTGGCTCAGCTCTCTGATGCCCCGGGGCGCAAGCTTCGGATGTCTGAGCTCGCCGAGATCGCGATGGTCTCAAAATCTCGCCTCTCCCATCGCATGAAGGTGATGGAGGCTGCCGGTTGGGTTCGCCGAGAAGAGTGCCCGGAAGATCGCCGTGGCTATTTCGCTGTGATGACCGATAAGGGTTTTAAGGCAATCGAGAGAGCAGCTCCGACCCATGTGGGGAGTGTGCGCAATCGCTTCTTAGATCATCTCTCCGTGAAGGATCAAGAGGATCTAGCAAAGATCTTTGATCGTCTGCAATCACAGCTTCGCGGACAATTTATTGAGGAAGATGGAACGAGTAAGTAACGTTCAGAGAAGAAACAAAAAAGCCCGCCACTTTCGTGGCGGGCTTTTTCATTAAGGCAATTACTTCTTCTTTGCTGCTGCCTTCTTGCGACGCTTTGGAGCTGCCTTCTTTGCAGGAGCAGCCTTCTTTGCAGCGGCCTTCTTGCGACGCTTTGGAGCTGCCTTCTTAGCTGCTGGAGCAGCCTTCTTTGCAGCAGCCTTCTTGCGGCGCTTTGGAGCGGCCTTCTTTGCTGGAGCTGCCTTAGCAGCTGCCTTCTTACGACGCTTTGGAGCTGCCTTCTTAGCTGCTGGAGCAGCCTTCTTTGCAGCGGCCTTCTTACGACGCTTTGGAGCTGCCTTCTTAGCTGCAGGAGCAGCTTTCTTTGCAACAGCCTTGCGACGCTTTGGAGCAGTTTTCTTAGCTGCAGCCATAGTGAGTCTCCTATCAGAATAGTTCGATCCGTCACCGAACCTGTTCAAGGAGAAGCGTGTCATCAAATAGAGAAATGCGCCACTATTTTCGACAAATAATCGAGTGCGTGTCGCAACAATCTTTTTTAGATTTTTTATGCATTTTCGCAATTTTCACAATTGCATATCGGTGAGGAGTGGTGAAGAACTTTCATAAGCATTCCCTCGAGAGGAAATTACTGATTATCTGGGCGTAATTTTCGCTTTTCTGCCGCGTATTTATTGGTTCTGACGTCATAGGAGAGGAAATCGGGCATCAATTTGGCGGTCAAGGAGACAAATCCAAGGCACATTAACCCGCCACCGGCGACCGATATTCGAAGGGTTGTCCAAGCCGCCATCGTCCCGGCGCGCAGTTGACCACCCATGGGACCGACGGCATAGGAGAGCAATTCGATTCCGGCAAGCCGTCCCCGATACTCATCGGCGATGGATTGGTTCCAAATATTTCCTCGCATCATCGCCGAGACCTGGTCGGAGGCACCGGCTAGGGCCAAGAAGAAGAGGACGATCCATAGATTATTTGTCGTCGCAGACAGCGCGATTGCAGCTGCCCATCCGAGAGCGGCATAGGTAATCGCTCTGCCATGGAATGGATAGGACTTCATCCAGCCACTGGTGAGGGTGACGATAATAGCGCCGAGAATTCCGGCGGAGTAGAAGAGACCTAGTGCCCACCTGGCGTGAATGTGATCGGCCCAAAATGGAAAGAGGGCGTTGGGCATTGCAAAGAACATCGCGGCAAAGTCGATGAGATAGGTGCCCATCAAATCCTTGCGAGCTACTGCATATTTGACGCCCTCAATAAGTGATGAAAGTGAAGCGGGGGTGGCTTTTTCACTCGGTGGCACCGGCTTCATCTTGAAGATCAGCGCAAGTGAGAGAACATATGTCACAACATCCATGACGTATGCAGATTTCACACCCAAGGTTGAAATCATGATTCCACCGATTGCTGGAGCTACGACTGCTCCAACCTGCCAGCGAATTCCCATGAGGGCTGTGACAGATGGCATGTCATCGTGTTCCACAATTCGTGGAACGATCGCCGAAAGGCTTGGCGTTTGCAGGCCATCTAAGGCGGTAAAACCGGCGGCCACGAAGTAGAGAAGGATGAGATGGGGTTTATGTAAGAGCGAATTGGTCAGAAGGAGGGCAGAGAGGGCGAGTGAGCCAAACTCGGTTATGAAGATCATCTTCTTGCGATCAAGGGAGTCGGCGAGAACCCCGCCATAGAGGCTAAAGAGGATGAGCGGGATGATCTGCGCTGCGCCCATGAGCCCCACTGCTACATAGGAGTTTGTGAGCTCCTTGATCTGAAAGGGCAGTGCCACATACGTCACCATTGATCCCAGGCGCGTGATTAGCCCAGATGCAAAGAGCAGCCGCAACTCCCGATACTTCTTCAGCGGGCTTAAATCGATCGCAAACTTACTCATGGGAGAACCTTATTCAGGGATCGTCGATTCTTTGGGATGGCAGTTTTAGGATTAATGGAAGGTTTGATCAGGACCAGGGAAGCTTCCTGAGGCAACATCCGTGGCCCACTGGCTGGCAGCCTCAACCATCAAAGCGCGACCATCGAGATAGGCCTTGGAGAATTTCGGCGCACCACGAGTAAGCCCCATTAAATCGGTCCAGACTAAGACTTGGGCATCGACCAACTTTCCGGCGCCGATTCCAATAATCGGAATAGTGAGCTCTGCTGCGATCTCGGCCGCCAACTCTTCCGGAACTAATTCAAGAACAATGGCAAAGACACCAGCGGCAGCGAGGGCTCTGGCATCAGCCTTGATCCGTTCACCATCATCGCCGCGACCCTGAACTTTAAATCCACCAAGTGCGTGAACTGATTGTGGCGTAAGGCCCAAGTGGCCCATCACCGGAATACCTGCTGCGATCAGTGCCTGAATTTGTGGAACGACCTTCGCCCCGCCTTCAAGTTTTACCGCCTGAACTTTTGCCTCTTTAAAGAATCTAATGCCGGTAGCGAGCGCAGCATCCACCCCGCTCTCATAGGAGCCAAAGGGAAAGTCTGCGACGACCATCGCCGACTCTGACCCAGCGACAACAGCGCGGGAGAGTGCGATGAGGTGATCGACAGTGACTGGGATGGTGTTCTCTTCCCCAAGGAAGTTATTGCCAGCAGAGTCTCCGACGAGCAAGACCGGAATGCCAGCTTGATCAAGGATGGAGGCGACCATGGAGTCGTAGGCGGTGAGCATCGCCCACTTCTGCCCACGCTTCTTGCGGGCGGCAAGGTCTGAGATGGTGGTACGCATAGATAACCCTTTCGAGCAATCGAGGCCAGAGTGGTCCCCGTTGCGCCTTTCATCTATCAGGTTTTCGCTAAGAAATCCCGGTGAGATAAGGACGAGTAAGAAAATAGTAGCCCCTGTAGGCTGGTGCTATGAGCAGCCAGTTACGGGTGGGATTAGCTCAGGTCAACCCAACAGTGGGGGACCTGATCGCTAACCGTGCCCTGATTCTGGAGAGTGCCGAGAAGGCAGCCGCCGCCGGTGCCCACCTGCTTCTCTTTCCAGAGATGATCCTTACTGGCTATCCGGTCGAGGATTTAGCCCTTCGCGCCACCTTCCGTAAAGCCTCCCGCAAGGCGATCGCTGAGGTAGCAGATTCCTTGGGTGAGGTCGCACCAGGGCTTGCTGCAGTTGTTGGCTACCTCGATGAAGACCGTAACGGCGCCCCACAAAATGCCGTTGCACTCATCTATCGTGGACAGATCCGCGCCACCTATATCAAGCACCACTTGCCTAACTACGGCGTCTTCGATGAATTTAGAAACTTTGTACCTGGAACGCAATCACTGGTCTTTCGCCTGCACGGCATCGATATCGGTGTTGCGATCTGTGAAGATATTTGGCATGCAGCAGGCCCCGTCGCCGATCTCGCTGCTCGCACACCAGGGCTGGTCGTGGTCCCTAATGGCAGTCCCTATGAGCGAAAGAAAGATGATCGCAGGGCCAAACTCGTCTCCCAACGAGCAATCGAGATTGGTGCGCCACTGGCGTATGTGAATATGACAGGGGCGCAAGATGACCTCGTCTTCGATGGGGATTCGATCGTCGTTGATGCACAAGGACGCACCATTGCACGGGCCCCACAATTTCACGATGGTGTGATGGTTGTTGATTGCGATCTACAAGAGCGCACATCCACTCCTGATGTGATCTTGCGTGAGGAGAGCATTGCCCGCTACACACCTCTCACTCCCGGAGTTGCTTCACGATTAGATGATGCCGCAGAGATCTGGCAAGCACTTGTTGTGGGCCTTCGAGATTATGTGGAGAAGAATGGCTTTACCTCCATCCTGCTTGGCCTTTCTGGCGGTATTGATTCCGCTGTTGTTGCAGCACTTGCAGCAGATGCCATCGGTGCCCGCAGGGTCTATGGCGTATCTCTGCCAAGTCAATACTCCAGTGATCACTCACTCAGCGATGCACAAGAATCTGCAGATCGCATCGGACTTCATTACTCTGTTATTCATATTCAGCCCATGGTTAATACCTTCCTCAATGAACTTGGCTTGACGGGGATCGCTGAGGAGAATGTTCAGGCGCGTGTTCGTGGAACAACGTTGATGGGCCTCTCCAATCAAGATGGCCACCTCGTTCTTGCCACCGGAAATAAATCTGAACTTGCCGTCGGCTACTCCACTCTCTACGGCGATGCCGTGGGCGGGTATGCACCGATTAAAGATCTCTTGAAGATGGAAGTCTGGGCGATTGCGAAGTGGCGCAATGCGCAGGCCCTTCGGATGGGAGAGGTTGCCCCGATCCCTGAAAACTCTATTGCGAAGGAGCCATCTGCGGAGTTGCGCCCTGATCAGAAGGACTCTGATTCACTTCCAGATTATCCAACCCTTGATCGGATGCTTACGATCTATATCGATGAGGATGGCGGACTCGATGGCCTGCTCGCAGCTGGCTTTGATCCAGAACTTGCGATGCGAACAATCCGGATGGTTGACCGGGCCGAATATAAGCGCCGCCAATATCCACCTGGCACGAAGATCTCAGCGCGGGCCTTTGGTAAAGATCGCAGACTTCCGATCACCTCCCATTGGAGCGAGACGAACTAGTCGTACCGATCGCCTTGAGCCGAAGTATTAAAGCTCTGAATGGTGGGGTAATATTTACTCAGGTCACGAGTTCCAGTGTTTAGCCCCGGCTTACTGGACGGCAACCCTCCACCACGGTGGGGTGCTCCGGGTGAAGACCTGGCCGATGCATAGCGCAGCGGCAAGCGTGGGTCACATACCGCAAGTGCAGTAGGACCCTCCTCGGTTATCACAAGGAGTCATCATCGCTAGCGTCAGCAGTCAGGTATCAGGAGCATGGTTTGAGGACCATGACCCAGGTGCGCGCTGCTTCAAAAAAATAGGTGACCTGGAACTTGAATCAGGAGAGATCCTCGAGGATGTGACGATCGCCTATCAAAGCTGGGGAACTCTTAACGAAAAGCGCGATAACGCAATCCTCGTCAATCACGCCCTCACTGGCTGGGCCGATGTGAATGGCTGGTGGCCTTCGATGGTGGGGCCAGGTATGCCGATGGATTCAGATAAATATTTCATCATCTGTCCCAATGTCATTGGTGGCTGCCAGGGAAGTACTGGGCCTTCTTCTCTTGCCCCTGATGGAAAGCGTTGGGGATCTCGCTTTCCTCGCATCACCATTCGCGACATGGTCGCAGCAGAAGTTGCCTTAGCCGATGGCCTGGGCATTACACGCTTTGTTCTCTCCGTTGGACCCTCCCTTGGTGGAATGCGCTCGCTGGAGTGGGCGATCACTCACCCGGATCGGGTTGGCGCCATTGCAACCATTGGCTCCTCTGCTGTGGCAACGGGAGATCAGATCGCTACCGCCTCCATTCAAATTCGCGCGATCCAAACAGACCCGCACTTCAATCACGGTGATTACTACGAACTTCCAGAAGGCCCAAACAATGGCCTGGGCATCGCACGCCGCATTGCTCATCTGACCTATCGCACTGAATCTGAGATGGATGTCAGATTTGGCCGCGAGTTACAAGGTGATGAGACAGGACGGTGGGCCGTTGAGTCCTACCTCGACCACCATGCCGAGAAACTAGCCAAGCGCTTTGATGCCAACACCTACATCTCCCTCACCGATGCCATGAACTCCCATGATGTGGGTCGCCATCGCGGGGGAGTTGCTGCTGCGCTCGCCACCATCACCACCCCGACCTTTGTGATGGCTATTGATACAGATCGCCTCTTTCCACCTCGACTTCAGGAGGAGATCGCCGAGCTCACGCCTACCGCCGCCCCACTTGAGCGTCTGAACTCTCCCTTTGGCCATGATGGCTTCCTCATCGAGGTCGAAACTGTGGGCGAATTCCTTCGGCGGGCGGTAGCGGCGGGGTCAAAACACCTGCAATAGCAAGGCAAGATGTGCAATTTACCCTGTGGACAATTTATAATATAGCCAGCAACTTTCCCTGACCCGACAGTGAGTCAGATAAACAAAAGGATGTCCTGTGCCTGGAACAAGTGC
>CAIJKC010000056.1 GCA_903821145.1 uncultured Actinomycetes bacterium | reverse complement strand
GGGGTGGTCTTTGGTCCAAGTTTAATGCCGATTGGATTCTGAATCTTTGAAGCAAAGTCCATATGAGCGCCATCCATCTGGCGGGTGCGCTCTCCTACCCATAAGAAGTGGGCAGAGACATCGTAAGGAAGGTTTGTGCGTGAATCAATACGTGTGAGTGGACGTTCGTATTCAAGGATGAGTGCTTCATGGCTTGAGTAGAAATCAACAGATTTAAATGATTCAGGGTCAACGCCTGCGGATTCCATAAAGGCAAGAGCGCGACTAATCTCATTGGCCATCTCTTCATAGCGTGCACCAAAGCGTGGATCGTTGGCAAAGCCTCTGTTCCATGTGTGAACTTGGCGCAGATCAGCAAAGCCGCCCTGGGTAAATGCGCGAACCAGATTAAGAGTTGCAGCTGAGGTGTTATATACCTGAACTAAACGTGCAGGATTTGGTGTGCGGGCCTCGAGTGTAAATTCAAGATCATTGACCGCATCACCGCGGTAAGCCGGGAGAGTTACACCATCACGGGTCTCATCATTATTGCTTCGAGGCTTTGCAAATTGTCCGGCCATGCGACCAACTTTTATCACTGGCAAGCTTGCAAAGTATTGAAGAACAGCAGCCATCTGCAAGATGGTCTTGATGCGATTGCGAATTGAATCTGCCGTTGCGGCAACAAAAGTTTCAGCGCAATCTCCACCTTGAAGCCAGAATGCTTTGCCCTCTTGTGCCTGTGCAATACGAGCTTTGAGGTTATCGCACTCACCTGCAAAGACAAGTGGAGGTAACTTGGAGAGGGTCGCCACCGCAGCTTTTACGGCATCGCCTTCTACTCCCCCGGGCCATTGTGGCTGCTGGGCAGCAACGAGACCGGGGGTGAAGAGATTATCCAAAGTTGTCATGAGGCAATCGTACGCATGATCGCTCGGCTCGCGCCGGGCAATTATCCGAAGAAGACCTCTGCTTCCGCATAGAGAGCTGGTTGAACAAGCTTTAGCTCACTCGTAGCTGAGGCAAGTGGGACGCGAGCAATCGATGTTCCATGAAGAGCCATCATCTTGCCAAAGTCTCCTTCGTGGATTGCAGTGATTGCCTGCAGGCCAAAGCGAGTAGAGAGCACACGGTCAAAGGCTGTGGGGGTTCCACCGCGCTGAACGTGGCCAAGGACTGTGCAGCGAGTCTCATACTTTGTGCGTTCAGTAATTTCAGCAGCGAGCCAATCACCTATACCGGAGAGTTTCACGTGACCAAATGCATCCAGGCTCTGATCTTTGATGACCATATCGCCATCTTGTGGGATAGCACCTTCTGCAATAACGATGATCGGTGCACGCCCTGACTTAAATGAGGACATGACATATTCGCAGACCTTCTCGACTGAGAACTTCACTTCTGGGATGAGCACTGCAGCGCCGCTGCTCGCCATTCCTGAGTGAAGTGCGATCCATCCTGCATGGCGACCCATTACTTCGACCACGATAGGGCGGTGATGAGATTCGGCAGTTGTATGGAGTCGATCGATCGCTTCCACTGCGATGTTTACCGCAGTATCAAATCCGAAGGTGTAGTCGGTATTGTTCAAATCGTTATCGATGGTCTTTGGAACGCCAATAACTTTCACACCCAGGGCATCAAGCTTTGTTGCCACGCCAAGTGTGTCCTCGCCACCGATTGCAATGAGGGCATCGATACCGTGCTTTGCTAAATTCTCTTTAATCTTCTCAACGCCACCATCAATCTTGAATGGGTTAGTGCGAGAGGAGCCGAGGATCGTTCCACCCTTTGGCAGGATGTCGCGAACAGTCTCCAGGTTTAGCTCCATAGTGAGGCCTTCAAGCGGGCCTTTCCAGCCATCGCGAAAGCCGACGAAGTCATAGCCGTACTCTTTGACGCCTTTGGTCACTGCTGCACGAATAACGCCATTGAGGCCAGGGCAGTCGCCGCCACCAGTAAGAACACCAATACGCATGAAAATCTCCAAATTAGGGTCAGATAAATCTTTGCTGCCTAGAAGCAGGCATGATGGTCAACGTTGACGGATTAAGTCTACCCTTGCCCCATGCCATTAGTCGCCGGTGTCGATAGTTCGACCCAATCAGTCAAGGTCGTCATTCGCGATGCCCAGACGGGTCGCCTCGTTCGTGAAGGCCGTGCCAGCCACCCTGTGGGAACCGAAGTTGATCCAGAGCAGTGGTGGGTCGCCCTTCAGGCAGCGATTGCGCAGGCCGGCGGCCTTGCGGATGTGGAAGCAATGTCAATCGGCGGACAACAGCATGGAATGGTTGCCCTCGATCACACTGGCTCTGTCATTCGCCCAGCGCTGCTATGGAATGACACGCGATCTGCGCAGGCGGCTGCAGATATCAATGCCGAAGTTTCCGATATTGCCAAGCGCGTTGGATCAACCTTGGTTGCCTCCTTCACCGCAAGCAAGATCCGATGGCTTGCTGATCACGAACCCGCTAATGCCGCACGAGTTGCAGCAATCTGCCTGCCCCACGATTGGTTATCCTGGAAGTTAAGCGGCAGTAAAGATCTCAATGATCTCTTTACTGATCGAAGCGATGCATCAGGAACTGGATATTTCAATCCTTCGACTTCAGAGTATGACCGCGCACTCTTCGCGCACGTGATGAAGTCTGATGCTGAGGTAATACTTCCCAAGATTGTGTCGAGCACCATGTGGGGCGCAGTCACACCAGAAGGTGTGAAGATTGGCGCAGGAGCAGGCGATAACGCTAGCGCTGCATTTGGATTACAAGCTGAACCAGGTGATGTCGTGATCTCCCTGGGCACTAGCGGAACTGCATTTGCCGTCTCTGACACACCCACAAGTGATTCAACAGGTGAGGTTGCAGGATTTGCCGATCTCACAGGACGCTTCTTACCACTTGTCTGCACACTGAACGCTGCGCGCATTCTGGATGCAGCAACACAGATCCTTGGCTGCACCCACGATGAACTCGGAACACTCGCCCTTGCCGCACCTGCTGGTGCTCATGGCTTATCACTTCTTCCCTACTTCGAAGGTGAGCGCACTCCTAATCGACCAAATGCCACCGGAACGTTGGCAGGAATCACTCTGGAAAACTCCAATCGACATGACATTGCTCGCGCTTATATTGAAGGAATGCTCTGCGGCCTCGTTGATGCTGCTGATTCCCTCACCAAGCTCGGCGTTGGGATCAATCGCATCCTGCTCATTGGTGGCGCTGCTAAGAACGCAGCCATTGGTGAGATCGCGTCCTCCCTCTTTGGCCGTGAGGTGCTGATCCCGCCAGCAGGTGAATACGTTGCAAATGGCGCAGCAAGGCAGGCGGCATGGGCACTACTTGGGGGCGAGAGCGCACCTGTGTGGGACCTTGGACAAGTGGAGAAGGTATCTGCCGTGCATACGCCAGATGTTGTTGCTCGCTATCGCAGATTACGAGACCACACAGCTACCTGGTAACGATCTCACCTTTTCCAACGACAACGATGCCGCTTGGGGAGATTGTGTAATGCAGTCGATCGCGCTCGAGATCAACGCCGATTTGTGCTCCTGGTTCAACGACAACATTCTTATCAAGGATCGCATTGCGAACGATCGCGCCCTTACCCACACGCACTGACGGCATCAGCACGGCGCCTTGCACAATCGCATGGTCACCTACGTGCACATCGAAGGAGGCGACGCTGCGCTCCATCCGCCCGCCAGCAATAATTGAGCCAGCTCCTACTATCGAGTCAACGGCAGAACCATTCTCCGAAAACTTTGCAGGTGGCAGTGATGGTGGATTTGTGAGCAGCGGCCACTCACGGTTGTAGAGGTTGAAGATTGGGTGAATCGAAACAAGATCCATATGCGCGTCGTAGTAGGCATCGATGCTTCCCACATCGCGCCAGTAACCTTTATCGCGTTCAGTCTCACCAGGCACTTGGTTATGTGCAAAGTCGTAAGCAAAGGCTCTGCCTTGCGCGGTGAGCATCGGAATAATGTTTGCACCCAGATCATGGCGACTTGCAAGATCATCAGCATCAGCAAGGAGCGCTTCCTCCATGACATCACGCTTAAAGATGTAATTACCCATAGAGACCAAGGTGTAGTCGGGATTACCCGGCATCGCTGGTGGATTGACCGGCTTTTCATGGAAGGCCTTGATAGTGATTCCATCATCGGCTAACTCAATACAACCAAATTCAGATGCCTCGGATCGCTTCACGCGAATTGCTGCAACAGTTACACCAGATCCGGTTTCAAGATGGAAATCAAACATCTGCTCTGGATCCATGCGATACACGTGGTCAGCACCAAAGACGAGGATATGGCGCGGATTTTCATCCTGGATGAGATTAAAGTTTTGCAAGATTGCATCAGCTGATCCGGTATACCAACGAGGTCCAAGTCGCTGTTGTGCTGGGACTGGAGTGATGTAATTTCCAAGCAGGGTCGACATGCGCCACGTAGTAGTGATGTGACGGTCGAGCGAGTGGGATTTATATTGAGTTAACACTGCAATCTTGCGAAGATCAGCATTCACCAGGTTTGAAAGAACAAAATCTACGAGCCGATAGGCGCCACCAAAGGGAACGGCAGGTTTTGCACGATCTGCAGTAAGTGGCATCAGGCGCTTGCCCTCGCCACCTGCGAGCACAATGCCTAGGGGAACTTCGCGCCGGCTCATAGGTTAACGATACCCTTACCGTCTACGTTCAGAAAGGCGCGTTGTGAAGATTGGCTTGATCACCAAAGAATGGCCTCCCCATATCTATGGCGGTGCTGGCGTTCACGCTCTCCAACTCACCATGGCTCTTCGCGCAAAGATCGATGTCCAGGTGCATACCTTTGGCAACAACGGGGATGAGGCGCCTGTTGATGCAACGATCCATCCACTTCCACCTCAATACTCATCACTGAACCCAGCGCTGGCTGCGCTTATGACAGATATTGACATCGCAGATTCAGTCACAGGCGTTGACCTGCTTCATTCCCATACTTGGTATGCAAATATGGCTGGTCACCTAGGTGGTCTACTCCATGGTGTGCCACACGTCATCACGGCCCACTCACTTGAACCAGATCGCCCCTGGAAGGCAGAGCAGCTTGGTGGTGGCTATCAGATTTCGTCATGGGCGGAGAAGACGGCTTATGAAGGTGCTGATGCAATCATTGCAGTCAGTCATGGAATGCGTGCAGATGTTCTCAAGGCCTACCCCGCGCTAGATCCAGCGAAGGTGCATGTGATTCTCAACGGCGTGGATACTCAGACCTTCACACCGACCACCAATTCAGAGATTCAAGGTGAGTATGGCATTACCGGGCGCTACGCGATTTTCATTGGACGCATAACCCGTCAGAAAGGCCTTGCTCATCTCCTGCGTGCCTGGCAGAAGGTTAATCCTGATGTTGGTCTCGTCATTGCAGCCGGAAATGCTGATGAACCAGGAATCGGTGCAGAGATAGAAGAGCTGATTGTTAGCCTGCAGCAAGCGAGAGCCAACGTCTGGTGGATCCAAGATCGGTTAAGCATCGACCATATGAAAGTTCTGCTAACAGGTGCTGATCTTTTCCTCTGTCCTTCCATCTATGAGCCACTGGGCATCGTCAACTTAGAAGCGATGGCCTGTGAGACAGCAGTTCTCGCCTCCGCCGTTGGAGGTATTCCGGAGGTAGTTCAAGATGGCATCACTGGGAAACTCGTTGCCTACCATGGCGATGGCCCGGCCTTTGAGGAGGCATTTGCCCATGCTGCGAATTCTTTGCTGGCGCAACCAATAAAGCTCAAGGAGTTCGGCGCTGCAGGTCGCAAACGCGCGATCGCAGATTTTTCGTGGGATTCCATCGCGGATCAAACAATTTCACTCTACGCCAGCATCATTGCGAGTAGGAAGAAGTGAGCCGAAAGAACTGGTTTCTCTTCATCACTATTGGTCTCATTTGGGGCATTCCCTACCTCTTACTCAAGGTCTCAGTATCTGAACTCTCCGTGCCAGTAATTGTCTGTAGTAGAACATTTATTGGTGCCCTCATACTCGTGCCAATAGCTATCTATAACAAGAATATGGTTCCAGCCCTCAAGAAGTTTCACTACGTACTCCTCTACGCAATTCTTGAAATGTTCCTACCGTGGGTTCTCATTACTTCCGCTGAACAGAAAATCTCCTCGGGCCTTGCAGGTCTTCTCGTGGCCACAGTGCCGATCTGGTCTTCGATTCTCGCATCACTAAACGGCGATAAGACCGTCTGGCACTCCAAGCGCCTTGCCGGGATGGTGATCGGTTTTATCGGAGTCCTCTTAGTTGTTGGTATCGAGAGCCTTAAATCCAATCAAAACCCGTTAGCTATCGGAATGATTCTCCTGGCTTCACTCTCCTACGCCACGGCCGTGACAACAGTCACCGTGAAGATCCCTGAGGTAAATCCCATCGCGATTAATGGATTAGCGATGGCAACCACATCTCTCTTCTATCTACCCTTCGCCCTTCTCGCACTTCCCCATCACATGCCAAGTGGAAAAGTGATTGCCGCCCAATTCGCTCTCGGTCTCTTCCCCACAGCACTTGCCTTCATCCTCTTCTTCGAATTGCTTCGCGATGTTGGCTCGGCAAGGGCATCGCTAGTGACGTATCTCAACACTGCATTTGCAATTGTTTTGGGAGTTGTTGTGTTGGGTGAACCGCTCACACTCGGCATCGTCTGCGGTTTACCGCTGGTCTTAATTGGCTCTTACTTTGCAGGCAGAAAGAGCGTTACTCCGTAAATCCCATGCGAGCCAGGGCTTTGGGATCGCGCTGCCACTCTTTTGAGACTTTAACGTGAAGACCTAAGAAGGCCTTTCCACCAAGGAAATTCTCGATGTTGCCGCGAGCAGTCGTACCGATCGCCTTGAGCCGTGAGCCTTGTGGTCCAATGATGATCGACTTCTGGCTATCTCGCTCAACATGCAAGGTCGCATGGATATCGTAGAAGTTCTTATCTTCGCGCTTGGAGAATTCATCGATCGTAATCATGACCGAGTGCGGCAGTTCCTCATAGAGATCTTCGATCGCAGCTTCGCGGATCAACTCTGTGATGGTCAGTTCTGCTGCCTGATCGGTTGAGATATCTTCTGGATAGAGCGAAGGTGAGGTAGGAAGGGCGCTAGAGAGTAATTCCATCAACAGATCCGTCTGCTCCTCGCGTTTGGCTGAAACTGGAACGACCTCACGCACATTAATAGCAAGGCGTTCTATAAAAGCAGAGACCTCAACGAGTTTTGCAATGAGGATCTCAGGTTTTGTGGCCTTATCAACTTTGGTGACTGCGATAAAGATATTACGAATATGTCCGAGTTGCTTCACGATAAATTCATCGCCTGCACCAATTGCTTCATCAACGGGAAGGCAGATGAGTGCGGCATCAACTGATTCGAGGTTCTCTGCAACCATGGCATTAAGGCGTGTCCCAAGGAGCGTCTTTGGTTTGTGAACACCAGGTGTATCAACCAAGATCATCTGATAATCGGGCTTGGAGACGATTCCACGAATGGGGTTACGAGTGGTGTTTGGATGATGGGAGGTGATCACGATCTTCTTGCCAACCAGTGCGTTAACCAAGGTGGACTTACCGACATTGGGGCGGCCAATGACAGCTACAAATCCAGCCTTGTGATCACTCATAGGAGAATCATCTCACTATAAGGGTGAGAGAAATTCCACAATCTCCTCAACTGTCGAGACCAGTTCAGCGCGCCGCTCGTTGATCAAACGATGACATCCCTCACTCATAGGACTATCAATTGCCCCAGGAATTGCCATAACCGGTCGTAAGAGTTCAAGTGCATCCCGCGCTGTCCGCACAGAGCCACTTCTGGCAGCAGCTTCCACAACAAGCAAACCTCGCCCAAGTGCTGCGATTACACGGTTGCGGATGAGGAAGCGATGAGGAGCGGCGGGAACTGTTGGAAGGACCTCAGAGAGTAGTAGGCCCCGCATGGTGATCTGCTCAAAGAGATCAGCATTGCCCCGGGGGAAGATGCTGCGCACACCACCTCCCAGAACTGCAACTGTTCTCCCATTGGCAGCCAGTGCACCGCGATGGGCCGCGCTATCTATTCCGCACGCTCCCCCACTTACCACTGACCATTCTTGGAGAGCCAGTTTTGCTGCAAAATCGCTGGCAACTCGTGCGCCGTAGCTCGTTGGGTTTCGTGTGCCGACGATTCCAATTGATTGGGTGAGCGAAGCTAGCGTTTCACGCTCTCCCAATCCAACGAGTGCAAAGGGTGGAGCAGCAAGATTGTTGAGTTGCGGCGGCCAATCGAGGGATCGTGGCGTGAGAAGGAATGCGTTACCCAACCCATCAAGGAGTTCCTCATGGGAAAGTTTCTGCACTCGAGCTGCGATCTTCTCCTCCGAGTGTGCGCCACCTGGATAGCCATTCTTCGTAAGTCGATCCACGACATCGACTGCGCCACGTTCTGCTACCTGGTGTGTCCAATACTTTGAATTTCCTTCTACGGCAGCGATGAGTATCAACCGTGCCTTCTCATCATCATCCACAGTAGCGATGGTAAGTGTTAGCCAGAGCGCGCGAAGGGTAAAAGTGTTGCGCTGTGGAGAGCTCTTCGTTGTTGAGAGAGATCTGTTGAGAGAGTTCTGTTGAGAGAGATTTAGTGGAGAAGCTCGGCGATATTGGCAAAGCTCCTGCGGTGGATAGGCGTCACTCCACGTTCTCGGATGGCTGCCATATGTGTTGCGGCGCTGTACCCCTTATGAGAGGCGAAGCCATACCCAGGGTACTTGGCATCCATCTCGATCATAATGCGATCTCGGTAGACCTTGGCGATCACCGATGCGGCGCTGATTGATAGTGCGACTTGATCACCCTTCCAAATTCCTAGGGTAGGCATTGACATGCCTTCTATGGCATAGCCATCGGTTAACACATAGTCTGGCGTGATCTCTAGCGCACTCACCGCTCTGCGAAAGCCATCAAGATTTGATTGATGTAAGCCATCTCGATCAATCTCTTCACTTGAGATTTCAATGATGGAGTGGGCCAGAGATTGCTCCAAAATTACGTCATATAAATTCTCGCGAGTTTTCGCCGTGAGCTCTTTGGAATCTCGAACCTTCGCCAAGGCTTGTGAAAAAGGATCTTTTAAAATAAGTGCCACGACAACAAGTGGGCCAGCACATGGGCCTCGGCCGGCCTCATCTACACCTGCTATGGCAGTCATTCCTGCATCACGCAGAGTCTGCTCAATCGCTGTCATGAAATTACTTCTTAACAGCTACCTTAGATAGTTCATCTCCGACAGAGAGAAACTTCGTATCTTTAATCGGCCAGACTGTCGCAAAGGCGCGTCCCACAACATCCCCAAGTGGAACCATTCCATGGTGAATATCATCGGTATGGAAGCGAGAATCTGCCGATGCGCCGCGATGATCACCCATCACCCAGATAAATCCCTTGGGCACGATGACTTTAAAGGTGGAATCACTTGGCTTGTCGCCCTTAAAAATATATGGCTCATTGATGGATATGCCATCAACAGTCAGGTGACCTTTGGCGTCACAGCAGATCACGGTGTCACCACCGACTCCGATAACGCGCTTAATAAGATATTGCTTGGCTGGGTCTGGAAGAATTCCCACAGTCACCAGCGCATTTTTTATTGCAACAACGGTCTTTGAGCCAGTTTCACCTGGTGCTTGTCCAAGCCACTTTGCTGGGTCTTTAAAGACAACGACTTCACCACGTTTAATATCTGAGAAGTAGTTCGCAAGCTTATTGACGGCGATGCGATCGCCCACCTTCAGGGTGTTCTCCATTGATCCCGAAGGGATATAGAAGAAGTGGATCAGGAAGGTCTTAACAAAGATGGAGACGACGAGAGCCGCAACAACAATGATGGGTACTTCGCGAAAGAGTGAGCCCTTCTTGGGAAGGCGCATTAAGAAGTGTCTTAAGCTTCTGGAGTTGCTTCAGGCGCTGCTTCTTCAGCAACAACCTCTGCTACCGGAGCTTCAACAACTGCCTCTACTACTGGAGCCTCAACAACTGCCTCTACTACTGGAGCCTCAACAACTGCTTCGACTACCGCAGCTTCAACAACGGGAGCCTCGATAACATCTTCAACGATGAATGAGCCGCCAATGCCGCGCTTCTCTTTGATCTTTGCAGCCTTACCGCGAAGATCGCGGAGGTAATAGAGCTTTGCACGACGGACATCGCCACGGCGAACCATCTCGTACTTTTCGATGACTGGTGTGTGGACTGGGAAGGTACGTTCTACACCGACGCCGTAAGCAAGCTTGCGGATGGTGAAAGTCTCGCGGACACCAGAACCCTGGCGGCGGATAACGATTCCTTGGAAGAGCTGAATACGGCTCTTGTTACCCTCGATAACACGAACGTGAATCTTGATTTCATCTCCTGGGCGGAAGTTAACAACATCCTTGCGGAGTGAAGCAGCATCGACTGCGTCTAACACGTTCATCTATGGGTCCTAACGTTTTCGTAAATATTTAAGTCGCAGGTCTGCCTGCGAAGGCCCAATCCTGCCATATTCGGCCCTGATCACCCAATTCGAGCGGTGAGCTCCCTATGCAGGGCTGGCCCAGCGGCGATCACCATCTCTTCCCCGGCCGCTCCCCCGTTGCGGCCAGAGACGATGGCACCCGCCTCGCGGGCTATCAGGCCGCCGGCGGCCAGGTCCCACTCCTTGAGGTCGATCTCAAAATAACCATCCACTGCCCCCATCGCCACATGACAGAGATCTACGGCGGCAGCCCCCGCCCGGCGTATATCTCTCACATCCGGGATTAACTTCTTTGCAAACTCAGCTTGTCCAACACGCTTGGCAAGTGAATAGGAGAAACCGGTGGCAAGCAGGGCCCGATCAAGTCTTACCGGATCATTGCAGGTGATGGGATTACCGTTCCAGAAAGCCCCGCCCCCAACGGTTGCGGTCCACAGGGAATTAATGGTGGGGGCCGCGACTACTCCAACGAGCACTCCCTCATCGTTCTTTGCCGCTATCGAAACATTCCAGCCGGGTAGGCCATAGAAATAATTCACGGTGCCATCGAGTGGATCGATGACCCAGGTTATTCCTGATTGTGAATCTCGCTGCGCGCCCTCCTCACCGATAATTCCGTCGAGGGGCCGAGCGGCTAAGAGTCGTTCAACGATTAACGCCTCGCTGGCATGATCCATCTGGGTTGCAAAGTCGACGGCCGAACTCTTCTGGTTGATTTCAAAATTAGTGGGCCTGCCAGAGAGCAGCGTCGCTGCCTCCAGCGCCACATCCACCGCTAACTTCAGAAGGGAAGGCAACTGCTCGGAGATTTCACTCATGCGACAGATCTTAGCGGTGCTGGGTTCGGCGCAGGTGAGTCGCTATCCTTTGGGCATGACAGATCTCCGGTTGGTAGGACGCTCAGAAGATGGCACTGAGCTCGAGCTCACCGATAATGAGGGCGCGACCTTCTCCCTTCGCATTAGCGATCAACTTCGCGCAACCATCAACCAACCGCGTCTGGTCGCCGTTCAGAGCACAGAGGAAGTCACCTTCACCTCTGTCAAAGAAATTCAATCCAGATTGCGCAGTGGTGAGTCCGCCGATTCAATAGCGCGGGCAACCGAGTGGGATCTAGAGAAGATTGAAAAGTTCTCAGGGCCAATCATGCAAGAGCGTGCATTTCTTATCGGTCAAGCACTAGAAACAACGTTGCGACGCGATCCTCACGCCCCAACCTTGATGGCGGCCACAATCGCGCAACTCTCACCACGCGGTGTTGATATGCAAGCCGTTGAGTGGAATACCTGGCGCCGCGATGATGGCCAATGGAACATTATTCTTCTCTACCCAATATCTGCTGGATCAGGTGAAGCGAACTGGACTTTTGATCCCAATAACCGAACTCTCACCAGTGAAGATGATGGTGCACGTTGGATCTCAGGTGAAGAGAAACCTGCACGCCCTGCTACACCAACACATGGCATGGTCTTCCCATCAGAGCCAACAACACCAGCTCCACGGTTGGTTGCCGTAAAAGAGGAAGAGCCAATCAGGATTTCTTCGACACCCACCGCACCTACCGCAGCTACCGCACCCGACGCTCCTGCTGCTCAGGCCCGTGAAGAGGTTGAACCAGAAGCAAAGCGTGATGGAATCACCAAGCGAATTCGAATTCCATCATGGGATGACATTATGTTCGGTAAGAAAGAAGAGGAATCAGAACCTCGTCCTGAGTAAAGCCACCATGGTGGCCAACCATCTTGCCCTCTTTCTCGGCAATGGCAGGATCTAGCAAGACCACGTGTTCCCTTGGGACAGCGACAATATCTCCCATCCGGTCTAATGAATCTTCGCTGACTGTGCTTCCAAAGAGCCCAAACGCATCTGCTTTGGTAAAGATTTCAACGCTCTCGCCAAAGTGTCCACGCCATGCATCGACCGTATCTTGGACAGCCCCTTCGCGCACATAAATATGTCGTGCTCGAGCCTCTCCTCCAATGAGAGTGACGTTATCCAAGAGCGAATTGCCTGCACCTAAAATCACTTTCTCCCCAGCATTGATCATTCCATGATCGGCAGTGAGGTAGAGCTGGGTGCCCTTGGGCAACTTCTCCAGCAATAAGGTCAACAACTGCGCCACTGCGCCAAGGGCGGCAAGCCACTTATCTGAGCCAACACCATCGCTATGGCCTGCGACATCAACGACATTGAGATAGATATAAGAATAGGAATTCTCTTTAGCATGAGCAATGACAGCCTTATCTACCATTTCAGTGATGTAGTTAGCACCTAAATAATCTGCCCCTCGCATACCTGCACGAGTAAAGCCACTTCCTTCATAACGCTTCTCGGCAATATGTGAGACCTGCATTCCATGCTGCACAGCTCGCTCATACATCGTCGGTACTTTCTGCCACGTGAGAGGATCAACGCGCTCATCCCACTTCAGTGCATTCAATAATCGTCCAGGCTCGCCAGAACGAGGAACGCGAACGGTATAGCCGAGCATCCCGTGCACTCCCGGTAATTCACCTGTTCCCAGTGAAACGAGATTGGTTGCAGTAGTCGTTGGAAAATGTGAGTGAAGTGCTTGGTGCTCTACAAAATTCTTGAAGACTGGGAACTCTTCTCGGTACTTCACCAGTGAGTTGTATCCAAGTCCATCGATGAGGACGAGTGCGCTCTTCTTACTCTCATCAAATGCAAAGTGATTGACGGCACCGGGCAGACCAAGGGCGGCAAAGAGTGATTGCGAAAGTTGCGCTAAGCCTGAGTGCGTCACGGGAATATCATCCCATCCATGCTGGCTCACCGTGAGCGAGAGTTCTAGATCACTTTATTGGGGTCGATAGGGCGCCTCCCCACTGGATAACGGTGAGAAAACGAGTCGCTCCCCTTCTTTTGCACGCCTAGTTGGCAAGATACGCACCATGGCAACAAAGATCCCAAAAGTCGTTCTCCCAAAACCAGGTGAGAACCCAGGCAAGATCGTCGATATCGATGTTTCTGCCGAGATGTCTGACTCCTTCCTTGAATACGCATATTCGGTCATCTACTCCCGAGCACTTCCTGACGCACGCGATGGATTAAAGCCTGTTCAACGCCGCATCCTCCACATGATGTTTGATATGGGACTTCGCCCAGATAAGGGCCATGTGAAGTGTGCTCGTGTTGTTGGCGAAGTAATGGGTAAGTTGCACCCGCACGGTGATGGCGCCATCTATGACGCAGCAGTCCGTTTGGCACAACCCTTCACCACCAGACTTCCTTTGATCGATGGCCACGGAAACTTTGGCTCACTCGATGCCGGTCCTGCAGCGATGCGTTATACCGAAGCCAGACTCGCTCCCGCTGCTCTTGCGATGGTCAATGAATCTGATGAGAACACCGTTGATTTTGGTGGAAACTATGATGGCCAGCTCCTTGAGCCACTTGTGCTCCCCGCTGCATTTCCCAATCTCTTAGTCAATGGTGCGACAGGTATCGCAGTGGGTATGGCCACCAATATGGCCCCGCATAACCTCGGTGAAGTTGTTGCAGCCACCAAGCACTTGATTGAGAATCCCAAGGCAACTCTTAAGGCGCTCATGAAGTTTGTTCCGGCACCAGATTTTCCAACAGGTGGCGAGATCGTAGGACTCTCCGGCGTGGAAGAGGCTTATGCGACAGGACGCGGCTCGTTCAAGGTGCGCGCAACTGCAGTCATCGAGAAGGTGACAACTCGCAAGCAAGGCATCATCATCACTGAATTTCCTTTCAACATCGGTCCTGAAAAGGTTGTTGAGAAGATCGCAGATCTCGTGAAGGCGAAGAAGATCCAGGGTATCTCCGATATTGTCGATCTCTCTGATGGCCAACAAGGAACCAAGGTTGTTGTTGAGATCAAGAATGGGTATGAGCCAGAAGATATTCTTGAGAAGCTCTACAAGCTCACTCCCATGGAAGATCAATTCTCAGTCAATGCTGTAGCTCTCGTGAATGGTCGCCCCCTCACTCTTGGTCTGAAAGATCTACTTTTGGTCTTCATCGACCACCGTATCGATGTAGTTCGCCGCCGCTCTGCCTATCGCTTGGAGAAGGCGCAGGGCCGCCTCAATCTCGTCGATGGCCTGCTTAAGGCAATTATCGATATCGATAAGGTCATCAAGATTATTCGCGCATCAGAGGATGCAACCACTGCAAAGGCTGACTTGATCAAGTCCTTCAAGCTCTCTGATGAGCAAGCCACCTACATCCTCGATATGCCCCTTCGTCGTCTGACCAAGATGAGCAAACTTGAACTTGAAACTGAACAGAAAGAGTTGAGCACAACGATCAAAGCGCTCACTACTCTCCTGGGTTCAGAGGATGCTATTCGCAAGCAGGT
The DNA here is from genome assembly GCA_903821145.1 of uncultured Actinomycetes bacterium. Classification (GTDB taxonomy): domain Bacteria; phylum Actinomycetota; class Actinomycetes; order Nanopelagicales; family Nanopelagicaceae; genus PALSA-747. Next base: position 231 of record CAIJKC010000056.1, on the reverse strand, counting down.
CTCAGTTGAGCTGACCGAGGTTGCAAAGAACTTTGCCACACCTCGTCGCAGCCGTATCGGTGAATAAGTAACGCACCCTGCAATACCTTCTAGTGAACTAGTGAACTAGTGAACTGGTGAACTAGTGAATGAAGGTTTCTAGCTGCGCCGTCAGCGCCTTAGATGCGCTCACGCTGATATGTGATCCATCTCGATAGGTATTGGCTCCTTCGTAAAGTGCTGTGCAGGTAT
>CAIJKC010000055.1 GCA_903821145.1 uncultured Actinomycetes bacterium | reverse complement strand
CTACTCGACAATGCTCGCTGAGAACTGGCTCGCATAAAGGTCATAATAGAAGCCCTTTGCCGCCATCAGATCGTGGTGGGTTCCTTGTTCAATGAGGGCGCCCTTATCCATCACGAGGATCACATCGGCATCACGAATCGTGGATAGACGGTGGGCGATGACAAAGCTGGTGCGACCTGTGCGAAGTTTTGCCATCGCTTGTTGAACAAGAACCTCGGTACGTGTGTCAACGGAGGAAGTCGCCTCATCCAAAATCAAGATTGCAGGATCTGCCATGAAGGCTCGGGCAATCGTAAGAAGTTGTCGCTCACCATTGGAGACCGTTGAGTTATCGTCGGTAAGTAGTGAGTCAAAGCCCTTAGGTAACGCGCGAATAAAGTGATCAATATTTGCTGCACTCGCAGCGCGAGCGATCTCGTCCTCCGTTGGGTTTGTCGACCCGAAGGCAATGTTCTCTCGCATCGAGCCACTAAAGAGCCAGGTCTCTTGCAAGACCATGCCAAATTGGCGACGAAGATCATCGCGGGTGAGCTTGGATGTGTCGATTCCATCGAGAGTGATCTGGCCGCTATTGATCTCATAGAAGCGCATAATCAGGTTCACAAGGGTGGTTTTGCCAGCACCAGTTGGACCAACAATCGCAACAGTTTGTCCCGGCTTCACGGTCAGATTGAAGTTCTCAATCAGCGGTTGATCATTGACGTAACGGAATGAGACATCTTTAAAGATCACCTCACCTTTCGCACGTCCCATCGGAATGGAATCCTTAAGGTCAGGCTCTTCTTCGTGCGCATCGAGTAATTCAAAGAGCCGTTCAGCCGATGCCACACCTGATTGAACGGTATTCATGAGACCTGCGATCTGGCCCAGTGGCATACCAAATTGGCGAGAGTAGGAGATAAAGGCCTGGACATCACCAAGGCTCATGGAGCCTGTGGCTACGCGGTATCCACCAAGCACAGCGATAGCAACATAGATCAGGTTAGAAACCAATGCCGTGACGGGCTGGATGATGCCGGAGATGAACTGTGCCTTAAAGCTTGCCTCATATAAATTGGAATTGAGCTTTTTGAAATCTGTGATGGCTATCTGACGACGGCCAAAGACCTTCACAAGCGCGTGTCCAGTATGCATCTCTTCAACGTGGCCGTTGAGCTTTCCCGTCCAATCCCATTGGGCAACAAACTCAGATTTTGAACGCTTGGCAATCTTCACGGATGCAAACATTGATAACGGAATAGCAATCAAGCTCACAAGTGCCAACTCTGGACTGATCCAGACCATCATGATGAGTACGGAGAGTACTGTGAGGACTGAGTTGAGGATCTGCGCCAGACCTTGTTGCATTGAGGTTGCAATATTGTCGATGTCGTTCGTCACTCGACTGAGTAAGTCACCGCGAGATTGCGTATCGAAGTAGCGAAGTGGCAGGCGGCCAATCTTCTCCTCCGCCAATCGGCGAAGGCGATAGACAGTTCTCTGTGTTACTCCAGCCATGAGATAGGCCTGGATCCACATAAACAACGAGGAGATGACATAGAGGGCTGCGGCAAGAAGAAGGAAATGTCCGATGGCCGTGAAATTCATCCCATCTCCTGGAATAACCGAACTCTTTGACAACATATCAGCTTGAGTGTTCTGACCTTTTGCGCGCATTCCTGCAACAACTTGGTCCTTGGTGAGTGTGGCCGGCAACTTCTTGCCGACAAAACCATCAAAGATCTCATTGGTAGCGCGACCGAGAATCTTCGGACCAAAGGCACCTACAGTTACTGCTGCGGTGATCAAGGTGAAGACAGTGAGCAAGATATGGCGCTCTGGTTTGAGTTCGTTCAGTAAGCGGCGCAGAGAACCCTTGAAATCCTTTGACTTTGCAGGGGGTGCACCCATCATCGCAGCCATGGGGCCTCGCATTGGGCCAGGACCTGCTGCTGGGCGAGCGTTACTCATGATGCAGCCTCCTCAGGACTGAGCTGCGATAAGACGATCTCTTGATAGGTGGTGCAGGTATTCATTAACTCTTCATGGGAACCGATGCCCTCAATCTTGCCCTCATTGAGAACGATGATCTGATTGGCAGAGAGGATGGTGGAGACACGTTGAGCAACAATGATGAGAGTGGCATCTTTGGCATGAGATTCAAGTGCGGTACGAAGCTTGGCATCAGTGGTGTAATCAAGAGCTGAGAAGGAGTCATCAAGGAGATAGATACGTGGGTTCTTCACGATTGCGCGGGCAATCGAAAGGCGTTGACGTTGGCCGCCAGAGAAATTCGTTCCGCCTTGGGCAACGCGAGATTGCAGGCCATCTGCGAGTTCGCTGACAAACTCTTGACCTTGCGCAATCTCAAGAGCTTTCCAAAGATTCTCATCGCTTGCATCTGGATCTCCATAACGAAGATTCTCGGCGATCGTGCCACCAAAGAGGAAGGCACGTTGTGGGACGAGGCCGATCTCAGACCAGATACCTTCAAGGGATTGATCCTTCACATCGATCCCATCGAGGAGGATCTGACCTGATGTGGGATCGATAAAACGTGGAATCAAATTCAAGAGTGTGGTCTTTCCAGAGCCAGTAGATCCAACGATCGCTGTTACTTGGCCAGGGTGAGCCGTGAAGGTAATACCTGAAAGGACGGGGTGCTCTGCTCCTGGATAACGAAATTCCACATCGTTGAAGGTGAGAATGCCTTGACGCTGTGCAGGAATCTGCGGGGTGAGGGTGTCGATGACCGAAGATGGAGTATCTAGTACTTCTTTTACGCGCTCAGCAGAGGCTGCAGCGCGAGGGATCATCAGCGACATCATCACAGCCATCATGACGCTAGAGAGGATCTGCATGATGTAGGTAAGGAAGGCCATCAAATTACCAATAGGCATAGAACCAGAGTCAATGAGGCGACCGCCTACCCAGATCACTGCCACACTGGAAAAGTTAAGAATCAACATCAAGGCTGGGAACATCACGGCGAATGTGCGGGTCACCTTGAGCTGAACATCCATCAACTCTTGATTACTGGCTGCAAAACGTGACTCTTCTTCCCGCGTCTTCACAAAGGCTCGGATTACGCGAATGCCTGCAATCTGCTCCCGCAGAATCAGGTTGATGCGGTCGACCTTTATCTGGGTCAATCTAAACAGTGGCACGATCCGACGAAGTAGCACAAAGATCAGAAGAGCCATGATGGGAACTGAGACAAGTAAGAGCAGTGAGAGTGTGGCATTGGTGCGCACTGCCATAAAGACTGCGCCAATACCTGTGATGGGCGCGCTCACCATCATCGTCAAGCCCATGAAGAGCACCATCTGAATCTGCTGCACATCGTTGGTATTGCGAGTGATCAAAGACGGGGCACCGAATTGATTAAGTTCTCGGGCGGAGAAGCCTTCAACAGTAGAGAAGACATCATCGCGAAGATCGCGGCCGAAGGCCATGGATACCTTTGAGCTGAGGAAGGCGAGCCAAACTGATGACCCCATGATGAGGGCAGCTGAGGCGAGCATGATGTAACCGATATGCCAGATGTAATGGATATCGCCCTTCGTCACACCATTATTGATCAGCTCAGCATTGAGATTTGGCAGATAAAGGTTTGCAATAGATTGAACAAGAAGCAGAAGAGTAATGAGTATGACGGTAGCGCGATATGGCGCAAGGTACTTACGTAACACCGTAGTTAACAAAGTCTTCCCTTATTCGTGTGCTGCGCGCTGGAGTCGATCTCTGATCGCCGCTGCAAGTCCATCGCCACCGGGTTGCAACACAACCACAATCTCAATTCCTTGCTGATCTGCCAGACGAAGTGCTCGATACAAGTCACGAGCATATTGCTCAATCGTCGATGGCGCCATCAACCGGATCACACCATTGGGGGTAGGGATTTGATCTGGAGCGATCAAGCCATCTCCTGCTTGCGCAATGACATCAAGTAAAACCTTTGCCTTAGGTGAGTAATGTGATTCAAGGGAACCTGAGACTCGGATCTCGGGGGCAGCACTACTTTCTACAACTTTCAATCCAGTGCTCTCTTCAATCATTTCAGTAGTGATAGCTCCAAGGCGAAGTACTCTCGGTGCATCCCCTGTGCAGTCAATAATGGTTGATTCCAATCCGACTAAGGATGGACCACCATCAAGGATGAGATCACTCTCCTCCATATAGTCAGAGAGCTCTTCCTGCACGGCATCGGCCGTGGTGGGTGAGACTGCGCCAAATCGATTCGCTGACGGAGCAGCAATACCGCGGCCTCCTGCCGCGACAAATGCTTGTAATAAGCCCAGAGCAAGCGGATGGGCTGGAACGCGAAGTCCCACAGTATCTTGGCCGCCCGTGATGAAATCTTTAGCACGCGTACTTCGCTTTACTACAAGTGTCATGGGCCCGGGCCAGAAATCACGGGCAAGTGCTATCGCATAGGTTGGAATATCTGATGCCCATTCCCCCATGCGATCTATCGAATCAATATGGACAATCAGCGGATGATTTGCTGGGCGACCTTTAACCGAATAGATACGTGCAACAGCCTCTGCGCTCTCCGCATCAGCGCCTAATCCATAAACAGTTTCAGTTGGAAATGCAACGAGGCTACCCCCCATGAGCGCATCTGCGGCATCGATCAAGGTCTCGGTGGTGCAGACGGAGAGGAAGGCCATGGGGTAATTCTCTCATCACTTTCTCACCTACCCACCCACAAAACGTGCGAGGATTACGCCATGAAAATCAAAGTTACTCGTATAGCGAGCGCAATCGCCATCTGGATCATCGCCATTGCTGCTATCAGCATCGCATCCCATACCGCTAACCCGACATCAACGAGTACCTCTCGCTATGTCAACGTCGTAGGAGTCGGGAGTGTGAAAGTCACACCTGACTCT
>CAIJKC010000054.1 GCA_903821145.1 uncultured Actinomycetes bacterium | reverse complement strand
CGATCTGGATCTAGGAGATCACAGAGCTGCTTTTGCTGCTCAAGATCTGGGCAGGCAGGATAACCAAATGAGTAACGGGAACCTCGATACCCCTGATCCAAAATCTCTGGAAGAGCTTGCGCATCTTCTGTTGAAAAGCCCATCTCGTCACGAATACGTGCGTGCCAATGTTCTGCGAGAGCTTCAGTAAGTTGCACCGAAAGACCATGCAGCTCTAGGTATTCGCGGTAGTTGTTTGCCTCAAAGAGTTTGGCAGTTGCCTCACTCACTGATTGACCCATCGTGACAACATGGAAGGCGACGGTATCGATCTCACCGGATTCCTTGCTGCGGAAGAAGTCACTCAGGCAGAGCCTGCGATCACGAGTCTGACGAGGGAAGGTGAAACGAACCCGCTCCTTACCCTCCAGCGGTCCTTCGTGATGCAAGACAACCAGGTCATTTCCTTCGCTGTAACAAGGGAAATATCCATAAACGACGGCGGCGTTGAGCCATCCCTGCGATTGGGCATCATTGAGGAGTGCTCGAAGACGAGGACGACCCTCCTCCTCCACCATGCGCTCATACTCACCACGCTTACCTTGAAGTCCCCACTGGCCAACAAAGAGTGCACGTTCATCGAGCATGCCTAGATAATCTTGGAGCGGAACACCCTTAATGATGCGCGATCCCATGAAAGGCACCTTTGGAAGACTGTTATCAGTGGCAACATCAGATCGCTTCGTATCGGTATTTACTTCGCGATTAGCCCGAGTGTTTGGTGTGCGACGCTCTCGAAGCGGTGGAAGTGAGGCAGATGCATCTCCTCGCTTCATTCCGATCATGGCATCCATCAGGCGCAATCCTTCGAAGGCATCTTTGGCATACCGAACAGTTCCAGGGAAAGCGCCCGCAAGATCATCTTCGACGAAACTTCGAGTCAGGGCCGCACCTCCTAGGATGACGGGCCACTTTTGATCAAGATTGCGCGAGGTGAGCTCAAGAAGATTTTCCTTCATGATGACCGTTGACTTCACAAGCAGCCCAGACATTCCAATGACATCGACATTATTCTCAAATGCCGCATCAATAATCTGATTAATCGTCTGTTTAATTCCGATATTGACGGTCGTGTACCCGTTATTGCTTAGGATGATGTCGACAAGATTCTTTCCGATGTCGTGGACATCCCCCTTTACCGTTGCAAGGAGAATCGAACCTCTACCTTCATCATCGGTCTTCTCCATGTGTGGTTCAAGAATGGCGACCGCGGTCTTCATTACCTCAGCGCTCTGGAGCACGAATGGTAGTTGCATCTCACCTCGCCCAAAGAGCTCGCCAACCTCCTTCATGCCCGCCAAGAGGAAATCATTAATGATGGCAAGTGGCTTCACACCACTCTCCATCGCTTCAAAGAGATCTGCTTCTAGGCCAACCTTCTCACCATCAACAATGCGACGCTCCAGTCGCTTATCCAATGGCAACGCAGCGAGTTCAGCAGCTCGTGAAAGACGGCTCGACTTCACCTCAACACCATCGAATAGCTCGAGAAATTTCGTCAGAGGGTCATACGAGATGTCACCATTTACGTCGTAGGCACGGCGGTCATAGATGAGGTCGAGGGCAACAGATTTCACATCATCAGCAATGCGCGCCATAGGGGTGATCTTTGATGGATGAACGATCGCTGAATCCAGACCAGCCTTTACTGCTTCTGCAAGAAATACGGAGTTCAATACGATGCGAGCGGCAGGATTCAATCCAAAGGAGACATTGGAAACTCCCAAAGTCGTCTGAACAGTCGGATAGAGGCGTTTGAGTTCAGCGATGGCGGAGATGGTTTCGATGCCGTCCCGACGTGTCTCTTCCTGACCTGTCGCAATGGGAAAGGTGAGACAGTCAATGAGAATATCTTCAACTGCCATCCCCCAGTTTGTGACAAGGTCCTCGATGAGACGAGTCGCGACCCTGATCTTCCACTCACTCGTTCTGGCTTGACCCTCTTCATCAATCGTGAGTGCTACAACCGCGGCGCCATGTTCTTTCACGAGCGGCATGATTCGAGCAAAGCGGCTGGTTGGACCATCACCATCCTCGTAGTTAACGGAGTTAATGACGCTTCGACCGCCAAGGTGTTCAAGCCCTGCCTTGAGAACATCGGGTTCGGTGGAATCAAGCATGATCGGCAATGTTGAGCTCGTAGCAAGCCGCGAAGCCAGCTCCGTCATATCTTTAACACCATCTCGCCCGACATAGTCCACGGATAGATCCAGAATATGGGCGCCATCGCGAATTTGATCGCGGGCTATCTCGATACAGGTCTGCCAATCCTCTGTTATGAGGGCGTCTCGGAAAGCACGTGAACCATTGGCATTCGTTCGCTCACCAATCGCCAGGTAGGCATTGTCTTGTCGGAATGGTACGAACTGATAGAGAGAGGATGCGCCATTTTCCTTGACCGGTGAGCGAAGTGGGGTGGGTCGTGAAGAAACGGCCTTCACCACTGCTTCTAAGTGGGCAGGAGTCGTTCCGCAACATCCACCGATGAGTGAGATGCCATAGTCATTGACGAAGTCAGAGAGGTACTTGGCTAGTTCATCTGGTGACAATGGATAGACCGCGCCGTTGGCACCCAAAATCGGAAGACCAGCATTTGGCATCACCGATATCTGTGCCGTGGAATTCTTGCTCAATACCCGCAAGTGTTCTGACATCTCGGCAGGCCCTGTTGCGCAATTTAATCCAATGAGATCGATATTAAGTGGCTCAAGCGCGTTGAGCGCAGCGCCAATCTCTGATCCAAGAAGCATCGTGCCAGTTGTCTCCACGGTTACCTGAGCGATCAGGACAACATCTTTGCCTGAGGCCGTAATCGCAGCCCGCGCTCCATTAACAGCAGCTTTAGCTTGGAGCAGATCTTGTGTTGTCTCCACAAGGAGTGCATCGCTGCCACCATCAATCAGTCCTTGAGAGGCAACTTGATAGTGCCCACGCAATTTCTCATACTCAACATGGAGAAGAGTGGGCAATTTTGTACCCGGACCAAGGGAACCAAGTACCCAGCGAGGATGATCGTGGGTGGAGTAAGCATCGGCGGCCTCGCGAGCGATCACAGCACCTGCTTTAGCCAATTCATAAATGCGATCTTCGATTCCATATTCAGCCAAATTCGCCCAGTTGGCGCCAAAAGTATTTGTCTCGATAGCGTCGACGCCGACTTCGAGATAGGCATCGTGAACACTTCTGACGATATCCGGCCTTGAAACGTTGAGAATCTCGTTGCAACCCTCGTGGCCTTGGAAATCCTCCATCGTCGGATCTTGGGCCTGCAGCATTGTGCCCATGGCTCCATCGGCAATCACCGTTCTGGTGGCCAGGGCCAAGCGCAATGAGCTGATGGTTTTAGTCATGAGAGGCATAGATTAGCCGAGTTAGGGAGGGTGCTAGAACGCTAACCCAAGAAGGCTATCTAAGAGTCGTGATAAATCACCAGCACCACGTTGGGCCTCATCAACTCCCGGTGCCACATTCACGCGAGCCCACTCTTCTAGTGCCTGTAAGGCCATCGGAGTATCTAGATTGTTTGAGATCGATGTGATGATCGATGACGATACTGCATCTGTAGATGCAACCCATTCGCGAGAGAGAGCGGTCCGGATGAGGGCAACGGCAGCGATCGCCTGCTCCAATGTGGCATCACTCCACATTCGGTCGGATTGATAGTGATCCTTCAGAAGTGCATATTTGATAGCAACTGGATCGACACCTTCTTGCAAGAGTTTTGAGACAAAGACCAAATTGCCTTTGCTCTTGCTCATCTTCTCGCCATCCAAGCCGACCATACCGGCGTGAACATAATGCTGGGTGAATGGTTGACCCAACATGGCCTTGGCCTGAGCACCACTCATAAAGTGATGCGGAAAAATTAAATCTGATCCACCACCTTGGAGATCGATTGAGAATGGGCGTTTGCCAGATTTAAGGAAATTCTCCCCGAGAATATAGCGAAGAGCTATTACTGAACATTCAATGTGCCAACCAGGACGACCAAGGCCGTGACTACTCTCCCAGCCTGGCTCTTCGTTCTTGTTCGCCCACCACAGAACTGGATCCAAAGGATGACGCTTGCCAGTGCGAGAAGGGTCTCCACCGCGCTCTGCAAATATTTCTAACGCTTCATTAATAGGAATCGGAAGATCTACCAAGAATGAAGAGATGTCGAAGTAGAGATCGTCACCGACTCGATAGACAAAACCATTCCGATCCATCTGAGAGATTGCAGCATCGATAAGTTCCATCACACCTGTAGCTGGAACAAAGTCTGCCGGCGGGAAGATATGCAGCGCAGTCATATCTGAACGGAAGAGGTCTATTTGTGAAGCGGCCAGATCTCGCCAATCTTGATCATCACGCGCTGCTCGCTCAAGTAGCGGTTCATCAATATCGGTGATGTTCTCGACGAAGCACACCTGGGCGCCTGCAACTCGCTGGTAACGATTGATGAGATCGAAAGCGATGTAGGTGGCGGCATGACCGAGGTGGGTGGCGTCATAGGGCGTAATGCCGCAGATATACATGGAGAATCTCTGGCCAGCAGTTATCTCCTGCATCCCAGCAGCGGTCTTGAGTGAGAGAGGTGGCAATGCGCGATCTATCGGAGGTTGATAGAGATCAGGCCATGAAGGGATCGTCTGCGATTGCATATCCATAGGTGGATATCGTATCTAAAAAGGTGGCCAAGGGACGGCTGGCCAATCCTCGGAAGGAAAGGGAAAGGTTGCTTCACTCTTGACTCGCTCAATGCGGCGCACAAGCGCCTCTTGATCAGCTTCATTCAAGAACTCTGCCACTCCTGATTGAGGCAAAGAGGCGAGTATGCGTGACATATCCACCAATTCTGATTCTGTGAGAGGTTGGCCTGCAAACTGCCAGAGGACTGTTCGCAATTTATCTTCACTGTGGAACGAGACTCCATGATCACACCCAAAAACCGATCCATCGTGAGTCGGGAGAATATGCCCAAATTTTCGATCCGTATTGTTGATCAGGACATCAAAGAGTGCCATCTTTCGAATCAAGGGATCCTGACTCTGCGCGAGTTCGACCACATCAATGCTCTCATCCACGTCAATCCAACGTTGCACTGACCCTAAACCGAATGGCCCATCACGAAAAATTGTCTCTGGAACGATGTTGTAGTCAAGGGACTTCGAGAGAAGAAAGGCTGCAACTTCACGTTTGGCTAACTCACCATCAGGAAAATCCCACAGCGCGCGCTCTCCTGCAATGGGCTTGTAGATCACCTGCACTGGTTCCTCTTCTGACCCAATATCGCACAGTAGCGTCGCGTTGGAAGCATCAACGAGTCTGCCCACTACTCGAAGCTCTCCGTCATGGAGATCAGAGAGCATTAACGACGATACCCATTTGCTCTAGGACACAAGTGTCCATCATTGTTGATCGGAAGACCGCAGAAAGGACAAACTTGCCGGCCAGCATTCACCACTGAATCTGCACGATCGATGAAAGTTCTGGCCTGATGGATGCGTAGATGGGCCGTCACAAGATCAGGTGCATCCTCAATCTGGAGTGCCTCTTCATCATCGAGTAGATCAACTATCTGCTCATCCCCCATAGCCTGCAGTTGGAGAAGGATTCGCTGATCTGCTTCATCCCAACTGATGGCGAGTATTCCTACCCGGAAATCTTCATCGATGGGAAAATCCAATGACTCGATGTCTTTCACATGGAGCACGGAGATCTCATCAAGGCTGGCGGTCTGCGAGCTTCTAAGTTCGCGCACGAGAGAGCGTAATCGCTCTGCGAGGGCCTGGACCTGGCTCTTTTCAACGACCATCGAGGAGAGGCCGGCTGAACTTCGGATTTGGATAAAGAAGGTTCGCTCCCCCGGTACACCAACAGTGCCAGTGGTAAATCGGTCCACTGAGGCGTGATGAACGGTGATTCGACTCATCGCTTCTTCTTCACTTGTGCGCCACTGCCGCCGCCAAGAGTTGCTATCGCAGGTGCGACGCTCTCTTCTTTTAAGTGGGCTGTGGCGTTGGTTTCGGCAATCGTGACACGATCCCCGTGAATCACGATTCGGGTGATGGAAGCTGGGTCAATAGCGATCTTTTGGAACTGATCAAGATGTAAACCCAAATAGTGAGCGGTGATTGCTTTGATGACATCACCGTGGGAGACGAAGAGTGTCCGCTTTCCTGGTTTAGCTAAACGTTGAATTGCTTCAGTGCTTCGCCCGAGCATCTCCAAGAAACTTTCACCATCGGGAAAGCGCACCGATGAGGGAGAATTTTGAATTTGTCGCCACAGTGGTTTCTTTGACAAGCGGGCCAGAGATTGACCACTCCACTGCCCATACTCCATTTCAATAATTCCCGAATCTTTGATCACTTCGATTTCTGGATGGCTCTTAATGAATGGTGCGATGGTCTCGCGAGCTCGAAGTAAGGGGCTTACCACGATTCGTGAAATATCTGACGCCTCCAGAAAGTCAGCCACCTTGAGTGATTGTTCTAAACCGCGCTTACTCAACCCCACACTCTTGTCACGGCCGGCCAAGATGGATCGGGCATTGGCAGTGGAGTGGCCATGGCGAAGGAGCAGTATTTCGGTGGCCCGTGTCATATAAGAAGGTTACCGAGTTATTTGACCTTCCGTTGGTAGCCTCCGACCCATGGAGATGCGCATACTCGGACGAACCGGCCTTTCAGTATCTCGATTAGCCCTTGGAACCATGACATGGGGCCGTGATACTGATGAGCATGAAGCGGCCGATCAACTCCGTTCCTACCTGGATGCCGGCGGGAATCTGCTCGATACCGCTGCGATGTATGGAGACGGCGATAGCGAACGGGTAATTGGTGGGTTTCTCGGCACTCTCATCAATCGAGAGGAGATTTTGTTGGCCACTAAGGCTGGGGTCTCATCCTCCGGCGCACCACGCAAGACCAATAATTCTCGAGCCAGTTTGCTCGATGAGCTCGATGGATCCCTCACCAGACTTGGTGTGAGCCATATCGATCTCTGGCAGATCCAAGGGTGGGACGATCAGACACCGCTGGATGAGACTCTGGCTGCGATCGATTTTGCTGTGAGTTCAGGGAAGGCGCGATATGTCGGCCTTTCAAATTTCGCCGCATGGCAACTTGCTAGAGCAGCAACTCTGCAGAACCCAATCTTCGGGAAAGCTCCCATCACATCCATCCAATCTGAATACTCACTTCTCAATCGAGACATAGAGCGAGAGGTTATGCCCGCTGCTCTTGAGCTCGGTGTTGGAATCCTTGCCTGGTCACCCCTTGGACGAGGCGTTCTCACGGGAAAGTATCGCAATGGCGTTCCATCTGATTCACGTGGTGCAAGCCCACACTTTGCAGAATTCATCGCCGCCTATACAGATCCTCGTTCACGTTCAATCGTGGAAGCAGTTTCTGTTGCAGCGCAAGGTCTTGGATACAGTCCCCTGGAAGTTGCTCTAGCCTGGGTTCGCGATAACAACGCAATAGCAAGCGCGATCATCGGCGCTCGAACGGGGGCACAATTGCGTGGCGTGCTTGCTTCAGAGGAGATTGTCCTGCCAGATCCTGTGCGTTTTGCACTGGATGATGTCTCAGCCGCTACCGCCTAGAAAGATTGACCAGGTTTAGCAGTTAGATAAGAACCGGGCTAGAACTCTCACACCAAAGATCAATCCATCAACAGGAATGCGCTCGTCCACACCATGGAAGAGGGCGAAGAAGTCGAGATCATCGGGCAACTTCACTGGACTGTAGCCATAACCAACGATGCCCAGATCCGAGAGCGCCTTATTATCTGTTCCTCCACTCATCAGGTAAGGAACAGGGATACCGTCAGGATCTTCAGCCACAATGGCATCACACATACCTTTGACCAATGGTCCATCAAAATCAACCTCAAGTGCCTTATCGCGAATCAGCACTTCAACTTCGGCATCATCACCCGCTAGTTGCTTCACCGTTGCGGCGAGTTCCTCTTCAAATCCTGGCAAGAATCTGCCATCAACGACAGCTGATGCAGAGCCCGGAATAACATTTGCTTTATAGCCCGCTTCCAACATTGTTGGGTTAGCTGTGTTCTGCACCGTCGCACCCATCATGCGTGCTGCACCACCTATATGACGCAACAATGGACGAGGATTAGCGGGGTCATACTTCTCCCCCACGAGCTCTGCGATTTTAGAGAAGAATTTTGATCCTGTTTTTGTCTCTCGCTGTGGCCATTGGTGTTCACCGATTCGCGTGATGGCGCGGGCAAGTCTGGTCACCGCATTCTCGGAATTGATAAATGATCCATGTCCTGCGTTACCTGTGGCAGTCAGCTTCATCCATTGGATACCTTTTTCAGCGGTCTCAACAAAGTAGAGACGGTGACCCCCTGTGATGGTTACTGAAAACCCACCGACTTCTGAGATTGCCTCCGAGTAACCTGTGAAGAGTTCCGGACGATTCTTCACTAACCAACGTGAACCATAAACGCTTCCGGCCTCTTCATCAGCGAAGAAGATAAGGAGGACATTGCGGGGCGGGGTAAAACCAGCCCGGGCCCAGGCACGAACAACGGCGAGAAACATGGCATCGCCATCCTTCATGTCAACTGCGCCTCGACCCCAAATAAATCCATCCTTTATCTCACCACTAAATGGATCAACGCTCCAATCGGCAGCATTCGCCGGCACAACATCGAGATGGCCGTGAACAACAATGCCAGGCCGACTCTGGTCTACACCCTTTATATGAGCCACAACATTTACACGGTTAGGGGCGGTTTCGATTAGTTCAGATTCGATGCCCACTTCGGCAAGCTTCTCTGCGCAAAATTGTGCGACTGCTTTCTCATCACCTTTGCCTTCACCATAATTCACACTTGGGATCTGGATCAGCCCCTGCAAGAGCGAGATGACATCGGCTTCCATCTCCGCCATCTGTGCTGGGGTGAGGTTGTATCCAATATTGCTCTGATCATTGTTCTGGCTCATGGGGTAATCCTGCACTAGAAATGCTCCATTTCCCACGCATCACAGAGATTGCTATATTTCTCCACTGAACCTCGGCAGCCAGCCAAGGGTCGACACTCGTCCGGGTGGCGGAATTGGCAGACGCGCTAGCTTGAGGTGCTAGTCCTCGCAAGGGGTTCGGGGTTCAAGTCCCCGTTCGGACACAGAGAATTTCATCAAAACACCTAGACCTTCACACGACATACCCAGCCCATCCCCTATTGCCCAGTGCGCAGAGATTGCACGCGAAGTGGCAGGATACGGCCATGGCCGAGCTCACCTATTACTGCGGGACGATGGATAGCGGTAAGTCCACCCTCGCTCTTCAGACCGCTCATAACCACCAGAGTCGTGGTCGCCACGGAGTGATCTTCACCAATAAAGATCGTGGTGGACCAGGAATGATCACAAGCCGCCTTGGTCTCAAGAGTGAAGCCGTCGAAGTCAGTAATGGCTTAGACCTTCATAAATTTGTCGTCGAAATGCTCAGTCGTGGTGAACGCGTTGATTTCATTATTAGCGATGAGACACAATTCTTTGATCCAGAGCAGATTGAAGAGTTAGCACAAATCGTTGATGGTCTCGGAATCGATGTCTATGCCTTCGGAATTCTTACTGATTTTAGAACCAAACTTTTCCCTGGTTCTGCCCGTCTCGTGGAATTGGCTGACCGAGTACTCCCCCTTCAGGTCGAAGCACTCTGTTGGTGCGGATCAAGAGCCACCCATAACGCTCGCGTTGCCTATGGAGCAATGGTGACGGAAGGCGAGCAAGTTGTAGTTGGGGATACCCAAGATCCTGATGCTGTCGGTTATGAAGTGCTCTGCCGTCGCCATCATATGCGCCGAGTGACGAGCCGCTCAGCGCGCGCAGCACGTCCTGAACCACTACCATTCCAAGGAATCTAAAAAGAGAAGAGAGATCCACGATGGAATCAAAGGGTTATGCGGCCATATCAGGAAATGCGAAACTTGAACCTTACACATTTGAACGCCGCGATCTTGGCGCCCATGATGTTGCTTTAGATATTGCTTATGGCGGTATCTGTCACTCTGATATCCATCAGGTGCGCGAAGAGTGGGGATCAAGCCTCTTCCCTATGGTTCCAGGCCATGAGATCGTGGGTCGAGTCACCTCCATCGGTTCTAGCGTCTCAAAGTTTGCCATCGGTGATCTCATCGGAATCGGAGTCTTCATTGATTCCTGTAGAGAGTGTGAGAACTGTCTTGCTGGAAAGCAGCAGTATTGCTTGGGTGGAATGACTGGTACCTATAACACCTACGAGCGCAATACCAAGAAGATCGCCTTCGGTGGATATGCCAATAACTTTGTGATCGATGAAGGCTACGCTGTTCATGTTCCAGAGAACCTTGCCTTGGAGGGCGTTGCACCATTGATGTGTGCGGGAATCACTCTCTACTCCCCTCTTCGCCACTGGAAGGCAGGGCCCGGCAAGAAGGTTGCAATCATGGGTCTCGGCGGTCTTGGACACATGGGTGTGAAGTTTGCCGCCGCCCTCGGTGCCCACGTCACAGTCCTCTCGCACTCCCCTTCTAAGCGAGCCGATGCGCTAGATATGGGAGCGCATGAATTTTTGGTGATGGATTCAGAGGAGATGTTTAAGGAACACAAGCGAAGTTTTGACCTGATTCTCAATACCGTTTCAGCTGACATGCCAGTTGAGAAATATCTTGGCCTTGTGAAGGTGGATGGAACCCTTGTAATGATCGGCTTGCCGAGTGCTCCACTCGCGATCAGCGCCGGTGCTCTCATCGGCTCTCGCCGTTCACTCTCTGGTTCAATGATTGGTGGTATCCCTGAACTTCAAGAGATGCTCGACTTTTGTGGCAAGCACAATATCGTCAGTGATGTTGAGGTTATTGATCCGAGCTATATCAACCAGGCTTACGACCGTACTGTTGCCTCGGATGTGAAATACCGCTTTGTGATTGATGCGAGCAAGTTCTAGCAGGCAATCTCCAGATGATCTATCGAATCTAAAGGAAGCGATGCGCCGCTGTTGCTATGAGCGGGGCAAGGAATATTGCTGGGAGAAGATTCCCGATTGCAATCACCTTAATGTTCAGTATTCGAAGTCCAATAGCCATCAGAAGAATTCCTCCTACTGCAGTCATGGCGGCTACCTGGTAACCATTCATCACATTGCCTAAGCCCCAGCCAGCTATCGTCCAGAGCCCCTGGTAAATCCCTACGGGAATAAACGAGGCAAGTACTCCCCAGCCAAAGGTGGTCGCAAAGGCGATCGAGGTAATAGCATCCAAGATACTTTTTAAGATCAGTTGCTGATGGCCATTACCCATGCCATCTGAGATCGACCCCAATATGGCAAGGGGACCGATAGCGAAGAGAAGAGATGCGGCCATGAAGCCTTCGATGAAGTTTCCTCGGTTAGAACTGGAGAAGCGGTCGCGGATAAGCACTCCAAAACTCTCAAGGCGATCCTCA
Source organism: uncultured Actinomycetes bacterium (assembly GCA_903821145.1). Classification (GTDB taxonomy): domain Bacteria; phylum Actinomycetota; class Actinomycetes; order Nanopelagicales; family Nanopelagicaceae; genus PALSA-747. Next base: position 28,192 of record CAIJKC010000054.1, on the reverse strand, counting down.
ATCTTGAGAAGATTCCCGATCAGAGCGCCCAGCACAAGGGCGATGATGATCGTCAGGAGCGTCCATCCTTTCGGAAGAGCGCTAACGAAGAGTGGATTCCAGACGACCCGCAAAGCATCTGCCGCAGCAACAAAGGTCACCAGACCGAGCGCGTCAGTAATAAGAGAGCGAGTCTTCTCAGGAATATGTCTACCAAAAAGAACACCAATGACACTTCCACCGATAATCCCTATGACATTGAGAAAGGTACCGAAGCCTACAAACATTAGGAGCCGAAAATTCCAAAGCGCAGAATGGAGAGGGAACCAACTGCAAGGCAATACAGCGCGAATGGACGTAGGGTGTTGTGTTTAAAGTACTTCACGAGGAATGTGACCGAGATAAAGGTTGCGATAAAGGCAGTCAATGTTCCAGCCAAGAGCGGACCAGAAGAACCGGTCGCTAACGCGCCGTGAGCGAGCAACTTAGGTAACTTGAAGAGTGATGCGCCGAGAATTGCGGGAAAGGCGAGCAAGAAGGCGAAGTCAGCAGCTACCGAGCGTGATAGACCACGCAACATGCCAAAGCTGATTGAAACGCCAAAACGTGAAATCCCAGCAAAGAGCGCTGCACTTTGACCGATACCCACAACCAATGCTTGACCGATCGAGACTCGTTCAACGATCGCAGCATCCGGATCCTTGGCCATGGTGTGTGCATGGCGCCGGTCGGTCAACCGTTCAACACTGAGCAAGATTGCGCCGTTGAGCGTCAAGAAGATCGCGGCCATGAATGGCTTGCCAAAATTTCTCTCAAAGAACTTATTAAGAAGAAGTCCAAGAACGGCAACTGGAATAGTTCCCACGATCAAACGAATAAGAAGTGGAAGACCTGATCCTGCTGAGGGATCTCTTCTTAAACCGCGCAAGGCAGAGGCGAATATTCTCAACCATCTCCGGCCAAAGACCATAAAGAGGGCTATGGCACTGGCACAATGGAAGGCAACGGCGATCAGAAGGTATTGTGGATCGGCCCCGAACGTCTTCCAACTTCCACCAAGCCATGCTGGCAAGAGAACTGCATGTCCAAGGCTGGAGACCGGGAAGAGCTCGGTAACGCCTTGCAAAAGCCCGACAACGATTGCTTGAAGGTAAGTGAAGTGGAACATAGGTAGACTCTACAGGTGAGAGAGTCGAAAACACCGCAGCCATCTCGCGGGCGAACACTCCTCAAAATCCTCTATCCCCAGCGAACTATCCCCCATATGCGTTGGACGGCTAACGGGCGGTGGGATCTTTCATTCTCGCGTGTTGCAATTTTAACGATTGGTCTTGCAATCTTTGGATTTGGAGATGGTCTCATCATCCAATCACATATTGGAAATGCACCATGGTCAGTTCTGGCTCAGGGCCTCTCGTTGCACACACCCTTTTCTATTGGTGAGTGCACATTCATTATCGGCTTCGCTGTTCTCCTCTTATGGTGGCCACTGCGAGAACGACCTGGCTTCGGAACCCTTGCAAATATCTGCATCATCTCCCTCTTCATCCAGGTAGCTGTAGATATCTGCCCCGTGATCCACAATAACTTTGCGCTGTCTCTTCTGATGGTTATGGGTGGTATCGCGATGGTCGGCTTAGGCTCAACCCTCTACATAACAACAGGCCTTGGCCCGGGTCCGCGTGATGGTTTGATGACTGCGCTGCATCACAGAACCGGAGTTCGCGTTGCGCGTGTCCGACTTGGAATTGAGATCTGCGCTTTGATCATCGGCGCTCTCTTAGGTGGAACATTAGGAATCGGAACCGCACTCTTCGCCTTCTTAATTGGAAATTCAGTAGCGATCTGGCTTGGGATTATCGGTCACTTGGCAGGGTCCAATCGATAGGTGCTACTCCAACGCTTTCTAACGCGGTATTAGTTCGCGTAAAAGGCCTACTTCCAAAGAATCCGCGGTAGGCACTTAATGGACTTGGATGAGGACTGAGAATCGTCATCTCTGGCGAGAAGAGCGTTTCAAAATTCTTAGCCTTCTCTCCCCACAAAATTCCGACAGTTGTCGGCTTTACAAGATGCGTGAGTAAGGCCGTCGTGAATTCTTCCCAGCCGATTTTTGCATGAGAGAGTGAGACACCAGGAGCGCAGGTCAAGATCGTATTGAGCAGAAGGACTCCTTGGTCGCGCCAAACATTTAGCTCCCCAGAAAGTGGAGCGGGTAAACCCACATCAGTCTGATACTCCTTGAAAATATTGGAGAGAGATGCCGGCAATTTCTTCACATCTTTCGGCACAGAAAAAGCCAATCCGTGGGCATTCATCGATTGCGGATATGGGTCTTGTCCGATGATGATGACCTTCACCTGCGAAGGCGCGAGCGAGAAAGCATTGAAGATAAGTTCGCGAGCGGGATTAGTCGGTTGCTCCCCCAACGCATTCTCTATGCGATTCAAGAGTTCTTCGTGATCTGGGATCAGATCTGCCCACTTTGAAGGAAGTAAATCGGCGAGTGAGGATTCCATCTGCATCAGATCTAGAGTGCTCGAGCGAAGTAGCGACCACCCTCATTGATGACAGAGATACCAATTCCGTAGGCGAGAGAGAGGTTCTCTGAGGTAAGGACAGTTTCGATTTCACCAGAACTAATAGCCAATCCACCGCTGAGCAGAAGAGCATGGGTTGTGCCATGTGGAATCTCTTCCAAATGATGGGTGACGATCAGTGTGGCAGGTGAGAGTGGATCTGCCGCTAATGTATCCAAGCGCTTGAGTAAATCTTCGCGTCCAGCCAAATCAAGACCGGCAGCGGGTTCATCAAGGAGCAGCAACTCAGGATTGGGCATAAGCGCACGCGCGATCAAGACTCTCTTCTTCTCCCCTTCACTGAGCGTTCCGAAGAGTCGATCCTTCAAATCTCTGACACCCATCGTGGTAATCAAACTCATCGCTCGAGATTCATCCCATAAGTCATAGTTCTCGTTCCATCGTCCGACGATGGCGTAGGCCGAGCTCATGACAAGATCGATGACGAGTTCATCCTCAGGGATAGAGGTCACAAGATTGGTTGTCATCAAACCAATTCGTGGACGCAACTCGAAGACATCGGTTCTGCCAATTCGTGACTCCAAAACATCGATAGTTCCGCTGGTGGGATGAATATTGGTTGCAGCTAACTGAAAGAGGGTGGTCTTGCCAGCTCCATTGGGTCCAACGATGACCCATCTCTGCGCCTCTGAGATAGCGAGAGAGAGTGGACCCAGGATCGTCTTTCCGTCGCGAACGACGCGCACGTCCTCAAGGTTCAATATCTGGCTCACAGGGATGAAAGATACCTGCTTGGTGGGTAAAGGCACGCTAGCCTCTCCCTGTGAGCGTGCCAACAAAATATACGGGTCTTCTTATTGCCTCAGGTGTTCATTCAGGTGATCCCACCAAAATCGTCCTTGAGACTTTGGCCCCTTTTTCTCTGGCTTTTTTAAGCTCTGAGATCAACTATGTGAGAGATCGCTTCATCTACACCGCATTGGTTGAAATCAGTCCTGATCACACCGAAGCCCTTGGTGAAGATTTGGATCGCGTGAGTAGTGAGGGTGCGATAGATATCGCCTATGAGTTCACGGCATTCGCCCTTCCCCAAGCAAACCAGACTCTCACCGCCTATGAATTCGTCGCGACGAGCGGCTCTTTCACTCCATCGCAACTGCTCGATATTCACGAAGTTATTGCCGGTGAGGCAACAGTCACTTCCCATAAGTTGGAGCTCGAGAACTCATACTCCCTTCTTCGCTACAGCCTATTGCTCCTCGAAACGAACGCTGCCAACCTTGCATCCAAGATCACGGAGTTAAGCCGGAGTACCGGAATAGGTATGACGTTGCGCGGTCGCAATTCTTCCAGCGTTGGCTCGGACGTGATTCTCTTCGATATGGATTCAACATTCATCAATGAGGAAGTGATTGACCAGTTGGCTGATCTAGCTGGGCTTGGTGAGAAGGTTGCTGCAATCACCGAGCGCGCCATGCAGGGAGAGCTTGATTTTGCCACTTCCCTCAAAGAGCGCGTGAAACTTCTCGCTGGTCAACCCGAATCTCTACTGAAAGATGTTCAGGCCAGATTATCGCTCACATCTGGGGCTGCAGATTTCGTAGTAGCAGCACAGGCGAGAGGAGCCAAGGTGGGCATTGTCTCCGGTGGCTTCCACGATGTGATCGATCAATTCCTAGAACCCCTGCACCTTGATCTGGTCATCGCCAATAAATTTGAAATCATCGACGGTCACTTCACGGGGGAAGTGAGCGGTGAGATAGTCGATCGCAGCGTTAAAGCACGCACTCTAGAAGAGTTCGCTGCTGGAGCTAGACGATCCACCTCTGTTGGCGATGGAGCCAATGATATTTCTATGATTGAAGCTGCTGATATTGGTATCGCATTCTGTGCCAAACCAGCTCTGGTTGACGTTGCGGACCTAGCGATCAACCATAGAGATCTTCGAGCGCTACTTCCGCTCTTGGGATTTTAGAGCCTACAGGCGTGAATATCGGTTACGAGGATCCCTCGGGCTCCAACTTTCCATAGGTCATCCAAAATTCGATTGATCTCTTTGCGCTTGACCATGGCTCGAACGGCGCTCCACTCACTCTTTTGTAGTGGGGAGATAGTCGGTGATTCGATACCTGGTGTAAGTGCACAGGCCTTTTCAAGATCGCTATTAGCAACATCGTAATCTACGAGAACATATTGACGTGCAATAACAACACCATTGAGTCGGCGCAGAACGGTTTCAATATTCTCATTGCGAGCAACCTTCGTTCCTTCGATCAGGATCGCTTCACTTTCCAGAAGAGGTGCACCAAAGACAGCCAAGCCTGCCTGACGAAGCGTTCCTCCTGTTGAGACAACATCAGCGATTGCATCAGCAACTCCCAACGCCACGGCACTCTCTACCGCACCGTCAAGACTGACGATCTCGGCCTTGATAGAGCGCTCCGATAAGTATCTTCCTAGAAGCCCCGGATAAGCAGTCGCAATACGTAATCCTGCCAAGTCCTTCTCCTGCATTTCTTTACCTGCAGGGGCAGCAAATCGAAATGTCGAGCGACCAAAATCTAGGGGTAAAACTTCACGGGCCGTTACTCCAGAATCAATGAGTAAATCTCTGCCGGTGATTCCTAGTTCCAACTCCCCCGATCCCACATAAATAGCAATGTCTCGTGGACGAAGGTAATAGAACTCAATATCGTTTTCTGGATCGTACAACGTGAGATCGCGGGTGTCGGTCCGCTGACGATAGCCAGCTTCACGCAGCATAAGAGATGCGCTATCGGATAAGGATCCCTTGTTGGGAACAGCAATCTTCAGCATTATTTCTCCTGCTCGTTTTCTTGGTTATAGAACTTTATAGACGGTCTCGGGATTGATCCCTCGGGCGATCATCAATACTTGAAGGCGGTAGATGAGCTGGGATATTTCAAGAGCCAAGGCCTCATCACTTTCATGTTCGGCAGCAAGCCAGACCTCCCCTGCCTCTTCAATAATTTTCTTACCCATTGCATGGATACCAGCATCGAGTGCTTCAACGGTCGCAGAGCCCTCCGGTCGAAGCTGAGCCTTCTCAGTGAGTTCGGCAAAAAGCTGATCAAAATTCTTCACCTGCTGATTTTACTCGAGTGCGCTGGCCTGCGTTGCCAATATTCGTAGCGTTTGAAGCATCTCACCAGGTGATTGAGCCTTGTAGACGGCGCTGCCTGCCACGAATGCATCGGCTCCAGCCTTGGCTGCGATGGCGATCGTCTCCATTGAAATCCCACCGTCAACCTGAAGCCAGATATCCCTACCTAGGGAGTCGATTGCTTCCCGAGCCTGCCTTACCTTTGGCATCATCTGCGCCATAAACGACTGGCCGCCAAAACCTGGTTCTACGGTCATGATCAACAACATATCAATCTGATCTAGGAAAGGTTCGACCTGCTCAAAAGGGGTTCCCGGTTTCACAGCAAGGCTCGCCCGCGAACCTGCGCTACGTATCGCTTCGATTGTTCGCGAAGGTGAAGTACTGGCCTCCAGGTGGAAGGTTACGCTCACTGCTCCAGCTTTGGCGTAAAGAACAGCATCGCGATCTGGATCAGCAATCATCAGATGGGCATCAACTGGCAGCGATGACGATGCGATGATCTCTTCTGACTGATGAAGTGAAAAGGTCAGATTTGGTACGAAAATATTATCCATGACATCTAGATGAAGTAGATCTGATGCGCCAGCGACTCGATCTATCTCTGAAGCAAGATTGGAACGATCAGCATTGAGAATGCTAGGACACATTCGTATGCTACGCGCAGAGTTAATCATATTATCTAGACGCAGACTTTCTTCTTAAGAGCGCCATGAACATTGAGTCCGTCCCGTGAATATCTGACCACATCTGGATTGTTCCATCTTCCTTGGGTAATCCCATGGAGGCAGCAGAATCTGGAATATAGGGCGCGGCTGAGATCAGCTCGAAATCCTTGTGGCGATAGAGAAAGTCGGCCACTTGGGCTGTCGTCTCGCTGCGATGCGGTGAACATGTGACATAGGCCAAAATCCCATCTGGATTGAGCAGTTCCACTCCGCTATCCAGAAGTGTTCGCTGCAAAGCCACTAAGTTCTTGAGATCGGCCTGGGTTTTGCGCCAGCGTGCCTCAGGCCTGCGCCGTAGTGCTCCAAGACCGCTACATGGTGCATCGATGATGATGCGGTCATAACGAGCCGACAACTGCGGCAGCTCTTCACCTGGGTGGGAGATGACATGTGATGCTGGAACCACGTGTGAAACGAGTTGAGCCCGGTGTTCGGTGGGCTCATTAGCAGTGAAGTTATCCTTTGGGCGATTTACATGGAGAAGGTTAAAGAGCATCGCTGCCTTTCCACCAGGACCAGCACACATATCAAGCCAATTGAGGTAGTCAGAATCCCCGGCAGTATTGAAGAAAATTTCACTGATCAGCTGCGAACCTAAATCTTGAACACCGGCTCTGCGTTCGTGAATCGCAGTGTAGGAACCAGGCATTTTTGTTGCTCTCACGACATATCTTCCCTCAGGAATCAACTCACCTCCCTCCTCCAAAATCTCATCTGTGGTCGACTTTCCTGGCCAACAGACGATGTGTGGTGCGACAGGTGTGTTATGGGCTGTGAGAAGTGAGACCAACCGACCTTCATCTTTAAGTTGATCCCTAAAAGCGCTCACGATCCATTCAGGATGAGAGTGCACAGTGGATAGGTCTTCAAGTGCTTCATAGTCCGGAGGCTCACGCAATATTGTTCGCAGGATCGCGTTCACATACGAGGCTTTACCTTCTCCAGCAACTGATCGGGCAACTTCAACCGTGGCATCTACCGCGGCATGATCTGGAACCCTCATTTCAAATATTTGATGGATTCCCATACGCAACAAATCAACGACCGCGCCATCGAGAGTTTCGAATGGTCGATCAATCTTTGCTCGAATCGCCCAATCATGCTTTCCTTGCATACGTAGGGTTCCATAACTCAACTCAGTGGCAAATCCACGATCTCGTTCATCCAATTTCGATTCCGATAAGAGTTGCGGCAAACGGATATTTGCGTACGCACCTTCACGGTTTACTTGGGTAATAAGGTTAAAGGCAAGCAGTCGTGACTTGTCTGGATCTGCTCGTTTGAAAGTGGGCTTAGCCAACTTCTCCGAACCTCTCCCCTGCCTCAACTCTGGCCCCACGGAGGAAATCACTAGCCGGCATCCGCTTCTTCCCAGCAGGAGTAACCTCACCGATCTCGATCACCAAATCTGCCGATTGAACAAATGAGCTTGATCCTTCCGACCAAATCTCTCCCACGGAGCGATCTGCCATTTTGGTTGGCGAAATCTTCAATTGGTGGATGCTCAGTTTCTCCCCCCGAAAATGGGTATATGTCCCGGGTTTGTGCGAGAGCGCACGGATTTGGCGCATGATCTTTAGGGCAGGATCGCCCCACTTAATCTCGCCCATCTCCTTTGAAATTTTGGGTGCGAGAGTGACCCCTGAGAGTGGTTGAGCCTTCGGCTTCTCACCACGAGCGATCGTTTCAACAACTGTAAGAATGGAAGATCCGCCACGTTGTGACATGACCTCCAAGAGCTCCTCTGTTGTCGCATCGTCACCGATATGAATCTCTTCCTGCAGATAGATCGGTCCGGTATCCATGCCCTTGTCTAGTTTGAAGATAGAGATACCAGAGACCTCATCTCCCTCAAGAATTGCCCACTGAACCGGAGCTGCTCCACGCCATTTGGGTAAGAGTGAGAAATGCAGGTTGAGCCAGCCAAAGCGTGGCCCATGGAGAAGTTCTGGTGGAATCAACTTTCCATAGGAAGCCGTAATCACTAACTGCGGCTGAGATTCCAAAAGATGTTTGTTGATCTCTGATATATCAGCAGGTTTTGCAACCGGGATTCCGCGCTCTGTTGCCCACACAGCGAGAGGATTGGGACTCTCACTCTGGCCTCGACCAACCTTACGATCAGGATGGGTAATAATCGAAGCAAGGGTATGCCGTGAACCTTGGATCGCTTCAATGATGGGGACGCTGATTAACGAGGAAGAGGCAACTGATATTTGCACTCTCTAGTTACCAAGTCCGCGGGTGAAATGCGGTGAAACTTTGATCGTTGGTTCCTGTCCAGCGCTAGCTGCTGCGTTGAACCACTCACTTTCACGAATCTCTTTCATGGCACCTTTGCGAAGATCCTGTGGCATGCGATCGACAAAGAGGATGCCGTTGAGATGGTCGGTCTCATGCTGCAGCGCTCTCGCGAGGAACTCTGTCCCTTCAACTACCAGTGGTTCCCCGTGCATGGTGAAACCTTTGGCGACTGCGCGAAGTGCTCGAGGAGTGTCGGCAAAGACGCCCGGGAATGAGAGACAACCTTCCTCACCATCCTGCATCTCCTCGCTCAAATCCAAGGTGGGATTGATCAAGTGGCCTAACTCGCCATCAACCTCCCACACAAAGACTCGCAATGAGACGCCAATCTGAGGCGCGGCTAGTCCAGCACCAGGAGCGTCATGCATCGTCTCTGTCAGATCTTCAACCAAGGTCCTCAATTCCTTATCGAAATCAACCACAGGAGCAGCTGGGGTCGTGAGGACTGGGTCCCCAAAGTAGCGGATCGGTTGTATTGCCATAGCTCTATTCTACCTGTTTACACCTAGGCTCTTACGCAATCGAGTAGGGATCAAATCTGAGGGCAAAAGGCTCCTTCTTCTGCGCCACCCGCACTCGCTGTAACCCTGATATGAGTTCGGCAAACTCTTCTCCTCGACCGACCTCATATTTGACCAAGAGGCGTCCCACACCCTTTGCACTCTTTGGAAGAGAGAAAGAGAGAAATCCACGTGCCGTGAGTAAGTCGGCAATCGCAGTGAGTTCTGCGAAAGGTGCCTCGCAAATCAAGATTCGAAAATACGGTGGAAGTGATGCATCGAAGCGTTCGCGCATTTCACGCGAAGCAAGCTCGTACGGGTCACACCGAATCAACCCTTGGGCGATGACCTCGGAAGCTGGTAGCGAGAGATAGAAATCCCCATCAGGTTGGAGCTGACTCAAAAGTTTAAACCAATGAACTCGCACATCTTCCTGGCTGCGAAGATCCACTTGCGAGTAGGCAACTTGTGCATCCAAGATAAATATTCCGGAGTATCGCCCACTCGGTTCAGAGCCAAGGGTTGCGATCACGAGAGATATTCCCTCAGGTAATTCAGCTATCTGTGAAGCACCCGAAGATTGAAGAACGCGAACCTTTGAGAATGCGCGTCCAAATTCTGAGGCGGTTCTCTGCGCCCCGCGTATTGTCGCCCACATCTTGGGGCTATCACACCATGGGCAGCGCCAAGCAATCTTCACTTCCTCGCAGATCGAACAGACCGGGTCTGCGCCAGCAAGTGGAACTTTGAGGCGACCACCGCAGCTGCAGCTTGCCTTCGTTCTACATTGGCCACAGGAGAATCCATTGATATACCCGGCATGCGCCACCGAAATGAGAACATTCCCTTTTTTAAGTGCTCGTCCGATATCTGCAAAGATCTCTGGCTCGCCCCCGTCAGGGGTAAGAAACGTCATTGCGCGAACTTTCGTTGTCGGATAGAGATGGGTTCGAAGCCAACCATTTTCGACTTGCCGCACTATTTCCACTGAAGGCGAATGGGATACGTAGATCACTGAATGATGGGCGCTTCGCAGAAGTGAAATATCCCTGGTATTCCAGGTTGGAGACCGTCGCTCGTAGTGATGACTCTCTACCTCGTTATACACAACCAAGGTGTCACTCTTACCTAGATGCAAGAGCGCGCCATTTCTCAAGGTGAGGACCAGCCCATGGGATGCCTGATTGGCCCTCAGGTAGGAGGAAAATCTCTCACTCTTGCTCTGCGAAGAATCATTAATGATGTGAGCAATTCCAGATTCAGAGAGGATCCTTGAGCAGGCCTGCAGATCCTTGCGATCTGGCAAGACGATGACAGCTTTTCCTTCCTTCGATCGCAAAAGAGCGATCTCCATTAGCGCTCGATGCGGGTCGTTAAAGGCTGGCAGGAGAACGAGTTCACGAAGGGGCGCCGAAGAACGTAGCGCTTTCAGCAAGGATTTGGGTAGATCTTTGCCACCATGTGAGGCGGAGAGCTCGCCACTATCTACTGAAGGCTCGTCTTCTCTCTGCAGAGAGGCCTTCTCCCCCAACTTTGAATAGGGAGGAGCTGCGCTGCGCAAGAACGACCAAGAATCTGTTGCATAACGTTTGGCAAGGTTGCCAGCTAGTTCTATCTGTTCTGGTGTGAAGACTGGGCTTTGCGAAATGAGGGCGTGAACCGATTTGATCCTGCTTGTTGTGCCAACTTCCGCGCTTCGTCTGAGTATGACGCCTTCAACGAGAGAATGTCCGTATGGTACTGAGACGAGATCTCCTGGTGCCGCAAACTCACACCCTTGAACAAGTTTGTAGGTGAAGACTTCCTGTGGCTGAAAGAAAGGAAGGTTGACGAGCACCTCACAGTAAGGAAGATCAGCGAGAGTAGCGCGCACCCTCTGCGCCTTCTCGACCCGTAGTCGAAGTGGCTTTACTTCAGCCACAAGAAATCAACCCTTTACAGCTGAATTAAGAGCCTGTGCACGATCTACTCGCTCCCACGTAAATTCAGGAAGTTCGCGTCCAAAGTGTCCGTATGAGCTGGTGAGAGAATAAATTGGTCGCAGTAGATCGAGGTCTCGAATGATCGCAGCTGGACGTAGATCAAAGACTGACTCGATAGCTGCCTCAATCTGCAGAACCGGGACCTTCTCCGTCCCAAAACACTCCACGAAGAGACCCACTGGCTGCGCTTTTCCAATGGCGTAGGCCACCTGAACTTCACATCGCGTGGCAAGTCCTGATGCAACTACGTTCTTAGCAACCCAGCGCATGGCGTAGGCGGCAGAGCGATCAACCTTTGATGGATCTTTTCCTGAGAATGCGCCCCCACCGTGACGAGCCATTCCACCGTAGGTATCAACGATGATCTTGCGTCCAGTTAAACCTGCATCACCCATTGGTCCGCCGGTAACAAAGCGCCCTGTTGGATTGATCAGGGTTCGAAGCGATGAGAAATCGATGGAAAGGTCAGCAATAACTGGATCGATAACATACTTCTTCACATCTGGTGCCAGAGTCTTCTCAAGGTCAACTTCGGCCGCGTGCTGTGAGCTAATGACCACTGTGTTAAGGGCGATCGCTCGATCGCCATCGTATTCAATAGTGACTTGGGTTTTGCCATCAGGGCGGAGATAGGCAAGTTCCCCAGATTTGCGAACCTTCGCCAGTTGCATCGAAAGCTTGTGAGCAAGTGAGATAGGCAAAGGCATTAACTCTGGTGTGTCATCACAGGCATAGCCAAACATCAGACCTTGATCGCCAGCTCCTTGAAGATCGAGCGGATCGACAGAGGATGCAACGCGCTTCTCGAAGGCAGAGTCAACACCTTGTGCGATATCGCGGGATTGCTGACCAATTGATAGTGAGACGCCACATGAATTTCCGTCAAAACCTTTATCGGATGAGTCATAGCCAATCGCAAGAACAGTGTCACGGACGATATTCATGACATCGGCGTAACCACTTGTGGTCACCTCTCCTGCTACGTGCACTTGGCCTGTAGTGATCAGAGTTTCAACCGCCACACGTGACTTTGAATCCTGGCTAAGAAGGGAATCCAGAATTGCATCTGAGATCTGATCTGCCATCTTATCTGGGTGGCCTTCAGTGACAGATTCGGAGGTAAAGAGGCGCTTAGTCATTGGGCAAACCTAACTTATGAGAGGCTAAATCAAGAAGTTTATGAGCAAGTGTCATCTTGCTAACCCCGGCAACTTCCTCGATGACCCCCTGACCATCCAAGATCGCGCCCGTCGTATGAGAAGAACCAAAGATCGCTCCATCCGTCACATCATTGACGTAGATGAAGTCCAAATTCTTCTTCCCATATTTCTCTTTCGCCTTAGCCACTCCATCCGCGCCAGTCTGAGCGGCAAAACCGATGAGAATCTGAGAGCCCTTAAGAGCCCCTACAGTCTTAAGGATGTCGACAGTGGGTGTTAGTTCAATACTTTGATAGGTCGACTTTTCGAGCTTCTTATCACTTTCTTGCAAGGGCTTTGCATCAGCAACAGCAGCGCTCATGACCAAAATGTGAGTTGACGGGAAGTGGGTAAGTACTGCCTCATGCATCTGATCAGCACTCTTCACATGAATCGTGGTCACACCCTCGATCGTGGGTTCATGAGAGTTCGCGGCTATCAATATGACTTCAGCGCCGCGTGCTGCAGCGGCATATGCCACCGCATACCCTTGCTTACCTGAAGAATGATTTCCAATAAATCTGACTGGATCAATTGCCTCTTGTGTTCCACCTGCAGTCACTAAAACCTGAATACCCACCAGGTCTGCCTTGCTCTCCAATATCTCATCGAGTGCGCAGATGATCTTGGATGATTCTGGGTAGCGCCCAACCCCAACGTCATCCCCCGTCATTCGACCGACATCTGGGTCAAGAACGTAGATACCCCGGGAGCGAAGTGTCGCCACATTCGCTTGAGTGGCGGTATTGAGCCACATCTCTGGATGCATCGCTGGAACAAGAAGGACAGGTGCCTTCGTTGCAAGGAGAACATTGGTCAGAAGATCGTCAGCTCTGCCTTGAGCAATACGTGCTAAAAGATCGGCTGTGGTCGGAGCGATGATGAGAACATCAGCCGAGGATGCGAGCCTGATGTGAGGGACGCTATGAACATCACTCCAGAGATCGTCATAGACCGGGCGACCAGAGAGGGCGGCCCAAGTTGCATTACCTACAAAGTTTTGCGATGAGCGCGTCGGGATCACTGTGACGAGAAATCCATGATCCTGTAAACGACGAATCAGATCAGCGCTCTTATATGCAGAAATTCCCCCGCCGACGCCAAGGATAACTTCGCGACCGCGGGGGAACATCAGAAAATTCCAGGTACTGGTGGTTAGGCTGTTGCTTCTTGAGCCTTAGGCTCGAGGTTTTCCATGGTCAAGAGACCTTCATTGATCTCGCGAAGTGCGATGGAGAGTGGCTTCTCGTGGACATAGGTCTCAACAAGTGGTCCGACATATTCCAAGAGACCTTCACCCAGTTGTGAGTAATACGCATTGATCTGACGTGCGCGCTTAGCTGCGTAGAGAACGAGGCTGTATTTTGAACCAGCCTTATCAAGAAGTTCATCGATCGAAGGATTGGTGATGCCATCCATATTCGACATTGAGCTCATACGGTCCTCTTTCATAAATTTTGCTATGGCTGGCGCAATTGCCTTACTTCGGGTGGTGTGAAGTCGCCAAGGATACCATTTCTTCGACCAGCTCTTCGACCTGATGATTCACCAGGATATGGTCGAACTCTCCTGCTGCTGCCATCTCCACCTCAGCCAGGGCTAAGCGTGCAGCCTGCCGTTCTGGGGTATCAGTGCCTCGCCCACCCAGTCTGGCCTTGAGCTCTTCCCAGGATGGAGGAGCGATGAAGATGAGCATCGCTGTTGGATCTGCTTTACGGACTTGCCGCGCTCCATCAATCTCAATCTCCAAAAGAACGTTCTTACCAAGAGCCAACCAATGTTCGATTGGTTCATGCGGGGTGCCATATCGAGCACCGGCGAACTCCGCCCACTCTAAGAAGGCAGATTCGGCGATCATTTGATCAAATTTAGTGTCGGTATAGAAATAATAATCAACACCCTCGCGTTCACCCTCGCGTGGGTCACGCGTTGTTGCAGAGATCGAGATCCAGAAACGAGGATCATTCTTGAGTTCGCGCGTAATCGTGCTCTTACCCACTCCACCCGGTCCTGACATCACAATGAGAGTGCCACGGGCAGGGTCAACCTTTGACATCGCCAGCTCCCCCTTTAACGCTAAAATCTGATTTCTTCCAAGACCTGCAATTCTACGGGTTGGCGAGATCTTTGCTCTCTCCATAATCGCCTCGGCTCTCAACTTGCCCACTCCAGGCACTGACTCAAGCAATTCACGCACACGCATCTTTTGAATAGCGGGCTGGGCTGAGTTAATCACATCAAAGATGCTCTTCTCTGAATTACGAAGCAGAGCCTTGATCTCAGAGCGTTCTTTGCGAGCGGTGGTAGCAGCAAGCAGTGCTGCTGCGCGCGCTTCTGGAGTGAGCTTAGGCGGAAGTGGCGTCATCGAGAATCTGCCTAGCTTTATCTGCCATCACGTGCTTACCTTGTTCAAAGAGAGAAGTAATTGGTCGACCAATCACTAAATAGGTGGAACCGGCGCGCATCGCCTCTCGTGGAGTCATCACTCTACTTTGATCACCCGCAGCCGATCCCGCAGGCCTCACACCCGGTGTGATGATCGCAGGTAGGGGTCCAACTTTGTGGCGGATTCCCGCCACTTCAAGTGGTGAGCAAACAATTGCTCGAGCTCCGGCTTTGACAGCAAGGTCGGCTAATCCAATGGCTGACTTCATAGGTGAATCTGCATATCCGATCTCTACTAAATCTTCATCACCGAGTGAGGTGAGAATGGTGACCGCAGTAATATTGATATGAGGAACTTCCTTAGCGGCGGCTGCGATCATCTCCCGACCCCCGGATGCGTGTACCGTGAGGAACTTTGGAGCAATATCTGATATCGACCGAGCACCTCCGGCAACAGTATTGGGGATATCGTGCAACTTCAGATCAAGGAAGAGATCAAACTCTCCCGCTGTTCGAAGTTTCGCAATTCCAGGCGCACCAAATTTGAGAAAGAATTCGAGACCGGCTTTATACGTGCCTATCGATTCGTGCGTGGCTTCAATCCATGCGCATGCAGTATCGAGGTCAGGAGTATCGAGGGCTAGGATAAGTGGATTCATTCGAGTACCTCACGATGTGCGTAACCAACGGCCTGCTCAACAGAAGAGAAGCCCTTCTCAACGAGAATAGCCTCTAATTCATCCTTAACCTTGATGACGGCAGTGGGGTTGCCGAAAGTTGCGGTACCCACTGAGACTGCTCGAGCACCGGCCAAGATAAATTCGAATGCATCACGGCCACTCGTAATTCCACCCATTCCGAGGATCGGAAGTTGTGGGAGTGCCGCGTGCACTTGATAAACAGCACGAATGGCAACTGGGCGAATCGCCGGACCACTTAACCCACCAGTCTTCTGCGCAAGCTTTGGAGCCATCGAATTGGTATCAATCACCATGCCAAGAAGAGTATTAATAAGAGCGACGCCATCAGCTCCTGCGTGGGCGACCTCTTTGGCAATTGCCACGATATCTGTCACATCAGGTGAGAGCTTTGCAATGATAGGTAGATCTCCACCAATATTCCTGCGTACTGCCTCTATTGCGGCTCGAGCTGTCTCTGGATGGCACGAGAAGACCATTCCCCTATTCTCCACATTTGGGCAAGAGATATTAACTTCCAACCCAACGACCCCAGGAAGATTTCGCATCTTGCGCGCTAAGACCGCGTAATCCTCGACCGTCTCTCCTGCAATGCTCACTATCGTGCGAGCTCCCTGAGCTGCTAGCCACGGAATATCGTTGGCAAGGAAGTGATCGACGCCTGGGCCCTGAAGCCCTATGGAGTTGAGCATCCCACTTGGAGTCTCTGCCATACGTGGAGTCGCTCTACCGCTTCGAGCCTTAATCATGATCGATTTCGTGACGATCGCACCGAGCTGCGTCAATGGAAAGAACTGCGAGAGCTCCTTTCCAGAGCCAGCACAGCCACTAGCAGTCAGAATTGGGTTGGGAAGTGAAGCGCTTCCTAAAGTCGTCGCATAGGAAAATGTCATGCGCCAAAGGTCCCTTCAGGAATCTTTCGCTTGCTATCCCAGATAACTTTCGAACCATCCATCACTGGGCCATCGATACAGGAGCGAAGCATTCGTGTCACACCATCCTCGCCTGTGACAGGAAGGACACAGGTCATGCAGACACCGATACCACAAGCCATCGCCTCTTCCACTGCGCATTGATGCATAACCCCAAATTGCTCACTGACCTGTGTGATCGCTTGGAGCATTCCCATAGGACCGCAGGAATAAATGATCTCAATCTCTTTATCGGTGATGATCTCAGGAAGAACATCTGTGATCTGACCTTGAACGCCCATCGATCCATCATCGGTGGTGATCGTTAAACTTGAAACTGCGCGCTTACCTTCAAGTGGAGCATATATTTTGTTCGCCGTGCTCGCGCCTAGAACCATATCTACCCGACAGCCACGACTCTTCAAAAGTTCGGCAAGACCAAAGAGCGGTGCGCTGCCATATCCTCCGCCAACCAGGAGCGCTCTCACAGGTTCTGTTGGAATTCCAAAATGTGTTCCAAGAGGAGCCACCATGTCGACGGTGGAATTGACTGGCAGGTTTGTGAGCCATCGACTTCCTTGACCATGGGGTGCCACGATGAGTTCAATAAGCCCACCTTGCGGACCCTTCTCTGTGGAGCGGTAGATCGCAAACGCTCGGCGAAGAATCATCGACGAGGCCTCGCCTCCGACTGCAATTGCAACAAAATTCCCAGGAAGTGCTTGTGAGGCGAGATCACCGACCGAGAAGCTCATGTGATGGTAGGCACCCACTCGTTTATTGCTCACAAGTTCGGCCTGCACCTGCCTGGCCCTCTGATTAATCATCGAGCACCTTCAATGGATTGCCACTCTTGCAGCGATTGGATATCAAATTCACGGCTCTGCATTTCACGAATACCCTCGACGGCAGCCTTAAACCCAGCGATCGTGGTGATGATGGGAATCGCTCGCTGCACCGATGCTGTTCTGATGAGCCAACCATCATGACGGCTGCCGCGTCCGAGAGGTGTATTAATCACGAGATCAACCATAGAGGAGGTAATGATGTCCACGGCAGATAGCCCCTCCCCCTGGGTATCTGAATTCTTACGCACCATTTTTGAGGTGACGCCTTCCTTAGCTAAGAAGTCATGTGTACCCGCTGTTGTGAAGAGAGTGAATCCCAGCTCCGCCAGCGCCCTAGCTGGGGCAAGTGCATCCTCTTTATCGCGATCAGAGAGGGATATAAATACTGAGCCCTGCATCGGCAAAGGTCCAAATGCTGCGATCTGACTTTTGGCATATGCCTGGCCAAAGGTGGAGGCAATGCCCATGACCTCACCTGTCGAACGCATCTCTGGTCCTAAGACTGAATCAACGCCCGTTCCATCGATTCTACGGAAACGATTCCACGGCAGAACAGCCTCTTTAACCGAGACACCATTTGCCACGCCATCTCCGCTCAGGGGAAGAATCTTCTCCGTTCTGAGTTGGGCGATGCTACGACCTGTCGAGATCAGAGCTGCTGCCTTTGCAAGTGGATTACCTGTCGCCTTACTCACAAATGGCACGGTTCGTGAGGCACGCGGATTCGCCTCGATCACGTAGAGAGTCCCATCACGAGTAATCGCATATTGGATATTGATCAATCCGAGAACGCCGACATTGGATGCGATCTTGTACGTCGCATCTCTAATCTCCGCGATCTTGGTGGCATCAAGGGTGAAGCTAGGCAGAACGCAGGCAGAGTCTCCAGAGTGGATACCAGCCTCCTCGATATGTTCCATCACACCGGCTAAGAAGAGTTCAACACCGTCATAGAGTGCATCGACATCGATCTCGATCGCATCATCTAAGAACCGATCTATAAGAACGGGGTGATTAGGAGTAATCTCAGTTGCCTTAGCGATGAACTCCTCGAGGGATTCATCATCGTAAACGATCTCCATCCCGCGACCACCAAGAACGAAGGATGGCCTGACGAGAACTGGATATCCAATACCGTGGGCAATTACCTTGGCCTCATCAAAGGAGCGAGCCATCCCGAATTCAGGTGCTTTCAACTCACTCTTTGCCAAAATCTTGCCGAACTCACCACGATCCTCAGCCAAATCAATGGCATGAGGGGATGTTCCAAGGATCGTCACGCCAGCTTCCAGGAGTCCGCGCGCAAGTCCAAGTGGAGTTTGACCACCAAGTTGTGCGATAACTCCTAAGACAGGGCCTGCAGCGCTCTCGGCTGCGATAACTTCTAGAACATCTTCCAAGGTGAGTGGCTCAAAATAGAGGCGATCTGAGGTGTCGTAATCGGTGGAGACCGTCTCCGGATTGCAATTGATCATAATCGTCTCATAACCAGCTTCACGAAGTGCGAAGGCAGCATGCACGCAGGAGTAATCGAATTCGACACCTTGGCCAATACGATTTGGTCCACTTCCCAGAATGAAGACGGCAGGCTTTGTACGAGGACGAACTTCACTCTCCTGGTCATACGAGGAATAGTGATAAGGGGTATGCGCTTCGAATTCAGCCGCGCATGTGTCCACTGTCTTAAAGACCGGCCGCACATTCAAACGATGACGAATCGCTCGCACCTCAAACTCAGTGAGTGCACGAAGTGAGGCGATCTGAGCATCTGAGAAGCCCAGCGTCTTTGCCTCGCGAAGTAGGTCGCCACCTAAATCGGCTGCCTGCGAGATCTCCTTAGCCTTCTGGTTGATGATCTCAATGTGAGCGAGGAACCACGGATCAATCTTCGTGCGTGCGAAAATCTCCTCCACGCTTGCACCCAAATACATCGCACGCTGAACATTCTGCAGCCGATATTCAGTGGGGATATTGATCGTGGACATTAAATCAGAGAGATCACGACCAGCACTCTCCCAGGCGAAACTCATACCCTTCTTCTCGACTGAGCGAAGGGCTTTCTGGAGCGCTTCAGGGAAGCTTCGGCCAATAGCCATCGCCTCTCCCACAGATTTCATCGTGGTTGTCAGACGCTCATCAGCTTCTGGGAATTTCTCAAAGGCAAAGCGGGGAACTTTTACCACGATGTAATCCAAGGTTGGTTCAAAGGATGCCGGGGTGGACTTGGTGATGTCATTTTGAATCTCATCCAAGGTATAGCCGATAGCAAGCTTTGTTGCGATCTTCGCTATCGGAAAACCCGTTGCTTTTGAGGCAAGGGCTGATGAGCGAGAAACACGAGGATTCATCTCAATCACGATAATTCTTCCATCGGTGGGGTTGACTGCGAATTGAATATTGCATCCGCCAGTATCTACGCCCACTTCTCTAATGATCGCGATAGAGAGATCTCGCAAGCGTTGATACTCGACATCGGTCAAAGTCATTGCCGGAGCAACGGTGATGGAGTCGCCTGTGTGAACGCCCATTGGATCAAGATTTTCGATACTGCAGACGATGACCACATTGTCCTTATGATCACGCATTACTTCGAGTTCATACTCTTTCCAACCAATGATCGACTCTTCCAGGAGAACTTCCGTGGTAGGGCTATGGCGCAAGCCAGCGCCTGCAATGAGTTCTAACTCATCTTGGTTGTAGGCAATACCTGATCCAAGGCCACCCATCGTGAAGGAGGGGCGCACCACTACGGGATATTTGAGAACCTGGGCTGCCGCTAAACACTCCTGCATGGAGTGACAGATGAGAGATTGAGAGGACTCTCCCCCGATCTTCTCAACGATGCCTTTGAAAACTTCTCGATCCTCGCCACGTTTGATCGCATCGATATTGGCGCCAATCAGCCTTGTCCCATATTTTTCGAAGGAGCCTCGCTCAAAGAGTTGCATCGCAGCATTTAAAGCAGTCTGCCCACCAAGGGTGGCCAAGACAGCATCCGGGCGCTCTTTCGCCAAGATCTTCTCGATAACTTCTGGAGTGATCGGTTCGATATAGGTAGCATCTGCAAACTCTGGATCCGTCATGATCGTCGCAGGATTGGAGTTAATGAGTATGACGCGGATACCTTCCTCGCGCAGAATGCGACAAGCTTGGGTACCCGAGTAGTCGAACTCGCATGCTTGTCCGATCACAATTGGACCGGAACCAATAACGAGAACGCTCTTAATGGATAGATCTCTACTCATGGCGCTACTTCACCTTCTCTTTACTCATCATCTCGGCAAAGTGGTCGAAGAGATAGGCGGCATCATGTGGTCCAGCTGCAGACTCTGGATGGTATTGAACGCTAAAGGCTGGCCGTTCAAGGAGCTCAAGACCCTCAACAACACCGTCGTTGAGGCAGATGTGGCTGACATGTCCGGAGCCATACACGGTAGTGAAATTCGCATCTACTGGTGCATCGACTGCAAAGCCGTGATTATGGGCTGTAATCTCCACGGTTCCATTCTGCAGGTTCTTCACTGGTTGATTGATACCTCGATGGCCAAATGGGAGCTTGTAGGTGGTAAACCCAAGAGCTCGGCCAAGTATCTGATGGCCAAAACAGATTCCGAAGACCGGTATTGAATCGGCAAGAAAACCGCGGACCAGTTCGACCATCTCATCCATAGTTGAGGGATCACCCGGGCCATTGGAGAGGAAGATGCCATCGGGGTTGATTGCTCGAATCTCCTCATTACTCGCACTCATCGGAAAGACATGTACTTGCATTCCCCGCTCTGACATATGTCGGGGAGTTGCTGACTTAATTCCTAAATCGATCGCTGCAACGGTAAAACTCGTAGGAACACCAGGCGGCGGTGAGACTACATACTTTGATTCCGTGGTGACATCCGATGCTAAGAAGAGTCCAGACATCGCCGGGATCTGGCGAACCTTGATCACCATCTCATCGCGAGATAGTTGCCCATCCGAGAATATGCCTACCCGCATGGATCCACGATCACGCAAGTGACGGGTAATCGCACGGGTATCGATACCTTGGATACCAACGACACCAGCATCTATGAGCGCACTCTCCAGGCTCTCTTCGGAGCGCCAATTCGAGGGACGCGGTGATGGATTACGAACTGCAAAACCAGAAACCCAAATCTTCTTGGACTCCATATCGGCCTTGTTCATACCGGTGTTTCCCACATGCGGCGCAGTCATGATCACAATCTGCTTGTGATAGCTGGGGTCGGTAAGTGTCTCTTGGTAGCCCGTCATTCCGGTGGAGAAGACCGCTTCACCGTAGGTCTCCCCCAGGCATGCCCAAGACTGGCCCTCAAAGATGGCGCCATCATCGAGTACCAAATATGCCTTAGACATTGCCCACTCCAGTCAATTGTTGATCTCTTACAACGAGCTTGCCTCTGTAGATCGTATGTATCACTGCCCCTGTGAGGGTATGACCATGAAACGGGGTGTTCTTGCTCTTGGACGAAAGTTCGTCGCGATTGACGACCCACTCTCGAGATGGGTCAATAATCGCAAGATTGGCAACTGATCCAAGAGCAAGTGCTTGCCCTTGTTCATCATAGCCACCAATGCTTGCCGGCTTAGATGACATCACTTCTACCAGGCGCTTCCAATCCATCAGTCCTGTCGCCACCATCGTTGAGTGAACTATGGCGAAGGCTGTCTCTAGACCAACCATGCCAAAAGCTGCCGATGCCCATTCGCAATCCTTGTCCTCGTGAGGATGAGGGGCGTGATCTGTGGCAACGATATCGATCGTTCCATCAGCCAGTGCTTCTCGAAGTGCTTGCACATCAGATTGGGTCCGCAACGGAGGATTCACCTTATAGATCGGATCGTAGGACCGAGCAGATTCGTCGGTTAACAAGAGATGGTGGGGCGTGACCTCTGCGGTAACGGCCATGCCTTGTCCCTTCGCCCAGCGGATGATCTCCACTGATCCCTTTGTTGAGAGGTGACAGATATGTAAGCGGCTCTTCACTGCATGAGCGAGAAGGATATCTCTTGCGATGATGGCTTCTTCGGCGACTGCGGGCCAGCCAGCTAGCCCGAGTTCTGCGGCTACTAAACCTTCATTCATTTGTGCGTTAACGGTCAGACGCGGTTCTTGTGCATGCTGGGCAATCACGCCATCAAATGATTTCACATACTCCAGGGCTCGACGCATCAGGAGCGGATCATCAACACACTTGCCATCATCGCTAAATACTCGCACTCGCGCGGCAGAGTTTGCCATCGCACCAATTTCGGCGAGCTTCTTTCCTTCCAACCCTTCACTTACGGCACCGATGGGATAGACATCGCAGAGTCCTGCGCTCTTTCCTAGACGCCACACTTGCTCCACAACACCTGCTGAATCTGCAACTGGATGTGTGTTGGCCATTGCTGAGAGCGCCGTATAGCCCCCTCGAACGGCAGCTTGAGAGCCACTGAGTACTGTCTCTGCATTCTCTTTTCCAGGTTCACGTAGGTGTGTGTGCAGGTCAACAAAACCAGGGAGAACTCTTAGCCCAGTGCAATCTAAAGAAATGCCTTCGCTGGTCAGATCTGTGCCAATCTCGGAGATCTTCTCCCCTGAAATTCTGATATCAACTACTGATCCATCGGCCAAGAGTGCAGATTTCAAGAGCACTTCATTCACTTTACTCACACTGCTTATAGTGCTCATAGTGCACCTCCAGCACCCTGAAGATCGGGTCCACCTAGTAGTTGATAAAGAACTGCCATACGTACTAAAACTCCATTAGAGACTTGTTCGACGACCACTGACCTGATGGAATCTGCGCTGGCAGCGCTGATCTCCAAACCTCTATTCATCGGACCTGGGTGCATGACGATGGCTCCAGGCTTTAACCTTGCCAAACGCGCCTCATCTAAGCCATATCCTCGTGAGTACTCTCGACCATTGGGGAAGAAAGATTCATTCATACGTTCTAATTGAACGCGTAGCATCATCACGACATCAAACTGATCAAGCTCTTCATCGAAATCGTATGAGAAGGGCGCTCCCCAACTCTCAATTCCGACGGGGATCAGTGTTGGTGGGGCAATCACCGTGACACGAGCGCCAAGCTTTTGCAACAACGCGATATTGCTTCGAGCAACACGTGAGTGCAGGATATCGCCAACGATCGCGATGTTGAGAGTTGAGAAATCTCTCATACTTGGCCCGAAATGCTTACGGATTGTGAATGCGTCAAGGAGAGCTTGCGTAGGATGTTCATGAGTTCCATCACCAGCATTGATGATTGATGCCCCCACCCAGCCGCTTTCAGCCAATCGATTCGCAGCACCTGAAGCGGGGTGCCTGATCACGATCGCATCTGCCCCCATCGCCTGCAGCGTTTGAGCAGTATCTTTCAGGCTCTCACCCTTGCTAACGCTCGATCCCTTAGCGGTGAAGTTAGTGACATCGGCGGAGAGGCGTTTTGCCGCGGATTCAAAGGAGAGGCGTGTCCGAGTGGAATCCTCAAAGAAGAGGTTTACGACTGTGCGACCACGTAACGTTGGTAGCTTCTTCACAGCACCTGCCGTGAGAGTCTCTAATTGTGCCGCGGTATCGAGAATATCAAGTGCTTGATCGGCGCTTATGTCATGGATCGAAAGTAGATGTTTCATTCTTGCACCGTGACAATCTCAACAAGATCCTTGTCGTCATGCTCGGTCAGATAGACCTTCACTTGCTCCTTTATCGACGTGGGGATGTTCTTGCCCACGAAGTCAGCTCTGATGGGTAACTCTCTATGGCCGCGGTCAACCAAGACTGCTAGCTGCACAGAGTTGGGACGACCAAGTTCGCCAAGTGCATCAAGTGCTGCTCGAATAGTGCGACCGGAGAAGAGCACATCATCGACCAAGACGACATCTTTTCCTTCGATGCCGCCATGTGGCATAACGGTTTCGACCAAAACTCGTGGGGCTCGCAGGCGATGATCATCGCGATGCATGGTGATATCGAGAGTGCCGCAGGCGACCGGTCCTTCTATGGTCGCAATAATCTCGCGTAGACGTTCTGCAATGAATCTGCCGCGTGTGGGAATCCCCATGAGGACTAAGGAGTTCACACCGTGATTGCGTTCAACGATCTCATGGGAGATTCGCTTTAAAGCGCGATTAATCTCACCGCTATCTAGCACAAGGCTCATTCTCACTCCTTCGCCGCCTCACAGGACGGTTCTTTAAAGGATTGGCCGGATATCTTCTCGATCCCCGGTATTGCGGACGTAGATTAGCATCTGTGGATAGATAGATGCGAAACCAGGCCTTCTGTCCTACCTTCACGCCATGGAAAATCACCCAGATGAGCATGCAGAAACCACAACCGAGGGTTATGACTCCCACACCCTGACGGCGATCGGGGACTCCCTTCGCGCGATCAGACGCCAGCGAGGGCTCACCCTTCGAGATGTGGAGCGGGAATCAGCGGGGCGTTGGAAGGCTGTTGTCGTCGGTTCCTATGAACGAGGCGATCGCGCTCTCACCCTCAAGCGAGCTGTCGGGCTTGCCACCTTCTATAACGTCCCCCTTGACCAGCTCCTTGGTCTCTTCTCTCCCAAGTCCTCAGAGAGTCGGGGCCTCGTTCTTAATCTGGCGGCAATTCGGGGAGCCGGAAATGAGATTCCAGCGAGCATGGTGAGATACCTGCAGGAGATCTGCAGGCTTCGATCTGATTGGAATGGGGTGATGCTCTCGGTGAGAGGTAGCGATCTGATCGCCCTATCAACGATGGCTGATGTACCAACCGGTGAACTGACTCAATGGGCTATAGATCGTGGACTTCTTCTCCACTAAGACAAGATGAAGACTAGATGGAGACTAGATAAGCGATCCTTTAATTGCAGCGATTCGGCCTAGAACACCATTGATGTAGCTTGAGGAATCATTGGTAGAGAGCTCGGCAGCCATCTCAACTGCTTCATTAATAGCAATCTTCTCATCCAGCTCTGGCTCCCAGAGGAGTTCATAGATTGAGAGGCGAAGAAGATTTCGATCGATGGCTGGCATTCGATCCATATCCCAACCTTGGGCATAGGTCATAATTAATTCATCGAGTTTATTCTGGTGCTCGGCAACGCCACGGAGAAGTTTTTCAACATAGGCCTCCTGCGCAAGTTCATCCGAGCCACGTGCAAGATAGAGCTCAAGAGCGTTCGTGCCCCGAAGGTCAGCTTCGTAGAGAAAATCTAAAGCGCGCTTACGAGCTTTTCGACGAGCACTCACGAATTAGCACGACCGAGGTATCCCCCAGTGCGTGTGTCCACCAAAATCTTCTCATCTTGCTTAATGAAGAGCGGAACTTGCACAGTGATTCCAGTCTCCACTGTTGCGGGCTTATTACCACCGGATGAGCGATCACCCTGGAGTCCAGGCTCGGTATAGGTAACAACAAGCTCCACTGACGCAGGAAGCTCAACATAGAGAGGATTGCCTTCGTGGACTGCGACGATTGCTTCACAGTTCTCGAGCATGTAATCAACTGCGTCACCAACAACCTGAGCCGAGATCATCAGCTGGTCATAGTTCTTGCTATCCATAAAGACGAAATCTTCTCCATCTTTATACAAATATTGCATATCGCGCTTCTCAAGGATCGCGATCTCTACCTTCACGCCGGCATTGAAAGTCTTCTCAACAACCTTGCCAGTTAAGACCTGCTTCATCTTGGTGCGAACAAATGCTGGGCCCTTGCCTGGCTTCACATGCTGGAACTCAATAACAGTCCAAAGCTGACCATCAATATCTAAGGTCATGCCGTTCTTTAAATCATTCGTTGATGCCATCAGGAGTCCATTTCATCTACAAGCCCATTACCGGGCGTTCGGCAGGGTTCGCCAAAGGTTGAAGGATACCCGCTAGATGAGCCCTTTCAGAGCCATAAGCGCAAGACGGTATGAATCAGGGCCAAATCCCCCAATAGTTCCCTTCACCACACCAGAGATCACCGATGTGTGGCGGAATTCTTCTCGGGAAAGTGGGTTGCTCAGGTGAACCTCAATCGCAGGTGCGGTCAACATATCCACCGCATCCCGAATCGCATACGAATAATGGGTAAAAGCTGCTGGATTAAAGATGACTGGAATCTTCGCATCGGCTGCCTCATGTAACCAGGTGATCAATTCCGTCTCAGAGTCAGATTGACGAACGTCAGCCTCAAAGCCCATCTCCTTGGCAGAGTTTTCAATGAATGCGGTCAGAGCAGCGAAATCCAAGTTCCCATAGATGGCAGAACTGCGTAAATCGAGTCGGCCAAGATTGGGGCCATTAAGAACCATTACCTTCATAGGAGAATCCTTTCATAGACCTTGGCAGCAATATCAATCGGCACACCCTCAAACCAGACGGGATGAGAGATTCTATCGATGCCAATGAACCTCAACTCCTGTGCTCTAGCCTTCTTATCCCCTTGCATCAGAGTCAAAAGCTCAGGCCATCCTAGATCTGCGGTTGCGATCGGAAGGCCAAAGTTCTTGAGAAGCTCTGCAATCCCAGAACTCACTGATGGATCAAGATCGGCAAGCTCCTCGGAGAGATAGAGCGCATACATAATCCCAATGGATACCGCTTCACCATGTCGAAGTGAGAACTGCTCGTGTTTCTCGATTGCGTGACCGAATGTGTGACCAAAATTGAGAATTTCGCGCAACTTGCCCTCTTTGAAATCCTCGCTCACCACATCAGCCTTCACTGCCACACTCTTCGAAATAAGTTCGATGGCAAGAGATCGCGCTCCCCTAAGATCAGCAGAGCCATTGAGAAGATCTAAGATCGATACATCTGCAATGATTCCCGTCTTAATCACTTCAGCCAGCCCTGCGGAGAATTCACGGTCTGAAAGAGTGTCGAGGAATTGCCTATCAATGATTACCTGTTGTGGTGAATGAAATGCCCCGACGAGATTCTTGCCGGATTGAGTGTTGATACCAGTCTTTCCACCCACCGAGGCATCTACCATAGCTGCCAGAGTGGTTGGGATGGCATGCCAGTGGACACCGCGAAGCCATGTCGCTGCCACAAAACCTGCCAGATCTGTTGTTGCGCCACCGCCTATGCCAACAATCGCATCCTTGCGTCCTAGTTGCATCTCACCGAGTGCATCCCAGATCTGCACGACTGTGGAGATATCTTTCTGAGATTCACCATCTTCGGTATAGAAAACATCGGGATGAGAGAGGGAGAGAAGATCTTGGAGCGCGCGTGGCGCAATGATCAAGACCTTTGAATAACCTTGGAGCAAGCGGGCTAGTTCAACACGGTGATCGACGCCGATACGAACCTGGTAGGTATGTTCAGATCTCACTTCAATATCAGCCAAGGCGCACCTTCAAAATCTCTGCAATCTGTTCAGCCACTTCCTGAGGCTTCTTGGAGTCGGTAGAGATCGTGACATCAGCGAGGGATTGGTAGATCGGCAGGCGCTCCTCCATCAACTTGAGCCAGGTCTGGCGTGGATTAATGAGCAACATGGGACGATCTTGGTTAAAACCGATGCGAGGGGCTGCTTGTCCTATCCCTACTTCGAGAAAGACGATGAGCGCTCCACATTCACGCAACAAGATCTGGCTCTTTTCATTCAGGATAGATCCTCCACCGAGTGAGAGAACCCCGGATTCTTCGGTAAGTGCCTGCTCGACAACGCTTGCTTCAAGTTCGCGAAATGTAGCTTCGCCATCCTCCACAAAGATCTCTGCGATCTTCTTACCCGCACGTTGTTCTATGAGGTGATCTGTGTCGGAGAAGGTGAGCTGCGTGGTTCGTGACAGAGCCCTGCCGACCGAGGATTTACCAGAACCTGGAGGTCCGATCAGGACTGCTTGTGGCATTACTTAATCTCGAGGTTCTCTATGTAACTGAGGAAGTTGCGACGAGTTTCCTGAACGCTATCGCCACCGAACTTCTCAAGCACAGCATCGGCAAGAACAAGAGCAACCATCGCTTCAGCCACTATCCCTGCGGCAGGCACAGCACAAACATCT
>CAIJKC010000053.1 GCA_903821145.1 uncultured Actinomycetes bacterium | reverse complement strand
TTAACAGCCTTACTTCTAAAGCTGCCGATAAATTGCTCAGCGCGAATTGCTGCCCAACCGATCTTGGCTATATCGGTTGCCTTTGGATAGACCAAGTAGCGGGTCTGCCACTCTGGATCGAACTTGGCATTAAAGCGATAGAGCGATTCCACTTGGAAGAAGTTAGAGAAGAATCGAATCAGGTTGCGACTACTTCGAGTAATAGGTCCGGCACTAATTTTCTCAGCGCGTTCAAAGAGGGAACGGAAAGCTGCGAAGTTGAGTGAAATGCTTTCAATCTTATTCTCACGCGCCCATTCCACTGTCTGAACAATAAGAAGTTCATTCACTCCAGGATCTGTGCCGCGTTCGCGTTGCATGCGATCGAGGGAGATTCCATCATGTGACCACGGAACGAAGTAGAGAAGCCCCTTGATCTCATCACCAAGAGTTGCGATCGTAATAATCGTCTCACCATCAATATCTTCGCCAAAGCGATCCATCGCCATAGAGAAGCCACGTTCTGGGGTTCCGTAACGCCACTTCTTTGCTAAGTGTCGAAGTTCGACTCGAATATTTACATCGAGATCTGACCATTTCGCCGTGTAGGCCGAGTACCCCTTGCGCTTAATGCGATTCACCATCTGGCGAACGTTTGCCATTGGGCGACCTTCTAATGTGAAATCTTTGACCTTAATGATCGCTTCATCACCAATATCAAAAGCGGTCATCCCGGCATGTTCTACCCAAACTTCGCCACCACGGTCACTCGCCCCCATCACCGCAGGTGTCCAGGCATGCAGCTTTGCCTCATCAAGGAAAGCATCTATAGCAGCAGGCCAGAGACTGTATTCACCGAATGGATCACCGCTGGCAAGCATGACGCCACCTTCGACTCGATAGGCAATCCCAGCCTTCTTATTCGGAGCCCAGATCACGCTCTTATCTCGTCTCGTTGCAAAGTAACCAAGAGAATCCTGATCAACATCGTGTGTGATGAGTTTTCGAACAATCTCGATATCGTCGTTACTCATCTTTGCAAGGGGCTTCACTCTTCGGAAGAAGAGGAAGAGTGGAATCACAATGGTGAAGATGCCAAGTGCAGCGAGGCTAAATTCGACGGTATCTGATGCTCGTTGGCTGACGAATTCGATCGGGCCAGTGACACCAATCATTCCTTCAAGAACAGTCAAAACCACATTTTTGAAGGATGGATTTCCGACAATTTGATGGCCGTGACGGTAGTAGATCATCAAGGTCGAAGCGATGAAGGTGAAAGCGAAGAGAATGATAAAGGCACGCACAGGTTGGAACCGTGTTGCGGGATCAGAGACTGCATAAAACTCTTTGCGGAATCCAATCAAAATTCCCAGCAATATGAGGTTTGGAATGATCTGTAACGGGTGCCTGTGATATCGAAAGAGATCGGAGAGGAGGTTAAGGATGAGAACTATTACCGATATATTCCAAGCACGTCGCTTACGGCGAGCCAAACCTCGAGCAACAAGAATTAAAACAAGTGAAGTAAAGAGCGCAGTAGAGAACGCAGTGGAATTAACAAGGCCTGGAATATAACTGTCTACACGCCTCGCGACTGGTTGAAAACGTCTGAAGATATTGGCGGCAACATTCAAAATTCCGAGCCAGAATGTCAGGCGACCGATCCACTTTGGGACGTCGAGGCGTACTCTCATCATCTAAATACCCCCGTATGACCCAATGAATATCGACCAGGTTGAGGATAGATGGCTAATCCATGTGGTTCTTTGCCAACCTTGATCGTCTTGAGATATTTGCCATGGACGATATCAAAGACATAAACTACGCCGTTATAGCGACCAGATACCCAGAATTGGGTTCCGTCGGCTGAGATGCCACCCATATCAGGGCTGCCATTGCCAGGGATCTTCCATTTAGCTATCAACGCGTTATCGCTAAAGCGCAGAACCGATACCGAACCTTCACCACGATTGGTGATGAGTAAGGTTTTGGAATCACGAGTGACATAGAGACCATGCGCAGCTTTGCCGGTCTTGATGAGCGTGAACTTTCCAACGCTATCTGCCTTCATTACCCAGACACCATCAGCCATCATGTCGGCGATATAAAAGGTGGAACCATCAGGTGAGATCTTCACATCTTGTGGCATGGTCGCAGATCCCATGACCTTGGGCAAGGTAAGGACTTTTGCAATCGTCATCTTTGCAGTGTTGACCCACAAGAGTTTGCCGCTAAATTCGCAACTTACTAGGAAGAAATTCCCATCCTTCGTCCAATCGGCATGGTTCACACCAGCACATGGGACCTTCACAACCTTCTTGATCGCCATTGTGTGAGGATCACGGAAGACCAATTGCTTATCTGCTTCAGCCATAACGATCGCATACTTACCATTGGGTGTGAAGTAAAGATTGTATGGATCATGAACATAGATTGGTTTTCCGGCAAGGCCCGTCATGGGGTCGATCGGAGTGAGGTAATTTCCCTCGTTGTTGTTTACCCATAATGTTTTGAGATCCCATGATGGAACAACGTGCTGTGGACCAGCTTTCATGGGAATAGTGCGAATAATTTTAAATGTCTTGGGATCGATCTCAGTAAGAGTATTTGACGTATGGTTTGGGACATATACGCGCTCTGGAAATTTGGCCACAACCGTAGATAGTTGGTTAGGTCGATCTGCGGCATAAATATCATTCTGGTCCAATACTGGTGGCATCCCAGCTAGTGGAGTTGCGGCGCTTGCACTTAACGTCAAGAGCGGGAGCGCAATAATTACTGCAAGGGCGGATGAGAATAATTTCTTCATTAGATCGTGCCAAGCATGGTGGAGAGTGTGACCGGCTTTAAGCCTTTGGCGTGAAGCTGTGTAAGAAGAGTGGGGAGTGCATCGATTGTATCTTGATGACCAAAGTGCAGGCTCACGATGCTGCCATTCTTCACTGAGGCCATGACATTCTTAATTACTGCAGCCTTACCAACATCTTGGTAATCATGTGAGTCAACATCATAGGAAATACATTTCTTATACCCATACTTCAACGCGGTCTTGCGAATCAGAGGTGTGGAGTATTGCGTGCCAGAGGGCCGGAAGAACTTTCCATGATTGCCAATGAGTGAGATAAGTTCTTTGGCACATCCTGAAATCTCAGAATCAAGTTTGGTTGCAGAGAGAGTCTTGCTCTGCAAATGGTTCATGGTGTGATTGCCAAGATCATGACCATCACCGAGTATCTGCTTGGCAATAGAGCTATCAGCTTTGAGCCAAGCACCGACCGCAAAGACTGTGACCGGAGTCTGTGTGCTTTTGAGAATTGCGAGAAGTTTCTGCGCCATCGCCTTATCCCCAGCCCCATGGAAGGTGAGGGCAACCTGTGGCAGTGAGCGTGAGCCATGAGCAATATCGGGGGAGGCTGCGTTAGCTATTCCTGCTGGGAGGATCCCAAAGAGGGTAGATGCGCCAGCGAGTGCGCCGAAGGTGAGCAGGTTTCGCCGGCTTACCGCTGCCTCGGGGTTCTCACTGTGTGACATAAGCCCATCCTACTTGCCTGCGTTTCTCTGCAGGAAGCAGGCGCGAAGCAGGCTGGCGTACTAGTGTTCGACTCATCTTCCACCCGGCACACAGGAGGGCTACCACCATGAGTGATGACGATGATGATCTAGGCCAGGATGACATTCTGACTGAAGAGATGCTCTGGGAGAGAATTCCAGAAGTGACTGGAATCGAACGTGCCAATACCTTTTACGAATTAAGCGCGCGTATCTATGCCCGCGGCCAATATGACGAAGCACTTGCGCTCGCTGAAACTGCTCGCGATATTTATGCCGAACTCGATCCTGTTGCATCCAATGATGGGCTAGCTCAGGCTTATTCTGCGATCGGTTACAACCTCAATCAACTCAAGCGGATGAATGAGGCAGCTGACGCGATGAGTAAGGCAGTTGACCTGCTTCGCGAATCAAAATCTCCGATGGCAATCGATCTCGCCTGCCAGCTCGGTGAGTGGTGGTATTCATCAAAAGAATATGAAAAGACAATTGACTGCATGAGAGATTGCGTGCAGGAACATCTCGTAGAAGGAAACGATGCAGGAGCAGCAAATGATCTCCACCTGATTGGATGCGCCCTTCGTGAATTAAAGCGCTACACAGAGGCGACTGAGGCATTCCAAGAAGCTCGCGCACTCTTTAAGCGGATGAAGGAAGTGATCAACGTTGCACGTTGTGATCAGAAGATTGCGCACTGCCTGACTGAACTTGGCGATGCCGAAGGTGCGCTCATGGCAGCGCAGAAGTCATTAGATGTCTTCTCCACCGCGCACGATCATCACCGTGAGACCTACTCACTCCTTGAACTCGGTAAGGCTCAGATCGCTACCAATAAGGCAGA